>CAYWON010000151.1:6106-16893 GCA_964459885.1 uncultured Archangium sp.
GGGCTGCTGACCTACAGCAGGTCGAGCAGCGTCTCGGGGCCGCGCTGCAGCGGCGGCAACGCGCGCACCGGCTTGAGCGAACGCAGCCACCCGCGCAGGGCCTTCCAGTCGTCGTCTTGCTGCGTGTCGGCGGCGCGCGCCCACGCTTCGACCTGTGTCCGGCCGCCCACGAGCGCTGGCCGCGTGGTGGGTTGACCGCTCAGCTCGTTGGCCAGCATCAAGAGCGCGTCGCGCGGTGACGACGAGAGCCGCGCGGCGCCGTCGTGCGCGCGGGCGAGACAGAAGCGGAAGCAGCGGTCCTTCTCGTCGTCGCGCAGGGTGACGGCGACGAAGCGGTGCGCCAGCACGTCGGAGAAGTGGCCTTCGAGGTGTTCGCGCGCGCGGTGCGCCCTCAAGACGAGCCGCGCTCCAGTGGAGACGGGAAGAGCGGTCTCTCGCAGCCAGCGCGCGAGGTGTGGGTCTACCGTCTGCACGCGTTGCCACGCGGCGTCGACGGGCGCGAGGTCGTGCGCGCGCGCGGCGTCGAAGGTGGCGACGGTGGGCTCGCGCCGAAACGCGTCGACGGCGTCGGCGAACGAGCGCAGCGCCGGGTCTTCGTCGGGGAAGAGCGCGGTCAGCACGTCGAGCCGACGCTCGGGCGTCACGCGGTGGGGCGCGGTGAGCACTTCGTGAAGCAGCACGTCGAGCGGGTGGCCGCGGCGCTCGAGTTGCGCGCGCAGCGCCGCGTCGTCGTCGCGCACGGAGCGGATCAACATCGACAGCGCGCCACGGGGCCAACCCTCTGCTTCGGCGTGACGAACGGCGTGCGACAAGGCGCGATGGAGCGCGTCGTCAGCGACGTGGGCGCGGACGTCAGCAGCGAGCGCTCGCAGCTCGGCTTCCCAACGACGCGACGTGAGCGCCGAGACGAGCTTCCGCAATCGGAGGTGCGCGGCGCGCAGCAGCGGCTCGGTGCCTTCGAGTTTCGTGCGCAGCGCGTCGTCGCTCATGGCGTCGCGCGCATTGTGCATGAGCAGACGAGGTTCAGGGGTGGACGCGCACGAAGTCAGCGCCTCGCTCTCGCGCTGCGCTACGTTCGCGGTCATGCGCGTCGCTGCCGTGCTGCTGCTGCTGACAGCCACCCTCTGTTTCGCCGAAGACAAGAAGCCGCGGCTGGTGGTGAACGACCTCGCCGCGCTCCAGGTCGCGCCCGAAGAAGCGAACGCGATGACCGACGCTGTCGTCACGTACCTCACCTCGCGTGGCCTCTTCGAGGTGCTGGGCCCGCGTGACCTCCAGACCATCATCGGCGCCGAGCGCCAGAAGCAGCTCCTGGGCGCGTGCGGCGAAGACGGCCTCGGCTGCAGCGCCGACCTCTCGAAGCTCGTCGCCGCGCGCTTCGTCTTGTCGGGTCAGCTCGCGCGCGTCGGCACCGCGTACCAGCTCACGCTGCAGCTCATCGACACCGAGCGCTCGCAGACCGCCAGCCGCAGCTCCAAGCTGGCGGGGTCGCTGGAGGCCATCCGCGACCTCGTGCCGTACGCCGCGTCAGAAGCGACAGGCTCTCCGCTGCCTCCACCACCGTCGCGCGTCTTGCCCATCACGTTGATGGGGCTCGGCGGCGCCACGGTGCTGGGCGGCGGTGTCGTCGGGCTGCTGGCGCTCTCGCGTGAAGGCGCGCTCAACGACGAACTCTGCCCCGGCGGCCCGCTGCCCGACGGCCGCTGCCAGGGCGTCAACCTGCGCGACCGCGAGTTCTACGTCGCGCAGGAACAGTCGCTGCTCGTGCAGAAGCTCCTCAGCATCGGGTTGATGTCGGCCGGCGCCATCATGTTCGGCCTCGGCGCGTGGTTGCTGCCGCCCGATGACGCGCGCACGCGCATCTCGGCGCGCATGCTCTTCACCGGCAACGGCCTCGCGTTGACGGGAGGGTTCTGGTGATGCGGCGTCTCGTGCTCCTCGCGGCGCTCACCGCGCTCTCGTGCAACAACCTCTACGTCGACAACGGCAACGCGTACCCGTGTGACTTCAGCCAGCCGCCGGCGACGCGCGACATGCCGTGCATCACCGGCGACGTGTGCGGCATTAACAACGTGTGCGTGAAGTACCTGTACGAAGGCCCGCGCTTCGAAGGGCGCGCGGTGCAGCCGGACTACGCGTTCCTGGACGCTGGCGTCGTGCACCCGCTCACGCTGACCGGTCCGGTGACGACGGTCGCGCGGAGCGTGTCGCGCCGGCCCGCGGTGCTCGCCCGCACGTCCGCCGGCAGCTTCTTCGTCAACGAGCGCGGGCAGCTCACGCGCGGGGTGAACCTGCCCGACACGCTCCGGCAACCCATCGCCGCGACGCTGAGCCTCAACGCCATGAACTTCAGCGGCGCCGTCGGCATCGATTTCCCTTCGAAGCAGCTCGCCTACGCGTTCCGCCGGCCCGACGGCTCGTCCGAGTACAACGCCGACGGCCCGCGGGCGAACGTGCTGCGCGTCACCCAACTGGAGAACGGTACGCGCCTGCAGTCAGTGAGTGACGGCACGCCCATGGGCCACACCGGCGAGGTTGTGCCGCGACCGATGGGAATGCAGGTCACCGAGTCGTACTCGTTGGTCGACCCCGTGCTCGACATCGGCACGTTGGCGCGCCAGGGCTTGCCGCGCGCGCAGCCGGCTGCCGTCGCGCTTACCAGCACCGGGTTGTGGCTGCAGGGCGCTGACGGCGGCTTCGAACAAGTGTCGACCACGAGCGGCCTCGCCACCGAAGGCACGCTGGCGATGAACTTCGGCTCGACGCTGCTGACGGCGACCAATCGGTTGGTGCTCTCGACGTGGCAGGTCGGCGTGTCGACCTCAGAGCCGCGCGTGCACACGCTGCGGCAGGCCTGGGCCGACTGCCGACCATGCGACCAGGGAAACATCGACGCGGTGACGCCGCTGCCTGAATCGCTCGGCCTCGGGGTCGACGTGTTGTGTGGGCGGCCTTCGGGCCAGACGCTGGTGCGCGTCACTGGCAGCAACGCCGTCGTGCCCAGCGACAGCTGCGAGGTGCAGACGCTGCCGTTCTCGTTCGACCTCTCGCTTGCGCGTCGCCGTGACGAAGGCCCTGTCATCGCGTCATCGCAGCGCGGCTTCGCGGTCGGTGGCCTCAACGGCGAGGTGTGGGCCGGCGAGACGCTCTCGACGGTGCTGCCCACCCGCCTCGACCGCGTGCCGCTCGACGTGTCGACGGTCGAGGTCACGGTGCCGGGCAAAGGCGTGCATCAGTCGCTGCTGGCGGTCGCTGACCGCTTCTTTTCCGTGCTGCCCGCGCAGACGCCTGACGCGCTCCAGCCCGGCGGGTTCCGACGCGTCGACTCGCAGCTCGACCTGCGCAGCGCCGAAGACATCCAGCTGATGAGCGCCGTGCACGGCGTCAACGGCTGGGCGCTCACCTCGCGCGGCGTGCTGGCGCAGCTCTCGCTCGATGAAGCGCAGGACAGCGACGGTGGCGTGCGCTTTGGCCGCCGTCTCGTCACGCCCTCGGGTGAAGCCGTGCAGCGCTCCGCCGGTGGCGAGGCCTTCGTCGCGAATGATGGCGGGCTGATGGCGATGTTCATCGCGGCCGACGACGGGCTCTACGCGCAGTTTCAACCCGAAGCGTCGCTCGATGAGCTCTCGTCGGGCACTGGCGATCTCGCGCCCGTGCTGCAGCCGGAGCCCTCGGTGCCCATTCGCAGCCTCGCGCTCGAGCGCACGCCGTTGGGCACCGACGGGTTGATGCGCGCGCGCGGCTACCTCGTCACTTCGCGCAACCTCTACGAGTGGAAGCTGGCCGGCACGCCGGCGCGTTGGTCTTCGCGTCTGCTGGAGCTCGCCGGCGGTGAGCCGCTCGAAGTGTGGTTCGACCACAGCAAGAGCGCGCTGGGCCGCGTCGGCTATTCCGACGGGCAGATCTACACGCTGCCTGGCGGCTACCAGCTGTCGCTGCCCATCGAGGCCGAGGGCGACGTGCCGGTGAAGGTGCTCGACTACGAGAACTTCGGCGGCTGGCCGGTGGCGCTCACCACCACCGGGCTCTACGCCGCGGGCTGGGAGACCGAGGGCGGCGTGGTGCAGAACAAGTTCCCCGATGGCCGCCCCAATCGCCCGATGGAATGGAAGCGCCTCACCATGCCCGACCAAAGCGCGCCGTGGGAACGCGGCGCCGACACCAAGGGCCGGCTCTACGTGCTGTCGACGTTCGACGCGGCTGCGAAGCTGCGGCACTTCCGGCTCTTCATCTTCCTGCCCGAGCAGGTCATCGAGCTGGGCCACTACGCGCGTAAGTAGAGCCCCGTGAAGCTGCTGTCGCTTGAGTACCAACGCTTTCGCAACCTCGAGCCCACGCGGCTCGAGCCGTCGCCGCGCGCCACCGTCGCCGTCGGGCAAAACGGTCAGGGCAAGACCAACCTGCTCGAGGGCCTCTACCTGTTGGCGACGCTCAAGCCGCTGCGCGCCAACAAGCTGTCCGAGCTGATCCGCTTCGGTGAGCCGTCGGCGAAGGTGACGGGGCGGTTCCTCATCAGCGGCGCCGAGCGTGAAATCTCCGTCGAGGTGATTCCCGGCGGGCGCACGGCGTTCGTCGACGGCAAGCGCGCAGGGTCGCTGGAGGCGTACTTCGGCGGCGTGTCGGTGGTGGCCTTCACGCCTGACGACCTGGTGGTGGTGAAGGGCGGGCCCGACGGGCGCCGTGCCTTTCTCGACCGCAGCGTCTTCAACGTGGTGCCGGCGTACCTCGACGAGAACCGCGAGTACGGCCGCGCGTTGAAGAGCCGCAACCGGTTGCTGAAGGAACGCGCGGCCATGAGCCACCTCCAGGCGTGGGACGCGACGCTCTCAAAGCTGGGCGCGCGCTTGTGGGTGCGTCGGCGCGCGTTGCTCGAGAAGCTCTCGGAGCGCGCGCGCGCGGCGTTTCAGCGCATCGGCCGTTCGCCGATGGAAGCGACGTTCTCGTACGCGCCGGCGCACCTCGGCGAGGGGCTGGTGTTCGAGACCGCGTCAGAGAACGAGCTGGCCGAGCGCATGTTGAGTCGGCTCGATGAGCGGCTCACGCGCGACGTCGAGCGCGGCTTCACGTCGGTGGGGCCGCACGCGGATGACCTCGAGATCCGGCTTGGAGAGAAGTCGGCGCGCGCGTTCGCGAGTCAGGGCCAGTGTCGCGCGCTGGTGCTGGCGTGGAAGGTCGCGGAGATTGAGAACCTGCAGGCGCAGAACGGGTTCTTGCCGTTGTTGTTGTTGGACGACGTGTCGAGCGAACTCGACCCCGAGCGCAACGCGTTCTTGATGGGCTACCTGGCTGATTCAGGGGCGCAGACGGTGCTGACGACGACCGATGCGCAGTTGGTGCAGCGCGCTGCGGGGCCAGAGACGAAGTGGTTCGACGTCGCTGCCGGCACGGTGACGCCGCGCGCGTCGTGAGCGACGGCCCGAAGGAAGCGGTGTCCGAAGACCTCGGCCGTGCCCATCGCGTCGCGGGCCCTCGATCTCGCCCGAAGTGAGGCCACGGCGTTCTGTGCGTTGAAGTTTCCCACCGGTGCACCGGTGGGAAGAAATCGCCCTCAGTTGGTCACCGTTCTGTCCGCGCCCATCGAGGCCGTCGCGGCTGCCGTAGCGGAAGCGGTGCCCGAAGACCTCAGCCGCGCCCATCGCGGCTTCGAGTTCCGCGCGCGGTGTTCCGACGGGTGAACCGCACCGCCAATGCGCCAATGGAGCGAATGACCCGTCAGTTGGTCCAGTCGCACCGACTTCACCGCGAGGTCGCGGGGCCGGCTGGCCGCGCGCACGACGTCGGTCACCGTTCTGTCCGCACCCATCAAGGCCGTCGCTCGCGAGCGCACCACTCAGGGGCAGGTCGCGGCACCAAACGTCGCCGCCGGACTCACGATGGCGCTGCCGTTGCGCGTGCACGACGTCATCACGTTGAAGCGAACTCTCCCGAGACCACCGCCTGCTCCACCGGCGCCGGTGTTGTTGTTACCACCATTCGGCCGACCGTCAGCTGCGACCGTATTCCCGGCAGCGCCAGCAGCACCGTCGAAGCCGTTACTCGCACCCGCGCCACCCGCCGCGGGCTGATCATCGAACGTGTGCCCATCGTCCCCATCGACACCGGTGGCGTCTTCCACGCCCTCGCCACCACCGCCGCCGTTTGCGGTCACGCGCGCGTTGCTTTGCAGGTCCAGCACGCTCGCCTCGAGGAGCAACCCGCCTCCGCTGCCACCGCCACCGCCGCCGTTGTTGTTGCCTGACGCGCCCTCGCCACCGCGACCTGGCGCGCTCACGAAGCCGTTGATCCGCAGCGTGCCGGCCACCGAGAGCTGCAACGCGCCGCCGCCCGGACCACCGAGCGTCGCATCGGTCTGCGTGCCACCACCGCGGCAACCACCGCGCAACGGCGTCAGCGCCGCGTTGCCGTTCACGCCACCGGCGGTGCCGCGCGTCCCACCCATGCATTGACCGCCCACGCCGCCCGCACTGCCGAAGCCTCCGCCGCCACCGCCGGCTTCGCAGTTGCCATTGCCCGGTTGCGTACCGGTGCCACCACCGCCGCAGTCGGTGCTGCCTGCGCCCGCGCGCGCCACCACTCCAGCGTCGAGACCGACGGTGGCGTCACCGGTCACCGCGAAGATGACGGGACGACTCCCGGTAAACATCAGCGTCACGCCAGGGTTGATGGTGAGCGTGTCGATGCGGAACAGCAGCCCACCATCAATCTCCATCATCGGCGGCAGCACGAGGGCGTTCGACACCATCGGCGGCACGGTGTTGGTGTTGATGGTGGTGTTGGCCGTCACCGTCAACGACGCGCCAGCGTCCGGCAGCTGCGCCTCGGTGAAGTTGCTCGGCGTGTACGGGAACAGCGCGGCCACCGGCGGCACGCACGTGAAGTTCGGACCGCACGTGCCCACCACACCCATGCCGGCATCACACGCCGGGCCCTGCTGCGGCGCGAACACGCACGCGCCCGCACTGGTGCAGCTGTTGGTGAAGACATGGCACGGCGAAGGTGGCGTGCAGTCGCTGCGCGAGCCGGTGCAGCCGCCGTCTCCGTCGCAGTGGTCGGCCGTGGTGCAGTCGTCGCCGTCGTTGCAGCCATCGGTGACGGCCAGCGGCGGGTAGAAACAGCCGCCGTCGAGGTCTTCACGGCACACGCCGGTGGCCTGGCACTGGTTCGGGTTGTTGCAGGTCACCGGCGTCGTCACGCAGCTGCCGTTGTCGCAGCGGTCGCTCGTGGTGCACTTGAAGCCGTCGTCGCACGACCCCGCAGCGCCGCTGGTCGGCACGTAGTCACACCCCGCGTCGGCGGCGTTGCACGTGCCCGGCGTGGTGAAGCAGACCGGCGGCGAGACGCACGTCGCGGTGAAGAGCGGCACGCACCCACCATCGGCCGCGCACGTCTCGCTCGACGTACACGCGTTGCTGTCGCTGCAGTCGAGGTCCAGACAGTCGCTGTCGAGGCAGTCGGCCGCGTTGTCGCCGTCGTTGTCGAGGCCGTCACCACACAGCGTCTCCATCGGCTGCACACACACGCCGGCCATGCACGTGCCGCCCATGCACGCCATGCCGTCGCAGAGCGGCCGCTGCTGACAATCAGCCAACAGGTCGCAGTCGTTGTCGACGCCGTCGCCGCACAGCTCCTGCGCGTCGGGGTTGATGTCGGCGCGGCTGTCGTCACAGTCGACGCCCACCACGTAGCCGTCGCCGTCGAAGTCGACGCCCGCATCGACGCCAGCGTCAGTCCCCGCGTCAACGCCGCCGTCCACGCCGGCGTCGGTGCCAGCGTCAGACAGGTCGTCCGCGCGTCGCACCACGAGCCGCACGTTGTGCACCGGCACCTCGAACATCGCGTTGACCGCGTCGCTGCGCTCCGCCGGCGAGGTGAGCCGCGTACACCCGTCGTCGCTGTAGCCGTGCGCCTGCACCTTCACCATGCTGCGCATGCCCTCGGGCAGCACCGCGACCACCAGCGACGTCTTGCCGTCGGTCAGCATCGGCGCCGTTTCCTTGCGCTCGTCACCGTCAGAGACAGTGACCTTCACGCAGCGGCTGGTGAGCCCCGCTTCGAGCTCGACGTCGACGCGGATCTTTCCGGTCGCCGGCGGGTTGCTGGCACACCCCGCCGCCAGGCCACAGAGCAGGATCAACCGGAGCAACGCACGCATGCCCGCGAGTGTCCCACGCTTCCCATGACGATGAAATTCTTGTCGTTCCAATCGGTTACAGCCTCGAAACAGCAATTGTCGATTCCGCGTGAGGTCTTTCGACGTCTCTTTGAACGCGGGAACTTCTTCCCGCCCAACCAAGGAGCCACCCTTGCGCGTGATGGTCATCGTGAAGTCCAGCGGCGAGAACGAGAACACCCTGCCGGTCGAGAACGAGTTCAAGGAGATGGCCGACTTCAACGACGAGCTCGTGAAGGCCGGCGTGATGTTGGCGGGCGAGGGGCTGCACCCCTCGAAGCGCGGCGCGCGCATTCAGTACGCCGGCAGCAAGCGCGCCGTCATCGACGGGCCCTTCACCGAATCGAAGGAGCTGGTCGCCGGCTTCTGGATTCTGCAGGTGAAGACCTTCGAAGAAGCGGTGGAGTGGCTCAAGCGCGCGCCCTTCCGCGACGGCGAGGTGGAGCTGCGCCGCGTGCAGGAGCTCGAAGAGTTCGGGCCTGAGATGACGCCCGAGGTGCGCGCGCAGGAAGAGCGGCAGCGCGAGGCGTTGGCGGCGCGCCGGCAGTAGGCTGCGCGACATGCTGATTGCCCTGCTCATGGTCCTCACCGCGTCGCCTCCGCCCGCGAGCTGCGAGCAGCTGTGGCCGAAGGTGTGGACCGCGCTCGAGAAGCAGGAGCTGGGCGGTGAGAAGCCGCCGATGTTCGAGCGCATTCCCGACGCGAAGACGCGCCTGGGCATCGCGTGGGTCGGCGAGTGCAAGCGCTTCACCGCCGCGGAGCTCGCGTGCGCGCGCGGCGCCGACCTCGAGAAGGAGCTGCAGGCGCTCAAGAAGAAGCTGCAGGCCGACAAGGTGCCGAAGGAAGACATCGAGCGCGGCGTGCAGCACGTGCGCATGCACTGGACGCCGCTCGAGTGTCGCGCGGTGGACGACGCCATCGACCGCGCCGCCAACCTGGTGGCCGTCGACGCGGGGCTGTGACGGCTACTTGAGCTTCCCGGCCATGTGCCGCGCGCCGCGCAACCCGAACACGACTGCGGGGCCCAGCGTCGAGCCCGCGGGTTGTTGGGCAGCCACATGCCACCACCCGACTTGGCGCTGTTGCCGCCCCACTTCCCGGTGCTCTCGAGCAGCAACACACTCAAGCCCTCGTCGACCGCGCCGAGCGCTGTGGCGAAGCCTGCGGCGCCGGTGCCCACCACCACTACGTCGTACGTCTTGTCGAAGGCCATCTCTCGGTCCCTTTGATTCTGTCTACCGGGGCCAGGGCGTGCTGTACCGCCACTTCCCCACACGGCTGGCGCTGGCGTTCGCGGTCTTCGACGAGAACTGGGCGCGCTACGAGGCGCTGGCGGCCGACGAGCGACCCGAGGCGTTCCTCACGCTGTGGCGGCACTTCATCGGCGACACCATCGAGAGCGCGGCCTTCGCGGAGCTGGCGGTCGACGCGCGGCGCAGCCTCGCCAACTACGACGGTGAGACGCGCATGAAGAAGCTGCTGTCGGCCTCACTGAAGCGCGCGCAGGGCGCCGGGCTGGTCGACGCGGCGCTGACGGTCGAGACGGTGCTGCTGGCCCACCGCATGGCGTTCGGCATCATCGCCACCAGCCTCACCACGCGGCAGCTCCAGCGCGACGTGCGGGCGGCGCTGGCCCTGGTGCCGCACCTGCCGCCGCTCTGAGCGCGACTACATGACGAAGTCTTTCGTCGGCGTGATGGGGGCGGGCAGGTCCTTCTCGCCGAGCATCTCGAGGAGGTTGATCTCAATGTTCCGGGAGATCTGATCAAGCGCCAGCCCGGTGGGGATGTTCTCGAACGGGTTGAGGAGCAGCCGGCCGATGATGTGAATGGTCAGGAAGACGTAGCCAAGGAGGAAGCCGAACACGATGGACCACGCGCCGATGGAGCTGGCCATCACGGACGTCGCGCTGAACATGAAAATGAAGATGAAGTAGTACGTGTAGAAGTTGTACGTGGACGGGAACACGGTGCTCTTGATGCGCTCGGCGCGGCCCATCTCGTTCGTGATGTTGGACAACGTCCGCTCGAACTCCAGCAGCTGGTACCCGTCGATACGCTTCTCGGCGTAGACGGCGCGGAGCTCGCGCGCCTGCAGCAACAAGATGAAGTTGTGCCGATTGCGCGACGCCGCCACGACCTCGACGTCTGTAGTCGGGAGGAACGCGCGCCACGTGCCGTCCTTCGCGTCGCGCAGCGCGTCTTTGAGCGCGTAGATGAAGGCGATCTGCCGGCGCACGAACCGGCGCGACACCTCGTCGTCCCCGAGCAGCGAGACGCACAGGCGCGCCCAGGTTCGTGACTCGTTGACGAGCCCGCCCCAGATGATGCGGCCTTCCCACCAGCGCCCGTACGCCTGGTTGTTGTTGAAGCCGATGAAGAACGCCAACGCGGTGCCGAGCACCGTCGGCACCATCGCGGGGAACTCGAAGAACTTCTTCAGCAGGTAGAAGTCGACAGCGAAGGCCACGACGCAGGTCAGGAGGACAATCAGACCTGCTCGCCACGTGCCTGACACGATGCGGTTGAGCGGAAGGTTCGACCTGACGAGCATGCGGCTCGTCTAGCAGGTTGCTGAGAAACGCCGTGCAGAGGGACTCGCGGCGCGCGCCGCGTAG
>CAYWON010000152.1:0-16723 GCA_964459885.1 uncultured Archangium sp.
CTTGGCACCATGCTTCATCCCTCGGGGTCGGCGCAGCCGATGAACATCTACTGAGGCGCGTGGTTACGTCGCCGCGTAGCGGAAGACCGCGTCGAGGTCGCCGGGCCCCTTCATCGTCCGCAACGACTTGAGGCGGCCGGTCTCGAGCCCGTAGACCCAACCGTGCAGCATGAGCTCGCGCTTGCCGCGCCACGCCGCCTGCACGATGGCGGTCTTCGCGAGGTTCAGCACCTGCGCCTCAACGTTGAGCTCGACCAGCCGATCCAGGCGCGCGGTCTTGTTCTTGATGGCCCGCAGCGCGTCGCGGTTCGCCCAGAACGTGTCTTCGATGTTGCGCAGCCAGTGGCTGACGAGGCCGAGGTCTTTCTGACCAGCCGCCGCTTCCACACCGCCGCAGCCGTAGTGGCCGCACACCACTACGTGCTTCACCTTCAGCTTGCTGACCGCGAAGTCCAACACCGAGAGCATGTTGAGGTCGGTGGCCACCACGAGGTTGGCGATGTTGCGGTGCACGAACATCTCGCCCGGCGCCGTGCCCGTCACCACGTTCGCCGCCACGCGCGAATCGCTGCAGCCGATCCACAACACCTGCGGGTTCTGCTTCTTCGCGAGCCGCTTGAAGTACGCCGGGTCTTCCTCCACGCGCGCCTTCGCCCACGCCTCGTTCCGCTCCAGAATTTCCTTCGCGTCGGTCATGAGGGGCAAAATGCCCCGATCGACCCACATGGCTCAAGCGAGATGTGCAGGGCTCACTTCACGCGGGTGAACGACTCGTAGTGATCGTCTGTGTAGTACCGCTCGCCGTTCTCGCCGGTGACGATGCGACGCGCGCCGCGGGTGCGTTCGCCGGGCGTCTTCACGGTGTACTCCCGGTAGTAGCCCGCAGGCTTTCGCGGCAGCAGGCCTTCCCGGTTCTGGAACTCGACGCCGTCGCGCGGGTACGGGAACGGGCCGCCTTCGTCGATGAGCGAGAGCGTCTGCAGCGCTTCGGCCGGCAGCGTGGGGCCCTTCGCGCGGGGCGCGTCGTCGACCGCCGGTGCAGGCGGCGGCGCGGTGTCACCACCACGCGAACGCACCGCGCGCTCGAAGGCCTCGACGTTGCGCTCGCCACCCTTCCCCGCCTTCGCGATGGCGATCTGGATCTCGCCGATGCGGTTCTCGGGGTTGGGGTGCGTCGAGAAGAACTCGGGCTGCCGCGCGCCGCCGGCGCTCGCCTTGAGCACCTCCAGCACGTCGACCATCGCGGCCGCGTCGTACCCGGCCTCCGCCATCAGCCGCACGCCGAGCGCGTCTGACTCGAGCTCGTCTTCGCGGCCGTACTTCATCACCACCAGCTGCGCAGCGGCCGCAGCGAGCTGCGCCTGCCGGCGGTCTTCAGTCGCGACACCGGTGGCCGTGACCAGGCCCTGCGTCAGCTCGGCCTTCGCCAGCTTCTGCGCGCCGTGCCGCGCCAGCACGTGGCCGATCTCATGGCCCAGCACGCCCGCGAGCTGCGCTTCGTCGCCCAGGCGAGCCAGCAGCGCCCGCGTGATGAACACCGGGCCGCCGGGCAACGCGAAGGCGTTGATGGTGCGCGTGTCGTTCAGCACCACGAACTTGAACTGGTACTTCGAGTCGCGCGCCACGCTCCGCGCCACCACGCGGTTGCCGATCGACTCCACGTACGCCGACAACGCGCTGTCCGCGGCGCCGCCGTACTGCTGCGTCAGCGACGGCACCGCCGCGAGGCCGAGCTGCACCTCTTCGCGCGGCGTCATCGACACCTGTTGCACCTCGCCCGTCACCTCGTTCGTGCTGCTCCGCCCGAAGTACGACACGAGGGACACCACCGCGATGATGAGGCCGATCGCGAGGCGCAGCTTCCGGTTACCGCTGGGCTGAGAGTTCATCGACCTGACTGCTTACAATGAGGTCATGACCCCACGCACCATCGACGGCGCACACATCGACGACCTCGCCGGCTTCTACGATGAAGTGACGCGCAGCCTGTTCGATGGCGCGTCGTGGGGTCGCAACCTCGACGCCTTCGAGGAGCTGCTCGACGAAGGCCTCGAGGTGCGGTGGCTCGACGCTGAGCGTTCACGCACCAGGCTCGGCTACGCAGAGACCGCGCGCTGGCTCGAGGCGAGGCTGTACCGCGTGGCCGAAGAGAACCGCCACGAATGGCAAGAGCGCCTCACCGCCGCCCGACAAGGCGAAGGCGAGACGCTCTTTGAGGTGCTGGTCAGGCTGATGCGCGAGCGCGGCGTACAGCTCGAGCTCGCGTAGCCGTCACTGGCGGTAGAGCCCCAGCGAACGCGCCGCGGCTTCGTAGTCGGCGTCAGAGAACTGGTCGGTCACCCAGCCCGCGCCGATGAGCGCCGCGCCCACCACCGCGACCGCGGGCGCCGCCGGTGCGCCGGGCGTCATCGCCAGCACGCCGCTGCCCACCAGCGCCGCAGACCCGGCGGCCATCATGCCGTTGCCGGCCGCGCCGACGTAGTCACCGCGCATGGCGTCTTCGTAGGCGGTGATGCCGCTGATGACCGCCGACGCGCCGTTGCCGACGATGCCGCCCCAGCGCGCCGCCGCGCCGAGCCAGCCGGGCGAGTTCGAGAAGATGGTCGAGAGCGCCGCCGCCGAGCCGCCGCCGTTGCTGATGGCGGCCATGACGTCGCCCGCGAGCGCGGCTTCGACCATGCCGACCGCCGAGACCGCGGCCGCGAGGCCGTTGACGACGTTGGCGCCCGTGCCAAACGCGCGCGCCACCGAGGCCCGCTGCGCGTCAGACAGGTTGAAGCCCGACAGCATGCTGTCGAGCGCGGGCAACGGGTCGCCCTTCGCGCGCGCATCGAGGATGGACTGCACCATCTGGCCGACGGCCGCGGCGGGAATGCCGAGGTTGGCGGCGACGGTGGCGATCGACGCCTCGCGGTCGGCCGCGGGCATCTCGGCGAGCGCGGCGACAGGGTCTGCGGCGATCTGATCAGCGGCGATCTTCGCGGCCACCGACTGCGCGCGCACCGGGTCGACCTGCGCGAGCTGCCCCAGGTCCTGCTGCAGCGTGCGCTGCCGCTCGTCGGGCGACATCAGGCGCAGACGGTCCTGGTACGCCGGGCTCTCCATGCGCTCGGCCATCTTGTCGCCGACGTTGAACACGTCTGACTGCTCGCGGATCTCCGCCAGCGTCTGCTGCACCGAAGGCTTCTCCATCAGCTCGCGCAGCTGGCCCTGCAGGGCGTCTTGATCGATCTGCGCGGCGAAGTCGGGGTCTGTCGACGCGCGCTGCGCCACCAGCAGCAGGTCCGACAGCTTCTTCATATCGGGGTCCGTCTCGGCGCGACGCTGAATCTCCGACATCACGCCCGCGCGCGCCTTGTCGATGCCCTCCGGGCCCCACTCACGCAGCAGCGTCGAGTCCTGGAAATCGGCGTTGCGGAGCGCGTCGCTCAGCGACCGCGTCACCGCTTCGTTCGCCGGCGGGCCCAGCGCGACCTTCATCAGCTCGGCGCGGAGCGGGCCTTCGGTCAGCCGCTGCGGGTGCGCGCCTTCGATGAAGCGCGAGAGCTCGCCGCGCTCGTTCATGCGCTGCACCTCGGCCGAGAGCCGCGCCGGGTCGGTCAGCCGCGAGACCGCATTGAAGTACGTGTCGACGCCGCCTTCGCGACGAGTGGCGCCGCGATCGTGCATCGCGCGCAGCGTGTCCATCGCCGCGGGGTTCTCGATGGCCGCTTCGCCGAGAATGTCGATCGCCTGGTCGCGGTGGCTGCGCGAGATGCCGTGCAGGTTCATCGCCTCGAGGCCCTTGAGCGCGCCCGCATCACCCGCGCGCGCGCCTTCGGTCAGGCGGCTGATGGCCTCGAGGTTGCCGGCGCCGGCTTCCTTGCCGAGCGCTTCCCACGCGCGCTCCGTCAACGCGCCCTCCGGCGCCGAAGCCAGCGCCGAAGCCAGCTCGGCGCGGCCGGAGTAGCCGGCGTTCACCACGCTGGCGACGCCCGCGATGGCGTTGGCGTCACCGGCGGCGATGCGCGTGCGCAGCTCGGCCTGCACCGCCGGGTCACTGCCCGCGCCGCGCGCGATGGCCGCGTAGTCAGACGATGAGAGCGCGCTGCCCGGCGCGCGAACGAGCTGCTTGGCGGCCTCGGGCGAAGAGCTGAGCGACAGCGCGCGCACGGCGTCGCGGTTGCCCTCGGCGGCGAGGTCACCCAGCTCGCGCAGCGCGGTCTCACGCTCGGCGGGCGTGGCGCGGTAGTCGTCAGCGCGGCGGCGAATGGCCTCGACGTCGCCCGACGGCGCAGGCGCGGCCAGCTCGCCGGCGCGGAACGTGCGCGCGTCGCTCGCCACCTGCGGCAGGCCTGCGTCGATGCTCACGGGCGCCGCGTCGGCGTCTTTGAACTCGTCACGCGACTGTTCCACCGGCTTGAGCGCGCGCGCCTTCGACGCCGTGGTCTCGGCGCGCTCGCTGCGAAGGCTCTGGGGAACAGGGCGTGCGCCGGGGCGGCCAATCTCGTTCGACATGGGGGAACCTCTGAAAGCCGGGTGACTGTGGGAAGACGGCCACGAGCCCACGGCGAACCGAAGGACGTAACCAGTGTGAGGGTTTTCGTCTCACCACGTGGGAAAGTTGCTGCCCCAACGACGCCCGCGGCGGCCCGCCCGTTCCGGCTACTTCGGGGCCACCCAGGGGACGTCTTTCGCGCCCGCCTTGAAGTTGGCGTACCGCGCCATGGCGAAGAGCAGGTCCGAAAGGCGGTTCAGGTACACGACCACCGGCGCGTCGACGAGGCCGTCGCGGTGCAGCGGCACCACGGCGCGCTCGGCGCGGCGACAAACGGTGCGCGCGAGGTGAAAGTACGCTGCGGACTTCATGCCCCCAGGAAGAATGAAGGACGTCAGCGGCGGCAGCTCGGCGTCGTAGCCGTCGATGGCGGCCTCCATCGCGTCGATCCACGCCTGCTGCACCTGCGGAATGTGCGCTGCGGCCTTGCTGTCTTTCGGCGTCGCCAGCACCGAGCCGACGGTGAAGAGCTGGCGCTGCAGCTCGGCCACGAACGGGTCGAGCGTCGCGAGGCCTTCGGCGCGCGCGAGCCCCAGCACCGAGTTCAGCTCATCGACCTCGCCGTAGGCGTGCACCCGCGCGTCGTCCTTGCCGACGCGGCCACCGCCAAAGAGTGACGTGGAGCCGCCGTCTCCTGTCTTCGTGTAGATCTTCATTCGTCCTCACTCGTCCCACGAGATGTCGAGAATCACCTGCGTCGCATCGTGACTGGCGACCTGGCACCTGAGATTCCGTGCGCCGGCGACCTCCAGCCCACGCCGCACCGCGCCGCGCAGATGATCGCGCAGCGGACCGACCTCGTTGACGATGACCGAGTAGTGGTTGGGCGCATGCCTGATGACGCTGCTCTCGGTGTAGTTGTTCGCGCTCCGCACGCTGGCCTCGATGCGATGGATGGCGCGCCCGGGCCCGAGCAACACCGCCATCGGGCGAATCGCCTGGCCCACCAACGTGTCGAAGTAGCCCTGCGTGAGCGCCGCGCCGAGCAGCTCGAAGGCCAGGGGCTGCGGCACACCGGGGTGCAGCTCTTCGGCCGCGACGCTCACCGCGCGTTCCCAGACCGGCAGCGGGTACAGCACCTCCAAGCGCCGTCGCAGATCGATACCCGCATCGTCTCGCACGCGATCGAGCAATCGGTCGGTCAGCTGCCGCTTGAGCCCGCGCAGGAAAAAGCCGTCGACGGTGTGCGCATAGACGCCGCGCTGGTCGAACGGGACACTCATGCGTCCCACTCGATGTCGTAGACGCAGCTCGCGTCGTCGAAGCGCAGCACGGTGCAGCGCACGTTCTTCGCGCCAGAGACCTCCATGCCCTTGCGGATGACGCCGCGCAGGTTGTCGCGCAGCCGGCCCGTCTCGTTGGTGTGGATCTCGAAGTGGCTGGGCGAGAGGTCGACCAGCTTCGTCTGGCTGTAGTTGTTGCCGCTGCGCAGGCTGCGCTCGATGCGGCGGATGGCGCGCGACGGGCCGATGAGCCGCAGCATGGCCGCCATCGCTGAGCCGATGATCGTGTCGAAGTAGCCCTGCGTCAGCGCGGCGCCGAGCCGCTCGAACGCGACGGGCAGCGCCACGCCGGGGTGCAGCTCTTCGGCCGCGATGGAGACGGCGCGGTCCCACGAAGCCATCGCGTAGCCGGGCTTGAGCGGCGCGCGCAGATCGACGCCCGCCTCGCTCGCGAGCCGGTCCATCAGCCGGTCGGTCAGCTGCGGCTTGAGCGCGCGCAGGAACAAGCCTTCGACCGTCTGAGAAAAGACGAGCCGGTCCGCGACGGCCACGCTCACGTCACGCGCTCCAGGTCGATGAACTCGACGCCTGCGGTGACGCCCGGCGCGCGCTTCACCTCACGCCACGCGTCGCGCGCGAGCTCGGGGAAGAACGTGTCGGCCTCGGCGTCTTGCGAGAGCTGCGTCAGGAAGACGTGCGTCACGCGGGGCAACGCGTCGGCGTACAGCTGCGCGCCGCCGATGATGAACGGCATGGCGTCATCGCGCACGAGCGCCAGCGCGGCGTCGAGCGACGGCACCGTCTCGCAGCCCGGGAACGTCGCGCCGCTGCGCGACAACACCACGTTTCGACGACCGGGCAGCGGCCGCCCGATGGACTCGAACGTCGTGCGCCCCATGAGGATGGCGTGCCCGGTGGTGAGCGCCTTGAAGCGCTTCAGGTCTTCCGGCACGTGCCACGGCAGCTTGCCGTTCAGCCCGATGCCGCGGTTCTTCGCCTGCGCGACGATGAGCGCCAGCGGCCTCACACCGCCACCGGCGCCTTGATGGCCGGGTGCGGCTCGTAGCCTTCCAGCGTGAAGTCCTCGAACTGGAACTCGAAGAGGTTGGTGCGCGCGGGGTTCACCTTCATCACCGGGAACGCGCGCGGCGTGCGCGAGAGCTGCTCACGCGCCTGATCGAAGTGGTTCGAGTACAGGTGCACGTCGCCGAAGCTGTGCACGAAGTCGCCCGGCTTCAGGCCCGCGGCTTGCGCCACCATCATCGTCAGCAGCGCGTAGCTCGCGATGTTGAACGGCACGCCGAGGAACAGGTCGGCGCTGCGCTGGTAGAGGTGACACGACAGCTCGCCGTCCTGCACGTGGAACTGGAAGAGCGTGTGGCACGGCGGCAACGCCACCTGGTCCGCTTCTTCCGGGTTCCAGCCGGTGACGATGAGCCGCCGACTGTTCGGCTTCTCGGCGAGGTCGTGCATCAGGCGCGCGAGCTGATCGACGCCATCACGCTCGAAGGTGCCGTCGGCCGTCTTCGTCGCGCCGAAGTTGCGCCATTGGTGGCCGTACACCGGCCCCAGGTCGCCCGCCTGCCGACCGAAGCGCGCGGTCTGCTCGGCCGTGGCCCACTCGTCCCAGATGCTGACGCCGACGTCTTTCAGCGACTTCACCTGCGTGTCGCCGCGCACGAACCACAGGAGCTCGTGGATGATCGACTTGAGGTGCACCTTCTTGGTCGTCAGCAACGGGAACGACGTGCGCAGATCGAAGCGCAGCTGGCCGCCGAACAACCCGCGGGTGCCGACGCCGGTGCGGTCCTTCCGATCGCGACCATGCTCCAGGACTTCCTTCAACAGGCCGAGGTACGCGGCTTCCGACATGGGCCCGGGGACTAGCACAACCGGGCATGCGCTATTTTGACTTCAGTTCGCAAAATGGCGTTAGAGCAGCTGCATGCGTTCGATGTTCCTGGCCGTGTTGCTGTGCGCCTCCGCGGCGCTCGCCGATGACGCCCGCTGGCACCGCGTGGTCGGTCTGCTCGAGTACCTCGAAGGTGACTACGCCAACGCGCTCGCGACCGGCGACCAGGCCGAGCTCGAAGAGCAGCGCGGCTTCGCCGACGAGGTCATCAAGCAGCTCGAGGCCGGCGGCGCAGAAGCCGCCGCGTACGTCGAGCGCGCGAAGGCGATTCAGACCGTCATCGTCGAAGGTAAGCCCGCGGCCGAAGTGACGCCGCTGTGTGGCGCGCTCGCCAAGGCCATCTCGAAAGACAAGCAGCTCGTGCAGGCGCCCAGGCGCGCGCCTTCGCTCGACGTCGGCAAGCAACAGTACGAGGCGGTGTGCGCGACGTGTCACGGCGTCACCGGCGCAGCCGACACCGAGGTCGCGAAAGCGCTCGAGCCGCCGCCGGCCAACTTCCTCGACGCCGAGCGCATGGCGACGCTCACGCCGTACAAGGTGTTCAACACCACCAGCTTCGGCATTCCCGGCACCGGCATGGCGGCCTTCGACTCGCTTCCCGAAGACACGCGCTGGGCGCAGGCCTTCCACATCTTCACGCTGCGTCAGCCGCCGTGCGATCACGTGCCGCCGCGCGTGCCGGTTGACGAGCTGGCCACCTCGACCGACGTGCAGCTCGCCGCGAAGTACGGAGAGAAAGAGGTCGCGTGCCTGCGCCGCGTGATGCCGAAGGAGGACGGCAGCTCGCTTTCCATCGCGCAGCAGCTGCTCGACGACGCGCTCAAGCTGTACGCGAAGGGCGACACCAACGGCGCGCGGCAGGCCATCGTCGACGCGTACTTGAACGGCCTCGAGCCGGTGGAGCCTGCACTGCGCGCGCGCGACGAGCGGCTGGTGGGCCAGCTCGAGCAGGCCTTCACGCGGGCGCGTCTGGCGGCGCAGAGCGGTGAGCACTTCGAGGCCTCGGTGCTGGAGGTGAAGGTGCTCCTCACCAAGGCCCAGCAGGGCACCGACGCGTCGGGCTTCTGGGCGGTGTTCGTCGCCGCGCTGCTCATCTTGTTGCGTGAGGGCTTCGAAGCGGTCGTCGTGGTGGGCGCGCTGCTGGCGGTGCTCAAGAAGATGCAGGCCACGCAGCTCGCGCGCGTGGTGCACGCGGGGTGGATCTCCTCGCTCTTCTTCGGCGCGGCGGCGTTCGTCTTTGCGCACCAGTTCTTCGCGGGCGCCAACCGCGAGTGGCTCGAGACCATCGTGGCGCTCGTCGCCGTGGCGCTGCTGCTCTACGCGGCGCTCTGGCTCAACGCGCGCGCCAACATCAGCAAGCACATGACCGAGGTGCGCGGCGAGATGACGCAGGCGCTCGCGTCGGGCAGCACGGCGAGCCTGTTCTTCATCGCGTTTTCGTCGGTGGGTCGCGAGAGCCTCGAGACGGCGCTGTTCCTCCAGGGGCTCGCCGCTGATTCCTTCGACGGCGCGGTGTGGGGCGCGGTCGCGGGCCTCGTGGCGCTGCTGGGCCTCATCGTCATGGTGCGCACGGTGGGCTTCAAGCTGCCGATGCAGACGCTGTTCAAGGTCTCGACCATCGCGCTCGTCGTCACCGCGGTGATGCTGCTCGGCAAGGGCGTGCACGGCCTGCAGGAGGTCGGCGTGTTGCCCATTCGCCCGGTGCCGTTCATTCGCGTCGACGCGCTGGGGTTGTTCCCCGACCTGTGGAGCTTGCTGGCGCAGCTGGTGCTGGCGTGCGGCGCGTGGGTGTTCGCGCGCAACGAGAAGAAGCTCACCAGTTCACGAGCCCCCACAACGAAGTGAACTCATCGGTCCACAACGGGCCGGTGATCTTCGTGAGGTCGTAGAGATCTTCCGCCGGCACCTCGAGCGACACCGGCTCGCGCGACAACAACACCCACAGCGAGCTCAGCGCCCAGTCGGTGCCGCCGCCCGAGTCGACGACCATCGACTTGAGGCCGAACTCGTCGGCGAGCCGCGCGACGACAGGCAGCAGGTGGATGTACCGATTCGACACATGCAGCGCGATGACCGACGACGGCGCGCGCAGGTGCGTGAGGTACAGCGCGAAGGCCTCGCGGTTCAGCAGGTGCGTGGGCACCGAGTCGCCGCTGAAGGCGTCCACCACCAGCAGGTCGAAAGCGTTCGGCGCTTCGTTCTCGAGCGACGTGCGGCCGTCACCAACGACGACCACCGGCTTCGTCGGCGCGTCGCGCAGGTACGAGAAGTGTGGCCCTTCGGCGATGGCCACCACCGTCGGGCTGATCTCATAGAAGCGGTACGTGTCACCCGGCCGCGCGTACGCCGCCAGCGTGCCGATGCCGAGGCCCACCGCGCCGACGTGCAGCGGCGCCTGCTGCGCGGTCAACCAGCGCCCCACCCCGCTCACCGGCGCGTAGTACGTCGTCGCCAGCCGCCGCTTCTCCGGCGCTTCGAACTGCGAGCCGTGCATCACGCGGCCGTGCATCAACACCATGCCGCGCTTGTCCTTCTCGACGCGCAGCACGCCGAAGAAATCGCGGCGCGTCTCGATGATGTCGAAGCCGCGCGATGTGGTGCTCCAGCCGAAGATGACCGCGAGCAACACGGCGAACGCGACCACGGCCTTCGAGAAGCGTGACGCACCTTCACTGCGCGCGACGACGAAGGCGATGACCAGCACCGTCAGCGCGCCCAGCACCGACAGCTCGTAGAAATCTCGCAGCACCAGCGGCGCCACCAGCCCGACCGCGAGCCCGCCCACCGCGCCGCCGACGGACACCGACAAATAGAACGCAGTGAGGTGCTCGCCCGCCGGCCGCAGCCTCACCAGCTCGCCGTGCGCCGTGAAGCACGCGACGGCCAGAAAACCGCAGTGACCGACGAGCCCCAGCAACGCCGATTTCTCGATGGGGCTCAGCAACAGGCCCGCGCATGTCAGCGCCGAGAGCCCGAACACCGGCATCGTCCACCGGCGGTGGTACCAGCGATCGTTGTCGAAGGTGACGACGAAGCTCGCGAGGTAGATGACGAGCGGCAAGACCCAGAGGAAGGGAATCGGCGCGACGTCTTGCGTGAGGTGGTTGGTCACGGCCAACAGCAGCCCCGACGGCAACGACGCGAGCAGAATCCACATCGACACGCGCGCCGCCGGCAGCTTCGTCTCAGCAGCTGGCTGCCGGTCGATGACCGGCGCGTTCCACGCGAGCGACGCACACGCGATGGCGAACACCACGAAGCCGACGCTCCAGCCCCACGCCAGCGTGCGCAGCGGCCAGAACGGCTCCAACAACACGGGGAACGCGAGCAGCCCCACCAGCGAGCCGATGTTCGACGCTGAGTAGAGCCGCATCGCCAGCGCCGTCGGCACGCGCTGCGCGACCCACGCCTGCAAGAGCGGGCCGGTAGACGACAACGTGAAATACGGAAAGCCGACAGACAGCGTGAGGATGAGCAGCAACCGCGCCATCGGCGCTTCACTCGTGGCCGGGCGCAGCGCGAGCGACGGCACCAACGGCGTGCCCCACATGACGCCGGTCACCACCACCACGCCGACGGCGAGCACCAACAACGCGAGGTGCGCGCGCCGCTGCCACGCGCCCTGCAGTCGACGCACCACGAGGTGCGACCACGCGTACCCGCCGAGCAAGACGAGCTGGAAGAACAGCAGACACGTCGTCCACACCGCGGGCGCGCCGCCGAACCACGGCAAGACGACCTTCCCCATGAGCGGCTGAACCAGAAAGAGAAGGAACGCGCTCAGGACGACCGTGACGGCGAACCGCGGCATGGCGCCGCAGCGTGCCACGTCATGGCCACGGCTTCAGCACACCTGCTTCGACGCGCCCGCGGCACTTGAGGCAGTAGTGCCCGCTGCTGCCGTCCGCCGCCTTCATCGCCTTCCCCTTGAAATCGGCCATCAGGCAGGTCGCCGTCTCGCAGTGGTCGAGCCCCAGCGTGTGCCCGAACTCGTGCACCGCCACGTGCGTGAAGCGCCGCAGCGCCTGCGCCTTCGTCTTCGAGTGCTTCGTGTAGAGGAACGTCGACGACACGCTCGAGAGCGACCCGATGTTGCCGAGCCCCGCGATGCCCCAGTCCACGATGTCGCCCTTGGTCGTGGAGATCTCCGCCGAGGTGATGGCCAGCACCTTCCACGCGCCTTCCGGCGGGTCCGCGTCGATGGCGTCGAGCAGCTTCTCGGCACGCCAGCGCTTCCGCGGCTCGTACCAGGCCGACTTCGGCAGCTCGCGGGCGGCGTCGATGCGCACCTCGGCGTCGACGCGCTGCTTCACTGACTCAGCGGCGGCGTTGAGGAAGGCGGGGTCGACCTTCCCCAGCGGCACGATGACCACGGTGCGCGGGGCGGCACTGAGCGCGACGGCGAGCAGCAGGGCGTGCATGACGGCTCCGACAGCGCGGCGGTGTGCGGTGTTCCTTCACTTCCACACGACGAGCCAGCTGCTCAAGACGATGCGACCCAGGCGAGACGTCAGCGGCGCGTTGTTGAACTCGGTGCGGTAGCTGATGGTGTTCATCTGGCCCTTGGTCACCTCGTCGGTCACGTCGACGACCCACGGCGCGACGTCCTGGCCGGGGCACCAACCGCCGCGCCCGAAGTACCAGGTGCCGTGCTGGTTCGGCACCACGCCGGCCGTCACCCGCTGCAGGCACGTGTTGTTCGACTGCGCCTCGGGGAACTCCTGCCGGTGCACCGTGCCGTTCACCGTGTAGATGTGTTGGTGGTTGCAGAACTCCGCGCAGTTGGTCGGCGCGTTGCCCTCGTGACCGGTGACGATGGTGACCAGCTCCACCTTCTTCGCGTCAGCGGGGATGTCGACAGTCACCGGCATGCGCGCGCCGTCGTAGAGCTCGTTCCACACGCCGCCCGTCCACAGCGGCGTCGTCTGCACCGGGCGCATGCCGCGCGCGCGGTTGCTGAAACGGAACGCCAACGACACCAGGTAGTTGACCTCGCGCGGGCTCCACTGACGGCTCGCGTAGTAGCGCAGGTGCTTCGGCCCCGGCGTCAGCGTCGCGAGCTGCTGCGAGATGTCGGTCACCCAGCGGCCTTCGCGCCAGTACGGCGTAATCCACCGCGCCACTTCGGTGTCGCAGCGCCACGTCGCGCCGCCGTCAGCGTCGGTGTCCGGCTCGCACAGCCAGAGGTGCGAGAGGTAGTCCCACGCGCCGCACTCCGCGTCCATGTGCCGCGGGCAGTCGAGCGCGAGGTCGACCTCCAGCGTGTCGAAGCCGGCCGTGTCGGGGATGGTGACGTCGAAGTCGAGCGTCTCGACCATGCTCTGCGACGTCGCGAGCTTCAGCTCCGTCACGTTCATCTCGGCGTCGAGCCGCGCCTGCCGCGCGAACTCGAACTCGAAGGCCTTCACCTCGTTGGCCAGCATCGTCAGGTCGGGCGCAGTGCCGTTGCCGGTGAGCCGACCCAACATGCCCACCTCGCGAATGCGCTGGTTCCTGTCGATGGCGAACGCCGAGAGCCCGTTGCCCAGGTACACCGGCGGCGTCGTCGAGCGCGCGCGCATCATCTGCCCCACCCAGCCGGCGACCTGGTCGACGCGCGCGGTCAAGAAGTGCACGCGCGGCAGCCAGTGCTCGCGGTCGGCGAGCGGCAACAACTGCAGCTCGGTCTGCCAACGCTCGCGCGCCGAGTTGAAGGCCGACTCGTCAGCGCCCCAACCGAAGAAGTAGTGAACGTTGCGCGGCGAGGTGTTCAGCAGCGGCCGCAGCGAGGCCGAGAAGAGGCCCTGCGTGCCCGGCGTGTAGAAGAGGAACACGTAGCTGTCGTCGCCTGTCCACTCGGTGTCGAACGGCCACGCGCCGTCAGTCGTCGCCAACGTCACCGGGCCGGCGACGTCGCGCACCTCGGTGCCGTAGGGCCCCGCCGCGAACGCTCGCGTCGGTGCGGCGCGCGAACACCGTCGCAACGCGAAGCAATCGAGCCCGGCGTCGGCGACGCACGCGGCCTTGTCGGCGTCACAGTCGGCGAGGCACGCGGCTTCGTCGAACGGCAGACAGACCTCCGCGCCCGTCGCGCACGCGTCGTCACATTTCGGCGGCGGTGGCAGCACCGTCACCGGCTTCGCGCCGTCGTCGTTGACCGATGCGGTCGGCGTGCAGCCGACGAGAAGAAGAAACGGCAGCGCGTAGCGGAACATGACTCAACTCCAGGGCCAGGCGCCGAGGGCCGCGCCGAAGGCAGTGAACTGCACGACGTGAAAACCGGCGTCGATGCACCACAACGAGAACGACTTGCTCCCGAAGGCGTAATTGACGGCGAAGCTGGTCGCCACGAGCGCTGCGCCGACGAGCGCGCCAGTCTTCAGGCCTTCGACCACGCCGTGGCCCGTGCCGGCCATGAAGTGCGCCAGCACGTACGCCGCGACGACCGACGCGAGGCAGGCGAGACCGAACACGATGGCCGGGTGCTTGGCGTTCTCAGGCTTCTTGGCGTTGAGATCGATGTTCGACTCGCGCGCCCACGCGTTCAGGAAGCCGGCGGGCGAGTACCAGAAGCCGCCGATGAGAAAGATGAGCACTGCGACGACGGGGTAGGCCGCGAAGGACATGCCGCGCGTGCTGTAGCAACAGGCGAACCGCTCGGCAGTGGAGTGACTTGTGCGACATTGGCGCCGGGAGTGAGACTGCGTGCATGTGGCTGACGCTCGTCGCGGTTTCGCTGCTCTCCGATGTCCCGCCGCGTCGGCTGCCACCTCCCGTCGAATGTCGCGCCGACACCGACTGTCGGCTCAGCACCTTTCAAGGCTGTTGCCCCGGGTGCTGCCGCGTCACGCCGCACGCGGTGCCGAAGCACACGCGAGAGAACGACATGTGCGCGGCCGTCGACTGCGCGATGCCCGACGACTGCCGCCTCGTGCGCTGTGCGATGCCGCCGCCGATGCAGGCCGTGTGTCGAGACAACCGCTGCGTCGCGGTGCCTGTCAGCACACCGCCCGCCAACCAGTGCCGCGCCGACACCGACTGCAAGGTCATCGAGCAACCGACGTCGAACGGCTGCTGCACCGCGCGAGTGGCGGTGCCGCTCGAGACGCCGACGCCGACGCCGCTGACCAAACGAAGCGAGAAGAAGCCCGGCTTCGGCCTCAGCACACCCAGCGCGTCGTCGACCTGCGGCCCGTGTGCACCGCCGGAGCCTGGTGACGCCGCGTGCAGCGCGGGTCGCTGCGTTCTGCGCGTGCCGCCGCGCCGAGTACCGCCGCCGGGCTGAAAAAAGAGAAAGGCAGTGTCGTCAGTAGGGCCGGGAAGGAGGTGCAGCGATGCGGCGACTTGGAGTGCTCGTGTTGGTGACGGCGACGGCCTGCACGCCCGTGGTGAATGAGTGCGTGACACCCGGCGCGCGCTGCGCCGTTGAGGATGCTGGCGCGGGGTCGATGGACGCAGGCGTTCAAGACGCGGGCGCGGCCGACGGTGGTGAGGACGCCGGCGTCGTTGACGCAGGCCCTCCGTGCGACGCGAGCTGCGACGGCTGCTGCATCGACGGACGCTGTGTGCCGTTCGATGAGCAGAGCCCGGATTTCTGCGGCGCGCGCGGCGCGCGTTGCCGACCGTGCTCGCTGGCAGAGACGTGCGCGCCGCGCGGCTGCGTGTCACTCATCAATCCCGACGCGGGGCCCATCGGCGGGCCGGGCGCGCCATGCGAGAGCGACGTCGACTGCGGCTCCGACACGCTCGGCGACTGCTTCAAGGAGTTCGACTCGATGCAGATGTACACCGGCTGGCACGGTGGCTACTGCTCGCGCGAGTGCGTGACGACGGCGTGCCCCGAAGGCTCGACCTGCGTCGGCGGCTGGTGCTTCAGGGCGTGCAGCAGCTCGACGGACTGCCGAGCCCGGTACGAGTGCTACCTGGCGCCCGGTGACGAGGACGCTGGCACCTGGTGCGCGCCTATCCGCTGACCGTAGTGACGCGCGCGCCGACGCGCTTCACGCGGCCCTCGGCGATCAACTTCTCGAGGATCGCCTCCGTGTTGCGCTCCGCGATGGGCCACACGAACGCCGCGACGTCGTCGTACGCGCGCTCGACCAACGTCGGCACGTCCACCTCGCCGCCGAGCGACGCAAGCGCCTCAAAGACCTTCGTCTCACGCCACGCGCGGTGCAGCTGGTACTCGCGCAGCTTGCCGGGCCCGTCGGGCAAGACCGGCCCGTGCGCCGGGTACACGGCCGCGACCGGCAGCGCCTCGAGCCGCGCGAGCTGCTTCAAGTACTCCGCCATGTCGCCTTCCGGCGGGTCGATGACGATGGTGCCGACGCCCGCCACCATGTCGCCCACGATGGCTGACTTCGTGGCCTCGTCGACGAGCGTGAGGTGGCCGCGCGCGTGACCGGGCGTGTGCAACACGCGCCAGCGCATGGGCATCGGCCCGCCCAGCGTCAGCACCTCGCCGTCGTGCAGCGTGCGCGAGACCTCGACGGGCACACGGTTCGCCGTGAGCTCGTGCGCCCACACCGGCACGCCGAGCTGTTCTGCCAGCCGCTTCGCGCCGCCGACGTGATCGCCGTGGTGGTGCGTCAGCACGATGGCCTTCACGTGCATGCCGTGCGGCCCCAACGCGCGGAGGAACCGCACCAGCTTGTCGACCTCTGCGTCGTCGGGCGAACCGGGGTCCACCACGAGCAGCTCACCGGTGCCCAGCACGTACGCGTTGGTGTGCGTGGCCGGCGGCAACGTCGGCGTCTCGAGTGGAAACAAGATGACGCCGCGCTGAAACTCGATGCGGTGCGCGATGAAGTCGGTGACGAAGTCGGGCTTCGAGAGTTGCTCCACGGCACGCGCCACGTCGGTGAAGTTCGACATCACCTGCAGCGCGTGGAGGTTGGGCGGATGCAGCAGCGACTTCGCCGCTTCCCAACGTCGCAGCGCTTCGGCCGGGGCGATCCACTCGCCGGCCGTGAGCTCGCCCTTCCAGACGTTCGCGTGCTGCGTCGCGGGCGCTTCAACGAGGAAGAAGCGCGCGTCGAAGCCACGCGGCAAATACGGCGGCGTGATCCACCG
>CAYWON010000153.1:0-16687 GCA_964459885.1 uncultured Archangium sp.
CGCAGCGTAACCGCGCGCAACGAGCCGACTTCGGAACGAGCTTCTTAGTAGGTGGACGTCATCAGGCCGTAGTCGCGGCGCGCCTTGGTGCGCAGCTGCTTCTGCATCGCGCGGCCGTCTTCTTCGCCGCTCAGCCCGCCGATGCCCGTCGAGAAGTCGCTCTGCGCCTTGCGATCTTCGGCGACCGCCGCGGGGCCTGCGACGGCGCCGGCTTCATCGAAGAGCACCGAGTTGAGCTCCAGCGTGCGCTGCGCCCCTTCGCGATCACCCTGGCTCAACTGCTCGGCCGCGCGCTGCGTGTTGTCGGCGGCGCGGGCGCGGGCGGCGAACACGATGGCGTCCTTGTCGCGGTTGTCCAACACGAGCTGCTGCTGCTCGGTGGCCATGGCCGCGAGGCGCGCCTCGTCGACGCCGGGGCCGTTGCGCAGCAGGTCGGTGTAGCGCAGCTCGACGGCGCTCACGTCGAGGCTGCCAGCGCTCGCGGCGGTGACCGTGAAGTGCGCCACCACGCGCTCCTGCTGCGAGGCCGAGAAGTCCGGCAGCGACACCGTCACCAGCTCGCTGTCGCCATCGGCGCGACGCGCGACCTGCGAGTAGCCCAGCACGCGCTGCAGCTGCGCGCCCTTCGGCACGCGGAACGTGACGCTGACGCCACGCGCGACCTGCGTGCCCGCGGCGTTGAGGTCCTTCTGGAAGATGGCCGCGAGCTGCGAGGCGTCTTGCAGGTACGCGTAGGCGCCGGCACCCACTTCAGCCACGGCCTCCATCAGCTGCTCGTTGAAATCATCACCGACGCCGATGCTCGAGACCGACACGCCGTAGCCGCGGATCTCCCGCACGATGGCGGTCAGCGCGGCGGTCTCGGTGACGCCTTCGGTCGGCTGCCCGTCGGAGATGAGGATGAGGCGGTTGACCTTGGAGTCGCCGCGGCGGCTCAGCAAGACGTCGCGGCCCGTGGTGAGGCCGGCGGCGATGTTGGTGCCGCCGTCGTCCCAGATGCCGTCGACGAAGGCGAGCAGGGTGGCCTTGTTCTCGGCCGTGGCCAGCAGCCCGTCGAGCGACTTCACGTCGCTGCCGTAGTGCACGATGGCGAGGCGGTCTTTGTCACCCAGCTGCGAGATCAGCTGCCGCGCGGCCTGCTTGGCCTGCTCCAGCTTGAAGCCCGACATCGAGCCCGAGCGATCGATGACGAGCGCGAGGTTGACGGCGCTGCGCGGCTCCGAGAGCTCGACGCCGCGCAAGTCGACGGTCGCAAACACGTCTTGTGTGCCGAGCGCCACGAAGGGGTGCGACAGCCGCGTCGTCATCGAGACGCTGCCGTTGGTGGACGGCCGCGTGGGTTGGGGAATGCCGGGCGTGGCGACGCCGCCACCGGTGAGCCGCGGTCCTGCCACCACTGCGAGCAACGTCAGGATGCCGGCCGTAGCCAGGAAGACGCCGGTGCGATTCATGGGGCTGCCCTTTCGCGAGTCGAAGTCGCGCGAACACAAGCGCGCGCGGTTCCCGTTTCACGTTCGGGGACCGCGTTTCGATCTGCTCTGCGAAGAGCGAGCCAGTTTTGGCAGCAATCTCGCGTGGCTACACGGCCACGCCGACAGCCGCTTACATGCCGGCGTCAGGCGAGCGCGCGCAGAAATACGGGTCGCGCACGCCGGGGAAATCGTCCTTCAGGGCGGCCAGGGTCTCGGCCGAGAGCAGCAGCGGGCGGCAGCCGAGCGCGGTGGGGCCCTTGTCGAGCGCTTCGTCGTACGACGGGCACGCCGAGCCTTCGGCGCACTGGCGCGAGCAGTAGCCGGTCGCCGGGTCATCGAGGCCAGCGTCGTTCGAGAAGTTCGCGTCGCGCACGCAGATGAGGTCTTCGCACTGCACCGAGCCGACGGCGATGAAGTCCTTGTTGTTGCCGGCCTGGTCGCGGACCTCGCGCTCGAGGATCGGCAGCGGCGAGCCGCCGTCGGGGTTGCGCTTCACCAGCGTACAGGTGGTGTTGAGATCGGTGACGGGCTTGCAGGCGACAACGGTGAGGGCCAGCGCCGCGACGGCGAACAACATGCGTTTCATGAACCGTTCTCTCCTCGAAGCGTGCGGCGAGACCTTCACCCACGGTGCCCGAAAGCGCGCGCAAGGTAACACAGGCGTTGAGGATCACGACACTTCACAACGCATCGCCAACATGTAGAGTCCGCGCGCTGTTTCATAAGGGGTTCGGGCGCGGTGTTCGCGCACGAATGGGACAATTCGCGTCGCGGAGTTCACATTGACTCGGAATCTGGCTGCAGCGTCGCTCGCTGCGCTCCTGCTGATCGGGGCGCGCGCGTCCGCTCAGAATCAGTTCGATGGGCTCGACCTCTCGGGTGATGAACCCAAGAAGGAAGAGCCGACGAAAGACGATGGTCTCGATCTCTCGACGCCGCCGCCGGACGACGCCAAGCCGTCGTCGACGACGAGCGCCACGAGCGAGCCTGAGAAGAAGAAGAGCGACGCGCCGGCTGTCGAGCGCGACACGACGCAAGACGACCGCGTGAAGTCGGTGCAGCGCAAGCTGTACACCAAGCGCGGCCGCTTCGAGCTCGCGCCTTCCTTCATCATCAACATCAACGACGCGTACTACACGAAGCTCGGCGGCGCGGTTCGCCTGGCCTTCTACCCGGCCGACACGCTGGCCATCTCGGCGCGCTTCTCGTTGATGCAGACCCTGCCCACCGACGACGTGCGCACGGCCAAGACCAACCTGAACAGCCGCATCTTCTTCTCGGTGCCGATCTGGTCGGTGATGGGCGACGCCGAGTGGAGCCCCATCTACGGCAAGGTGGCGATGTTCAACTCCATCCTCCACTTCGACGGCTACCTCATCGGTGGCGGCGGCGTGGTCTTCACCGAGACCTCGGCGGTGCAGGGCGGCACGGTGAAGCCCGCCTTCGATCTCGGCCTCGGCATGCGCTTCGTGGCGCGCGACTTCCTCGCGGTCAACGTCTCGCTCATCAACACCACCTACGTCGACACGCCCACGGGCGCGGTCAAGGGCGTCACGCAGAACCTGATGATGGTGAACGCAGGCATCTCGATCTTCTTCCCGTTCAAGTCGACCTACCGGGAGGACGAGTGATGAACCGCCTCCTCTTGCTGGTGCTGGCGCTCTTCGCCTCGACTGCCTTCGCGCAGAGCTCCGAGTCTGAAGCCGGTGACGTGTCGGAAGTCGACAAGGACGCCTCGGGCCCGCTGCGCGATCGCATCCGCCCGGTGTCGGGTCATCTGTTTCAGATGGGTGGCCGCTTCGAGATCTCTCCCGGCGTCGCGGTCTCGGTGCGCGACGCGTTCTGGCAGAAGATCGGCTTCGGCGCGGCGCTCACGTACCACTTCAATGAGGACCTCGCGCTCTCGGCGCGCGGTATGTACAACCTCTCGCTCATCTCGGGCTCCGCGCAGATCTGCGACCCCGACGGTGGGTGCTCGCCGCCGACCTTCGACGAGCTGACGACGCTCAACGGTCAGCGCGCCAACGTGGCCTACGGCTACCTGTCGCTGCTGACCTCGCTCGATCTGCAGTGGTCGCCGATCTACGGGAAGCTCTCGCTGTTCGCCGAGAAGTTCCTCAACTTCAACATGTACCTCGCGCTGGGCCCGTCGTTCCTCATGTACGGCCCCAACAACACGCCCACGGTCGGCGGCAACGTCGGCGTCGGCTTCCGCTTCTTCATCAACGAGTGGCTGACGGTGCGCCTCGAGATCCGCGACGTCATCTACGGCGAAGTGGGCGCGCGGCCTGACCGCGACGGCAACCAGCAGGTCTCCATCCGCAACCAGATCATGCCGGAGATCGGCTTCTCGATGTTCATCCCCACCGTGTTCAAGGAGGCCGAGTGAACATGAAGCTCGCACGACTCCTCGCGCTCGCCGTCGTCGCCTCCCTGGCCACGCCCGCGTTCGCGCAGATGAACTTCGAAGGCCTCGACCTCGGCGGCAAGAAGGGGAAGAAGAAGAAGACCTCTTCGAAGAAGAAGACGACGCCGAAGGAACCCAAGGAAGAAGAGAAGCCCGAAGAGACGGCCACCGACGAGGTGCCGTTGCCTGCGGGCGGGCTCGACCTGAGCAAGCCGGCCACCGCCGAGCCCGAGAAGCCGAAAGAGACGAAGGCCGCGCCGACGATGTCGTTCGACGCCGTCGACGTGTCGGGCAAGACGGGCGATCGCCAGAAGGTCGACGCCGCCATCGCCAAGTTCAAGGCCGACAACTTCGAAGCCGCGGCGCTCGATTTCTTCGAGCTGAGCCAGGACCCCAGCCTCGCCGGCCTCACCGTCGAGAACGAGTACTGGCTCGCCAAGTCGCTCTACAAGCTGGGCATGTACCACTCGTCGCTCCAGCTCTTCTCGAAGGTGCTGGCGCGCGGCCCGTCGACCAAGTTCTTCAAGAGCTCGCTCGAGTGGCTGTTCTTCATCGCCCGCAAGACGGTGAACGAGACCGTGGTGCTCGACGAGATCGCCCGCTACTCGAACTACGAGTTCCCCGAGCGCTTCCGCAACGAGTTCCGCTACCTGCTGGCCCGTTACAACCTCGTGCGCGGCAAGGCGCTCGACGACGACGGCCAGACGGGCGAGGCGACCAAGAGCTTCGACGAAGTGAAGCGCATGGCGTTGCTCATTCCCAAGGGTGACCCGTTCTACGCGCGCGCCAAGTACCTCGAGGGCCTCGCGTACTTCCGCGAGAACAAGCTCGAGACGGCGCTCGAGACGATGAAGGAAGTCGTCAAGGTGACCCGCCAGGACGAGGGCCCGATGACGTCGGAGCGCAAGCAGCTCAAGGCGCTCCGTGAGCTCGCGTTCATGCAGCTGGCGCGCACGCACTACGGCGCCCGCCAGAACCGCGCGGCGATCTTCTATTACGACAAGGTCGAGCGCGGCGGCGTGCAGTGGCTCGAGGCGCTGTTCGAGGCCTCGTGGAGCCACTACCGCGTCGGTCAGTACGAGCAGGCGCTCGGCAACCTCATCACGCTCAGCTCTCCGTTTTTCCGCGACGAGTACTTCCCGGAAGCGCTCATCTTGAAGGCCGTCGTGTACTTCGAGAACTGCCGCTACCGCGAGTCGCTCACCATCATCGAGGACTTCGAGAACATCTACGGGCCCGTGCACGAAGAGCTGAAGGTGCTCGTCGGCAAGAACATGGAGGCCACCGAGTACTTCAACGTGCTCGACGAGGTGCGCAAGAAGAACAAGGAAGGCAAGAAGCTGCGCGGCACCGACGAGATCCTCGAGCGCATCTTGAACCTCGCGCTCACCGACAAGGACCTCAAGAAGACCGTCGACTCCATCTCGGAGCTGGAGACCGAGATGGACAACTTCGGCAGCAAGGGTGACACGTTCAAGTACTCGAACCTCACCAAGCAGCTCATCGAGCAGCTCAAGGTGCAGCGCGAAGGCCTCATCGCCAAGGCGGGCCTGATGGCCAAGGCCAAGCTGTCATTTGAGCTCGGTCAGCTGGGCACGCTGCGCGCCAACGGTCTTCGCATCAAGTTCGAGACCAACTCGAAGGAGAAGGACTTCCTCGAGCAGATGCTGCAGGCCGGCGGTCAGCAGTCGATCGTGAAGCCCTACAAGTACAGCACCGCGGTGGGCGACGATTACCTCTACTGGCCGTACGTCGGTGAGTACTGGCGCGATGAGCTGGGCACGTACCAGTACACGCTGACCAAGGGCTGCATCGAGCGCGACTCGGCGAACCAGAAGAAGGAATAACGCGTGTCGCAGCGGCCGGTCACCATCGCCTTCGACGTGATGGGGAGCGATCACGGCCCGCTGGAACTCGTGCGTGGTGCGGCCCAGCTCACGCTGGACACGCCGCACATTCACGCGCTGCTGGTGGGTGACCGCCAGCAGATCGACGACGCGCTCAAGCAGGTCAAGCACCACGCCGAGCGCGTGGCCGTGCACCACGCGCCCGACTTCGTGGCGATGCACGAGAAGCCGGCCGCGGCGTTGGACGCCAAGCCCAACGCGTCGGTGCTGGTGTCGACGCAGCTGGTGAAGCTCGGTGAGGCCGACGCGGTGGTGTCGGCCGGCAACACCGGCGCCGGCGTGTTGGCCTGCGCGCGCACGTTCACGTTGATCCCCGGCGTGCGTCGCGCCGCGCTGGCGACCGTGTACCCGACCGCCGTGGGCCGCGGAGAGAAGAACGACCCGTTCTCGCTCATCCTCGACGTGGGAGCGACGGTCGACGCGTCGGCCGAAGATCTCGTGGCCTTCGCGGTGATGGGCTCGGCCTACGCGCGCATCATCTCGCGCAACGCCAACCCCACCGTGGCGCTGCTCTCGAACGGCACCGAAGCGCAGAAGGGCCCGGGCCGCGTCGTGGAGGCCAACCAGCGGCTGCAGACGCTCAAGGGCGTGCGCTTCATCGGCAACGTCGAGGGCGTCGACATTCCCAAGGGCACCGCCGACGTCGTGGTGTGCGACGGTTTTGTGGGCAACGTCTGCCTCAAGATGCTCGAGGGCGTCAGCGAGACGGTGATGGAGCTCGCGAAGTACGCCTACAAAGAGAAGCTCCTGTGGCGCGCCGGCCTGGCGATGTTGTCGTCGGGCATCGAGCGCATCAAGGAAGTGACCGACTGGGAGCAGTACGGCGGCGCGCCGATCCTCGGGTTCGATCGCCTCTTCATCAAGGCGCACGGCCGCAGCAAGGCGCGGGCGATCTCCAACGCCGGCAAGGTGGCCGCGCGCGCGGTGTCGCACGATCTCGCCAACGCCATTCAGCAATTGCTCCCGTAGGATGGCGCCGTGAGCGTGCGCCGCATCTACCGGTGGGATCTCGACAAGACGTACCTGCAGACGGAGTTCGACACGCTCCGCCAACTGGTGCGCACCGCGTTCCAGAAAGCGCACGAGAAGAAGGCCGTGCCGGGCGCCGCGGCGCTCATTCGCGAGCTGCGCGCCACGGGTGACTCGCGGCTGTGCATCGTGTCGGGCAGCCCGACGCAGATGCGCACCGTGCTCAGCGAGAAGCTGAAGCTCGACGGCGTGGAGTTCGACGAGCTGGTGCTCAAGGACAACCTGCGCAACCTGGTGCGCGGCCGCTTCAAGGCCATGCGCGGGCAGGTCGGCTACAAGCTGCCGGTGCTGCTCGAGAGCCGTGCGCGCGCGCCCATCGAGGCCGAAGAGGTGCTCTTCGGTGACGACGCCGAGGCCGACGCGTTCATCTATTCGCTCTACGCCGACATGGTGGCGCGCCGCGTGTCGGAGCCCGTCGTGTACCGCGTGCTGGAGGCGGCCGAGGTCTACTCGGACGACATCGAGCGCGTGATGAAGGTGTGGAAGGCGCTGCCGCAAGCTGACCCGGTGCGCCGCATCTTCATCAACCTCGATCGCCTCACGCCGCCCGCAGCGTTCGCGCACTACGGCCCGCGCGTGGTGCCCATCTTCAACTACTTCCAGGCCGCGCTCGTGTTGATGGGCGACAAGCACCTCACCGCGCCGCAGGTGCTCAAGGTGATGGTCGAGCTGGTGCAGACCGCTGGCTACAACCTGCTGACGCTGTCCAACTCGTTTCAAGATCTGCTGCGGCGCGGCTTCCCCATCGCCGACATCGCGCAGTCGCTGTCAGAGGCGCTGCAGGGCCCGGCGGCGATGGCGCAGGTGGTGCGGCCGGTGCCCGACATCATCGCGGCGCTGGGCAAGCGCGTGGTGGCGCTGGGCGCGCAGCCGCCGCCGCCGAAGGCCCGCGACATCGACTACCTCTCGCTGCTCGACGACGCGCGCCCGCGCACGCACAAGAAGCGGAGCCGTCATGACTAAGCGGTGCGTGGTGCTCCTGCTGCTGGCCGCGTGTGGCGCGCCGCCGACGCCCGAACCCGTGCCTCCGACGCCCGTGGCGTCGACGCCGCTGACCGGGAAGATCGACGGCGTGGCGTGGACGCCGAGGTCTGCCGTGGCGTCGGCGCGGCGCGCGTTCTCCGACGACGGTGGCGAGCGGTGGATCGATCTCGGCGTCGGGGACTTCGACTGCTCCAACTTCATCCCGGAGGCGGAGCTCATCGGCACGGTGCCGTGGACGGTGGGCGCCTACGATTTTTCGCTGCGGAAGAACGTCACCTTCGTGGTCGAAGAAGACGGCAAGACCGTCAACAAGGTCGCGACCAACGGCCGCATCGAGCTGCTCTCGGCACCGGGCCCCGATGCTGGCGTGGCGACCTTGCGTATTCGCGCTCGTTTTGACGCCGACAACGAGATCGAGGGTGAGGTCTCGCTGACGGTGTGTGACTGATGGCGGTGCTGGCTTTTGGGCCGCCGTTTTGCGTTATAGGGCTTCGAAGCCCCCACACGGGCCCGGCTCTTCAGCCGTGTCGCTGCGTGGTTCGGGGAGCGTGAGAGAACGACAATGAGTACCGAGACTTCCGCCATCGAGTCGGCGCCGACGACCTCCGCAGAGATCGCCGCCACGACGCCTGAGACCATCGACGCCCCACCGCCGACCGAGCCTGACATCGAGCCCGAGCGCCTCGACGCCGACGCTGTGCGCGTGTTGTTGCGGCTGCGCCAGCACGGCCACGAGGCGTACCTCGTCGGTGGTTGCGTGCGTGACCTGCTGATCGGCCGCGAGCCGAAAGACTTCGACATCGCCACCAGCGCCACGCCGAACCAGGTCAAGTCGCTGTTCCGCAACTGCCGGTTGATCGGCCGTCGGTTCCGCCTCGCGCACGTGTATTTCAAGGGCGGCAAGATCCTCGAGGTCTCGACGTTCCGCGCGATGCCTACGATGGTGGAAGAGCCGCAGCCTTCGGAAGCCGCCGAGGGCGACGTGCAGTCGGAGGGCACCGAGCACATCGCCGCCGCCGACGCCGAAGCCCAGGTGGCGCTCGAGAACGGTCAGGACGTGCCGACCGCGACGGTGGAAGACGTGCAGGACAGCGTGGCCGACGCGCCCGACCTGCTCATCACCGAAGACAACACCTTCGGCACCGCTGAGCAGGACGCGCGCCGTCGCGACTTCACGGTCAACGGGCTCTTCTACGATCCGTCGATCGGCCGCGTCATCGACTACGTGAACGGTCTGCGCGATCTGTCGCGCAACGAGCTGCGCACCATCGGCGACCCCGAAGTGCGGTTGCGTGAAGACCCGGTGCGCATCCTCCGCGCGGTGCGCTTCGCCGGAAAGCTGGGGCTCGATCTCGAGTCGCGCACCTACGCGGCGATGGAAGGCGCGGTCGAAGATCTCCCGCGTTGCTCGCCGCCTCGCTTGCTCGAAGAGACCTTCCGCCTGCTGCGCGGCGGTCACGCGCGGCCCGCGCTGCACCTCACCGCGGCGCTCGACGCGCTCAAGGTGCTGCTGCCGCCGGTCGCTGAGTACCTCGAAGGCCAGGACGCCGAGGGCGTCGCTGAGTACTGGCGCTTCGTCGAGGCGATGGACGAGTCGGTGCGCAACGGCAAGGGCGCGTCGTTCGACGACTCGATGTTGCTGGCGAGCATCCTCCTGCCCATCTCGCTCGACGAGCCGGAGCAGGGCGGCGACGAAGAGAACGGTAAGCCGCCGTCGGTGGCGCAGGCCATTGAGCAGCTGCTCGCCTCGCTCGTGCAGAAGGCGCGGTTGCCGCGTCGCATCGCCGAGCGGTGCCGCATGATCCTCATGGCGCAGCGCACGTTGGCCGGTCTGCGGCGCCGTCGCGGTGGCCTCATGGGCTTCCGCGGTCACCCGCTCTTCAACGAGTCGCTCGCGGTCTTCGAAGTGTGGGTGCGGGCTACGGGCGAGCACACGGAACACCTCGCGAAGTGGAAGTCGGGCAGCGCGCCGCAGCCCACGGCCGACGCCCCTGGTCCGAAGCGTCGCCGCCGTCGCCGTCGTCGCGGTGGTGGCCAGGGTGACGCGGCGGGTGGCGAGGTCGCAGCTGCGGTCGACGCGGCTCCGGCGCCGCCGCCGGCTCCGGCCGAGTGAACCCCATCGTGCACGCCGAGCTGTCGTGGCTCGGCGCGCAGCGGTTGAAAGACCGACGCGATCGCCTGCTCGTCACGCTGGCGGGCCTCGCGCCTGATCTCGACGGCTTGACGTTGCTGGCTGGCGAAGAGGCCTACGGCAAGTGGCACCACGTGCTGACGCACGGCCTCGTGTCAGCCCTCGCCGTCAGCGCGCTCTTGATGCTCTTCGCGCGCGCGCGGCTGGCCGTGTTCCTCTACGCCTTCGCCGCGTTTCACCTGCACCTGCTCTGCGACCTCGCGGGCAGTGGCCCGGGCTGGCCGCTCACGTACCTCTGGCCGTTCTCGCTGACCGAGACGTCGTGGTCGGGGCAGTGGAACCTGGCGAGCTGGCAGAACTCGCTCATTGGTCTGGCCGCTACGCTGCTGGTGTTGGGCTGCGCGGTGCCGTTTCGCCGCACGATCGTCGAGCTCTTCTCGCTGAGCGCTGACGCGAAGGTGGTGGCCGCGGTGCGCGCACGATTGCTGGGGGAGCGGCGCTCGCCGTAGCGTCGCGCGCATGATTCGAGCCTTCGCAGTGGTGTTGGTGCTCAGCGGTTGCACGTCGCCTCCGCCGGTGTGTCGTCGCATGGAAGCGCTCTGCAACACCAAGCGCGAAGACTGCGAAGTGATGATGAAGAACACGCGCGAGGGCTTCGGCGATGAGGCCGTCGCCGGCGTGACGGCGTGCTTCAACGACGCGCAGACCTGCGAAGCGGCAACCGGCTGTGTCGCCGGCAAGAGCCTGAAGCGCGCCGCCGACGGTGCGAAGACGTTCTTCAACGCCGTCGGTGAGGAGCTCAACAAGAAGTAGTCACTCGCCGGGCTCGCGCTCCACGCGCAGGCCCAGCTGACGGCGCTCTGCTTCGGCCTTCGCGGCCGTCTCGCGCTTGTCTTCCCGGTAGAAGCCGTCGCGCGCTTCGTCGGGGTCGTCCTCGCGGAGATCTGCCGTCACCACCGCCTTGCTGCCGAACTTCGTGGCGATGGCGTCGAGCGCGGCGTTCAGCTTGGTGTTCTTCGCGGGGGCCGCGTCTTCATTGAAGAGGCCGAGCTGTGGCGCGCCGCCGGTGAGCTCCTGGCCGCTGACGCCGGTGAGGCGAATGCGCCGCTTCAGGTCGGCCTTCTGCAACAGCTCGACGGCGCGCCGGTAGAGCGTCTGGCCGTCGTCGGTCGGCAGGTCCAACGTCACGCGGCGGGTGATCTGCGTGAAGTCCGAGTACTTCACCGTGAGCTGCACGCAGCGCGCCTTGAGCCCCGATTTCCTCAACCGTCGGCCCACGCGCAGCGCCTGCGAGTGCAGGTGCGGCTTGAGCGCGTCTTCCCCGAGCAGATCTTCTTCGAAGGTGTCCTGCGCGCCGACGCTCTTGGCTTCGCGATCGCTGGTGACGGGGCGTGCGTCGATGCCGCGCGAGAGCTCCCAGAAGTGTTGTGCCGACGCGCCCAGCTTGGCCTCGAGCCACGGCATGTCTTTGCCGGCGACATCGCCGATGGTCTCGAGCCCGAAGCGCTTCAAGACCTCCTCGGTCTTCGGGCCCACGCCCCACAGCCGCGAGATGGGCAGCGGCGCCAGGAACTCGCGCGACGTTCCGGGCGGCACCTCGTGCTGGCCGTTGGGCTTGGCGAAGTCGCTCGCGATCTTCGCGACGAACTTCACGTCGGCGATGCCGGCCGACGCGGGCAGCTGCAGCTCGTCGCGGATCTCGTTGCGAATGCGCAAGGCCAGCTGCGCGGCGGTGCCGAAGAGCGCGCGTGAGCCGGTGACGTCGAGGAACGCCTCGTCGAGCGACAGCGGCTCGATGGCCGGCGTGTAGCGCTCGAAGATGCGGAACACCGCTTCGCTGGCGTCGACGTACGCATGAAACCGCGGCGGCACCACGACGGCGTGCGGCGCGAGCTTGATGGCGCGCGCCATGGGGATGGCGGAGCGCACGCCGAACGGCCTCACCTCATACGAAGCCGCCAGCACCACGCCGCGCTGCGGGTGGCCGCCGACGATGACCGGCTTGCCGCGCAGGGCAGGGGAATCGCGCTGTTCCACCGACGCGTAGAACGCGTCCATGTCGATGTGGATGATGGCGCGAGACATGACTGCCGGTGAGTCTCACTCACTCGGGAGTCGGCGATCCAACACGCGCGCGAGCTCCGGCGGGAGCGGGCTCTCGACACGCAGCGCCTGACCCGTCACCGGGTGCGTCACCGACAGCGAGACCGCGTGCAGGAAGAAGCGGTTCAACCCTTCTTCGGCGACGCCGCCGTAGAGCGCGTCACCGACGATGGGCGCGCCGACCGCGGCGAGGTGTGCGCGCACCTGATGCAGCACGCCGGTGATGAGCTTCACGTCGACCAGCGCGTACGCGCCGTTGCGCGCGCGCACGCTGAACTCGGTGATGGCGGGGCGGCCGGAGGCGACGCCGGGCACGACGTGATCACCCGCGTGCTCCAGCGGCACCTCGATGACGCCTTCGTCGGCCAGCGGGCCTTTCACCAGCGCGAGGTACTTCTTCTCCACAGCGCGGTCCGTCGAGAAAGCGGCGCGCATCGCTTCCCACGCGGGTCGGGTGCGCGCGGCCAGCAGCACGCCCGAGGTCTCGACGTCGAGCCGATGACAGAGGCCGGCTTCGCGCGGGTCGTCACCGAGGCTCGCCATCTCGGGGAACTTCGCGAGGAGGCCATTGGCGACAGTGCCGCCTTCGCCTGGCTTGAGCGGCTGCGTGGGCACGCCGGCGGGCTTGTCGACGAACACCAGCGCGTCGTCGACGTGCAGCGTGCGCAGCTCCATCGCGCTGTCGGCGACCGCGCCCGGTTCGCTGGCGGCTTCCGGCACCTCGACGTCGAGCGCGTCGCCCTTCGCGACCATCACGCCCTTCCTGGCCCTGCGCCCGTTCAGCTTCACGGCGCCGTCTTCAAAGAGCGCCTTCACCTTCGCGCGCGAGAGCGTGAGGGCGTCACCAACGAACACGTCGATGCGCTTGCCGGCGCCGGCGTCATCCACCTTCAGCGAGTGCTTCATTCGATCAACGCCTCGTAGACCTCTTCCGCCGTCTGGAACCTGTCGTCAGGCTCCTTGCGAATGAGGCGATGCGCGACGCGTGAGAGCACGCGATCAGCGCCGGGGTTCAGGTGCGCGATGGGCGCGGGTTCGAGCTCCAGCACCTTCTGCCAGAGCTCGTAGGGTGACTTGGCCTCGAACGGCGGCCGGCCGGACAGCAGCTCGTAGAGGATGACGCCGAGCGAATAGAGATCGGTGCGGGTGTCGAGCTTCTCTCCGAGGATCTGCTCGGGCGCCATGTAACGGAACGTGCCGACGAGCCGCCCGTCAGCGGTCACCGCGACGTCGTCGCTGATGTACTTGGCGAGCCCGAAGTCCATCAGGCGCACGGTGCGATCTTCGTCGACCATCACGTTCGACGGCTTCAGGTCGCGGTGAATCAGCCCGTGCCCGTGGATGTACGAGAGCGACTCGCACAGCTGCAGCATGGCGTCTTTCAAGCGGCCCACGCGCTCGGGCGTGTTGAGCCGCTCGAGCTCGGCCTGCGTCAGCTTCACGCCGATGGGGCGCTCTTCGGGCGCGGGCAGATCGTACGGCAGCGGCTGCTCGTCGGAGATCGACGCGGCGGTGTCGGGCTCGTCGGCCAGGTCGGCCCACGCGCGCACGCGATCGGGCCCCGACTCGTAGTCGTCGTCGGAGCCCTCGTCTTCTGAGTCGGAGTACTCCTCGCTCGGCGCTTCTTCTCCAAACGCCGCGAGGTTGAAGACGCCTTCGCCGCTGTCATCGTCGCCCGACGACGGCTCGGTCTCAGGTGAAGCGCCGGTGTGGCGGTACGCCGAGATGGCCCGCGCGAGCGCGGCGTCGCTGGCGAGATCTTCTTCGGCGAGCGCGAGGTAGTGGCGCAGCGTGAGCCCTTCGACCAGCTCCATCGCGAGGTACGGGTACCCCTGGTACACGCCGGTGTCGTAGACCTTCACGACGTTGGGGTGCGCCATGTGCTGCAGCGTCTCGAACTCGCGCGCCAGACGACGCGCGGCGCGAGGGTCGAGCGCGGGGCCTGTCGACAACAGCTTGAGCGCGGCCACGTCACCAGTGCGGCGATCGATGGCGCGGTAAACCGTGCCCACACCACCGCTGCCGAGCGTCTCGAGCACGCGGTACGGACCGATGACTTTGGGGGGCATGCGCGGCGCGGATGGTAGGGACCGTTCACCGCGTCGGTCAAACGAACGTTCGCGGGCGATTTTCAGCCGCTCGCGGTGACCGGGCGACCGTTGGCCCGCGCGTGCACGCGCTCGCTGAACGGCGTGTCAGAGTGCAACGCACCCGCCGCAGATCGATCTTCACGCGGAGCGCCTTTCGGGTAGGGTGCCCCGCCCGCAAAAGTCGGCAGTGTCGATGGAACCCATCTCCGAACTCGAGAGCCAGCTCAAGACCCGCCCGTTGCCGCGTCACGTCGGCATCATCATGGACGGCAACGGCCGCTGGGCCGAGATGAGGGGCCAGCCGCGCATCGAAGGACACCGCGTCGGCTCCGACAGCGTGCGTGAGGTCACCCGCAGCGCGCGTCGCGTCGGCGTGCAGGCGCTGACGCTCTACGCGTTCTCGTCGCAGAACTGGTCGCGCCCTCCGGAAGAGGTCGCCGCCCTGATGGATCTCCTCCGTGAGTACCTCCTCAAGGAGCGCGAGGAGATCATGGACAACGGCATTCGCCTCAACGCCATCGGCGAGCTCGACAAGCTGCCGGCGTACGTGCGCGACCCGCTGGAAGCCCTGCGCGCCGAGAGCGCGAAGAACACCGGCATGACGCTGACGCTGGCGCTGTCGTACGGCGGGCGTGAAGAGCTGGTGCAGATGGCGCGGCGCATCGGCGAGAAGATCAAGCAGCAGCTGCTCGACCCGTCGGCGGTGAACGAGTCGACAGTCGAAGACGCGCTGTGGACCGCCGGCCTGCCGCCGGTAGACCTCGTCATCCGCACCTCGGGTGAGCGACGGCTCTCCAATTTCCTCCTGTGGCAGTCGTCGTACGCCGAGCTGGTGTTCACCGACGTCCTCTGGCCTGACTTCCGTGCGCGCGAGCTGTGCGCGGCGCTGGCCACGTTTCAGCAGCGTGAGCGGCGCTTCGGGTTGACCGGCGCGCAGGTGCAGCCGTTGCCCATTCGTCTGGCGGGCTCGTGACCGAGAAGAACAAGAACCTGGTGATCCGCGTCATCTCCGGCCTGACGCTGCTGCCGATCGTCCTCTATCTCCTGTACCTCGGGGGCTGGGCCACCGGCGCGCTGCTGGGCTTCGCGGCGGCGGCGTGCGCGTGGGAATACACGGGCATCACGCTGAAAGAACACTCGCCCATCGCGTGGGTGACGGTGTTCCTCGCGGGCGCGATGCCGCTGCTGCCTGTCGCGTTTCCGCAGCACGCGCACGCGCTCATCTCGGGCGCGACCGGCGTCGTCTTGTTCCTGGCGTGGGCGTGGCACCTGATTCGCGGGCCGTTGCCGGAAGCGCCGCAGCGCACCGCGCACCTGCTGATGGCCTTCATCTACGGCCACGGCGGCCTGACGGCGTTGACCGCGCTGCGCTTGTTGCCCGACGGCGGTTGGTGGGTCGTCGCCGCGCTCGTCATCACGTGGGGCAACGACACGCTCGCGTACTTCGCGGGCCGCTTCCTCGGGAAGCACAAGCTCTACCCGGAGGTCAGCCCCAACAAGACCTGGGAAGGTTTCGCCGGCGGCTTTGTTGGCGCCATCGGCTTCCTCTTCATTCAGCGCACGTTCTTCTTCCCGGCGATGACGGTCATGGACTGTCTGGTGCTGGGCACGCTCGGCAGCATCCTCGGGCCGGCGGGCGACTTGTGTGAGTCGATGTTGAAGCGCGCCTACGGCGTGAAGGACTCCGGGAAGATCATCCCCGGCCACGGCGGCATGCTCGATCGCATCGACGCCCTCATCTTTAATGCGCCGATGGTCCTGCTCTACGTGCAGTTCGTCCGGGGCTGACGTTAACGTTCAGGCCGCATGGGCTTTTTCCAGAACGCCATCTACATCGGCATCTTCCTCGGCGTGCTCGTGGCAGTGCACGAGGCCGGGCACTTCTTCGCGGCCAAGTGGGCCAACGTGAAGGTGCTGAAGTTCTCCATCGGCTTCGGGCCGAAGCTCTTCTCGTTTCGCCGCGGCGAGACCGAGTACCAGCTGGCCATCGTGCCGCTCGGTGGCTTCGTGGCGATGGCGGGACAGCAGCCGGGTGAAGACGTCGACGAGACCGACGACCCCAAGCGCACGTTCCTCGGCGCGCCGTGGTGGAAGCGCGTCATCATCTTGTTGGCGGGGCCGGGCGCCAACCTGCTCTTCGCGGTGGTGGCGCTGTTCTTCGTTTTCCTCGGTGACTCTCAGGGGCTCGCGGCGAGGGTCGGCGCCGTGGAGCCCGGCTCGCCAGCTGCGGTTGCCGGCTTCAAGGCCGGTGACGTCGTCGTCAGCATCGACGGTACGCCCATCGCGACGTTCGAAGAACTCTCGAAGATCGCCAGTGTGTCGGCCGACCGCGAGCTGACCTTCGTGGTCGAGCGTGAAGGCCAGCACGAGACGCTCAAGGTGACGCCGGCCACGGTCGAGACGTTCGAGATCATCGACGTGAAGAAGAAGGGACGCATCGGTATTTCACTGCACGAGCAGGCCGCGGTCATCGGGGTGCCCGTCGGCTCGGCTGCGGCGCAGGCGGGGCTCAAGACGTTTGATCGCATCATCTCGATTGACGGTCGTGGCATCCGATCGGCGCG
>CAYWON010000154.1:0-13607 GCA_964459885.1 uncultured Archangium sp.
GCGGAGGCACCGGCACGGGCGGAGGCACCGGCACGGGCGGAGGCACCGGCACGGGCGGAGGCACCGGCACGGGTGGTGGCACCGGCACGGGTGGTGGCACGGGCACGGGTGGTGGTTCTGCGGTTGCGACCGCAGAAACTTGTGCGGACGCCATGCCGCTCACCAGCGGTGTCACGGTTGCCGGAAGCACGGCAGACGCTGGTAACGACTTCCGTTTTCCTGATCAGAACGGCTGTCAGGGAAGTTCGTCGGCGACGAGCGGCACGGCAGGCGACCACGTCTACACGATTCAGGTTCCAGCGTTTCACCGTGTCGACGCGACACTGACCACGACGTGGGATTCGACGTTCAACATTATTGCCGGGCTCACGCAGTGCGGCTCTCTCGTGCCGGACGGCGGCGTGGCCACCACGACTGCGTGCGTTGCTGGTCGAGATGACGCTGACAACGCGGGGCTTTCGTGGTCGAACCGCACCAACGTCGCCACGGACGTCTTCCTGCTCGTGGATGGCTACTCCAGCGGCTCGGGTGCGTACACGGTCGGGGCGACTGTCTCTCCGATGCCAGAGGGGGATCTTTGCGAGAATGCGGCGACGATCGGTGCCGGTTCCACCACGGGGACGCTCTTCGGCTACGCGAACGACTACTCCCAGAGCACGGGCTGCTCCACCGGCATGCTGTACAACGACCGTGCGTTCATTGTCAGCATCCCGCCCAATCAGCGGCTCACGGCGACGGTCACCTCAACACCCGATGGTGGCACTGCGTTTGATCCCTCACTGAGTGTGGTGACGGGCGGCTGCAACTCGTCGTTGGTTTGCGCGGCCAGCATCAATGCGAGCACCGGCCCCAGCGAGACGGTGTTCTATGAGAACACCACCGCAACCGCCCTGCCTGTGAAGGTCATCGTCGACACGTCGTCGTCGTCGCTCACCGCCGCGCGTGGTGGGTTCGTGCTCGACATCGGGTTTGCCGCTCCTCCTCAGTCGTCAGGCGACATTTGCGAGACGCCGGGCGCGCCGATCACTACGTCAACGACCCTCTCTGGTCAGACGTTCACCGGGTTCACGAACAACTACATCTCGTCGTCGCAGCAGTTCTGCCGGTACGGGGTGGGCCCGGACCGGACCTACGCTGTCACCATTCCTCAGGGGCAGCGGATGACCGCGCGTGCCACGCCGATCGGCACACTGGCAGACGGCGGCGCGAACGACGTCACCGTCGCAATCGCGGATCCCTCGATCGCCAGCTGCAACGTTGGTCCTTGTCTGGGCGGAGTCGACACCACCGGTGGCGCCTTTGAAGAGCTGACGTTCGCGAACTACACGGGGACTTCGGACCGTTCGGTCATCCTCATCGTGGACTCGAAGAACAGCGGTTCGCCTGGCTATGATCTCGACATCACGCTTGCGGGGCCGCCGCCCGGCGATTCGTGCATGAACGCCGTGCCGTTGCCGGTCAACCAGACGACGTCCGTCTCTTTCGGGCAGTTCGCCGCCGATCACGCCTTCGTGACCGATGCTGGCTGCGTTGCGAGCGGGGATGACACGCTCGTTCCCCTCGTTCCGTCGTCAGATATTGTCTACTCGGTCACCGTCCCGGCGAACAACCGGCTGAGCGTCGTCGCCACGCCGAATGCGGCCTCCGGGGTTGACCCGGCGATCAACGTGATCGATGCGACGAGCATGCCCGTGACGTGCGGAGCCGCGTCGTCGTGCGTCGCGTCGGTTGATGCGACTGGATCCAATGGCGTCGAGACGATCGTGTTCGACAACGGTCCGGCTCAGAAGACGTACTACGTTGTCTTGTCGGACTGGGGTGACCCTGCGTCTGCGGGTTCTTTCGGTCTCCAAGTGAGCGTGGCGCCGACGCCGATGTGCGGCAACGGACAGGTCGAGAGCCCCGAGACGTGCGACGACGGCGCTGCGACCTCGGGTGACGGATGCTCTGCGACCTGTGCCATTGAGCCTGGCTTCGTTTGCTCGGGTTCGCCCTCATCGTGTGTTCCGGCGGAGAGCAACTGCAACGACGGGATGGACAACGATGGCAACGGCCAATCTGACTGCAGCGATTCATCGTGTGCGGCCGCGTGTCATGCGTATTTCCTGCCTTGTGGCGCTGGAGAGTCACTCCGAGTGTTCAACTCGGGGGATGTGAACCTGACCGTGCCCGACAACACGCCCGCCGGCGTCGTCTCGTCGATCGTTGTTCCAGCCGTAACCGGTACGATCACGAAGTTCGCGATGCGGGCCAACGTTCTGCACGGCTTCACGGGCGACGCGGATCTCTCGTTGGCGCCGCCGGCGAGCACCACCTTCATCGACGTCTCAAGCGACAACGGCGGTTCGGGAGACAACTACACGAACACGTTGTTCGACTCGACCTGCACGACGGCCATCACGGCGGGCAGCGCTCCGTTCTCCGGCTGCTACCAGCCCGAGGCAACGTTCGCCGCGTTCGCGGGTCAGTCGCCCAGTGGTACATGGCAGTTCAAGGTGGTCGATGACGACGCCGCGATCGGCGGGACGCTCGTGAACTGGTCGGTGGCGATGTGCATCGCGCCGTAGTGGTTCGCTAGCGTTGCAACGAGAACTGGCCGGTCACCTCTCGCGGGTGGCCGGCCTTTTCTTTTGCGCTCCAACCGGTCGGCCTGGGTGAGACTCAGGTTATGGCCAACTCTCCATTGTTCAGACTCGGGCTGGGTGGTGCGGTGCTGTTCCTCGTCGCGTGTGAGCCGGTGAAGCCGGAATGCGCGATCAACACCGACTGCAACGCGGGCTTCGTCTGCACGATGGGCAAGTGCGTGCTCGGCAACACCGGCTTTGGCGGTGGCTTCGGTAGCTTCGGTGGCGGCGTCGGCACCACCGGCGGCGGCTCGTCGACGACGGGCGGCGGTGACGGCACGACGGGCGGCGGCACGGCGATCGGCGGCGGTGACGGCACGACGGGCGGCGGTTCGGCGCTCGGCGGCGGTGACGGTTCGACCGGTGGCGGAGTTGGCGTCACGGGTGGCGGTGACGGCACGACGGGTGGTGGCTCTGCACTCGGTGGCGGTGATGGCACGACCGGCGGCGGCGTCGGCGTGACGGGCGGCGGTGTTGGCGTCACTGGTGGTGGCGACGGCACGACCGGCGGTGGCGTCGGCGTGACGGGCGGCGGTGTTGGCGTCACTGGCGGCGGCGACGGCGCGACTGGCGGTGGCGTCGGCGTGACGGGTGGCGGTGTTGGCGTCACTGGCGGCGGCGACGGCACGACGGGCGGCGGCGGCGGCGTGACTGGCGGCGGCGTCGGCGTGACCGGCGGCGGTGTTGGCGTCACGGGCGGCGGCGACGGCACGACGGGTGGCGGCGTCGGCACCGGCGGCGGTGTCGGCGTCACGGGCGGCGGCACGGGCGTGACGGGCGGCGGCACGGGCGTGACGGGCGGCGGTACCGGCGTCACCGGCGGCGGCACTGGCACCGGCGGTGGCTCTCCGATGGCTTGCGCGGCGATGGGAACGCTCGCGGCCAACTCGTCGGTGACGGGCACGCTCTCGCTCAGCGGCACGCGCAGCTCACCGCTCCCGACCTGCGGCGTCTTCGATCACGCGTACGCCGAGAACGTCTGGCAGTTCACCGTGCCCGCGACGGCCAACGTGGTGCTCGAGACGCACCCGGGCGCCGACGGCGGCAGCGTCGACACCACCCTCAACCTCCGCAACACATGCAGCGACACCACCGACCTCGCCTGCAACGACGAAGGCGGTGCCGCGCCGCTCAGCCGCATCGCCACCACGCTCGACGCCGGCACCTACGCGGTGCTCGTGCAGGAATACGACGCGACCCAGTTCCCGCCCGAAGGCGGCGAGTACGGTCTGTCGCTCACGTTGACGCCGCGCGCGCCGAACTCGGTGTGCACGGCGCCCATCGCGCTCGCGCCCAACTCGCCGCTGACGGGCCAGAACTCAGCGGCCGGCGGCAGCCCGAGCAGCGCCTGCGCCACGACCGCGGGAGGTCAGCTCTTCTACGTCATCGCCGTGCCCAACTCGCAGCAGCTCTCGGTGACGGTTACGCCCACGGGCATCGCGCCGGTCTCGCACACGGTGCGGTTGCTCGATGACTGCGCCGCGACCTCGTGCCGCTCGAGCGCCGCGGGCGCGTCGGCGACCACGACCACCACCGTCAATACGTCTGGCACCACGCAGAACATCGTGGTGTCGGTGAGCCCGACGTCGCCAGGGCGGGGCGGCACGTTTGAGATCTCCGCGACGGTCGCGCCGTACGTGCCCAACCTGGGCGAGACGTGCAGCGCGCCGCAGGTCATCACCACGTCGGGCACCATCACCGGTCAGACCAACGTCGGCTACATCGACGACATCTCCACCAACAACGCCTGCACCGGTTTCGCCAACGACGGCTTCGATCGCGTGTACTCGGTGTCTGTCCCCGCCGGCATGAACCTCTCGGTCACCATGCCCGCCACCACCACGTGGGACCCCTCGCTCTACCTCGTCGCGGCGCCGGCGATGAATTGCGCGGCCACTGGCACGACCTGTCTCGACGGCAGTGACGAGGTGGGTGACGCCCTCGGTGAAGCGGTCTCGTGGACCAACACGTCAGCCTCCGCCGTCACGGTCTACGTCGTCGTCGACGCGTGGGCCGAGACCGAGAGCGGCGCGTACGAGCTCACGTTCAACCTCGGCATGCCGCCGGTCTCGCCGTACACCATCGCCACCGTCGCCAACGCCTGTTCCGACCTCTCGCTCGCGCCGACGTTGGCCATCGTCGACTCGGGCGGCGCCACCAGCCTCGACGACGGCAACAGCGTGGCCACGGCGCTGCCCTTCGGCTTCACCTACTTCCAGCAGCCGGTCACGCACTTCACCGTCAACGCCAACGGCTTCGCGCAGCTGTGGAACACCGGGTCGCCCACGCGCACGTTCGGTGCGCCGACCTACATCAACGTCGACATGCCCAACGCCTCGGCGCCCAACAGCGTGGTGGCGCCGTTCTGGGACGACATGCGCAACCGCAACGCGACCGCCATCGTGCGCACGCAGGTCTTCGGCACTGCACCCAATCGTCGCTTCGTCATCGAGTGGTTCGACGTCGCGCCGTGGACCAGCGCGATGCCCATCCTCGAGACCATGCGCTACCAGGCGCACTTCGAAGAGACGACCAACGCCATCGAGTTCCACTACTGCCAGCTGGACGCGGGCGGACAGACGGACACCGCGCGGCTCGCGCGCTTGCTCGGCGCCGAAGCCACCTTCGGTCTCGAAGACGCCGCCGGCATGACGGCCGCCAAGCGCGCCTTCAACACGCCCGGTACGGCCAGCACGGCGACGAGCTACCGCTTCACTCCCTGAAGCGCCTGCGCTAGCGGCGACGGCATGTGGCTCGGTGCCGTCGTCGCGTTGTCGTTGTCTGCTGCCCCCGATGAAGCGTTCCTGCGGCTGCGCGCCGTGGGCGACGTGATGCTGGGCACCACCGTGCCCGAAGGGAAGCTGCCGCCCGACGACGGCGCGCACCTGCTCGACGGCGTGGCCGAGCTGCTGCGCGACGCCGACCTCACGTTCGCCAACATGGAAGGCCCGCTGTGCGACTCGGGCACGTCGTCCAAGTGCCGCAAGGGCGGCAACTGCTTCGCGTTCCGCACGCCGACGTCGTACGGCAAGTACCTCGAGGCCGTGGGCCTCGACCTCGCGTCGACCGCCAACAACCACTCGGGTGACTTCGGCGAAGCCTGCCGTCGTGAGACCGAGAAGACGCTGACCGCGCATCGCATCGCGTGGTCCGGCGCGCCGGGCTCCATCGGCACCGTCGACTACAAGGGCAAGAAGGTCGCGCTCATCGGCTTTCACACCAGCGGCGCCACCAACGACGTGAACGACCTTCCCACCGCGCAGAAGCTGGTGCGTCAGGCGAAGGCGTCGGCCGATCTGGTCATCGTCAGCTTTCATGGCGGCGCCGAAGGCACCAAGGCCACGCGCGTGAAGGACGGCGCCGAGAAGTACCTCGGCGAGAACCGCGGTGACTTGAAGCGCTTCACCCACGGCGTCATCGACGCGGGCGCGGACCTCGTGCTGGGGCACGGCCCGCACGTGGTGCGTGGCCTCGAGGTCTACAAGGAGCGCCTCATCGCCTACTCGCTGGGCAACTTCGCGACGTACGGGCGCTTCGACCTGTCTGGCCCGTTGGGCATCACCGTCATGCTCGAGGTCTCGCTCGCTGAAGACGGCCGGTTCCTCCGCGGGAAGCTCATCTCGACGAAGCAGGAAGGGAAGGGCGTGCCGGTGCCTGACGCGTCGCTCAAGGGCGCGAAGCTGGTGAAGCAGCTCTCAGAGCTCGACTTTCCGAAGAGCGCGCCGCGCATCGACGAAGCGACGTTCGAGGTGACGCCGCGGTGAGCTTGAGCGGCGCGCACTGCGGCAAGCACCCCGCGCTGGCCGCGGTCGAGGTGTGTACGCGCTGCGGCACGTTCTTGTGCGGTGACTGCGTCGAGTACGTGCAGGAGATCACCGCGGCGTGCGCCGACTGCGCGCCGTTGCTGCGTGGGGTCCCCGCGAGCGCGCGGGCGAAGACGTCACCGGTGCTGGCGTCGCTGGGCTTCGTGGGCCTCGTCGCGGGCTTCTTCATTCGCGGGCGGCCGGGCTTGACGTTCTGGGCGGCGGCGGTGCCGCTGGGCTTCACTGGCCTCGCGCTCGCGGTGATGGAGCTGAGGCTGATGCGCGGCTCGACCGTCGTGCAGCGCGGTCGTCGGTGGGCGCGGGCGGGCGTCGTGGCGAGCGGGTTGTTCGTCGTCGCGTTTCTCGCGCTCGCGGTCTTGTTCGCGTGGCTGTTCTTCACGGGACGGTTGAACCGACGCTGACGGCGTCGTGGCAGAGTGGCGTGATGCGTTTCGTCACGACGTTGCTCGCCGCCGTCCTCGTCTCTGCCTGCGCCACCACGAAGCAGTCTTCGCGCCCGGTTCAGCACGCGCTGACGCCCGGCGCGACGGGCCCGCTCGCGAAGCTCGAGAACGACGTGCGTGAAGCGCTGGGCCCCGACAAGTCGGGCTTCAAGCTGCTCGATCGCAACGAAGACGCGCTCACCTGGCGCCTCGCGCTCATCGATTCAGCGCAGCACTCGTTGGACCTGATGACCTTCCTCTGGTGGGGCGACGAAGCGGGCGACCTCGTGCTCTCGCACGTCATCGCGGCGGCCGACCGGGGCGTGAAGGTGCGCCTCATCGTCGACGACATGACGACCATCGACGACGGCAAGCAGACCATTCTTCGCGACGTGTCGAACGCCGCCGTCGACGCGCACCCCAACATCGAGCTGCGCGTGTTCAACCCGTGGCGCAACCGCGGCGCGGTGGGGCGGGCCGTCGAGTTCGTCGGGGACTTCTCGCGCCTCAACCAGCGCATGCACAACAAGGCGCTCATCGCCGACGGCCACGCGGCCATCATGGGCGGGCGCAACCTCGGCAACGAGTACATGGGCCTCAACGCGACGTTCAATTTCCGCGACCTCGACGTCGTCAGCGTCGGCCACGCGGCGCGGCAGGTCAGCTCGGTGTTCGACCGCTACTGGAACAGCGAGTGGGTGCGCCCGCAGGCCGAGCTCGACGCTGGTGGCACCGTCGACACGCTGAAGACGGAGCGCGCCGGCCTCGAGACACGGCTGCGCGCGGCCACCACGTTGGAGCGCTTTTCCCTCGACGCCCGCGCGTGGACGGACGAGCTCGCCGCCCTGAGCCATGCGCTGGCGCCCGGCACGAGCCGCGTCACCACCGACGTGCCCGAAGCGCAGAAGGTGGCGCACTACCTCCGCGACGAAGTGCAGAAGCTGTGGGCGAGCGCCGAGAAAGAGGTGCTCATCACCAACGCGTACATCATCCCCGACGAAGAAGCGTTCAGCCGCACCGCGCGCGAGCTGAAGAAGGACGTGCGCTTCGTGATGCTGACCAACTCGCTCGCGTCGACCGACGCCGCGGGCGTGCACGCGCACTACACCGACTGGCGCGCGCGCATGTTGACCGCCGGCGTGGAGATCTTCGAGCTCAAGCACGACGCGAAGCTGCTCGCCGAGGTGGTCGACACCGCGCCCGTGAGGTCGGGCTTCGTCGGGCTGCACGCCAAGACGATGGTCATCGATCGCCGTCACGTACTCATCGGCTCGATGAACCTCGACCCGCGCAGCTGGGTGCACAACAGCGAGATGGTGATGCTCATCGACTGCCCGGCGCTGGGCGTGGCGATGGCGGCGCTGTTCGAGCGCGACGTGCAGCCCCAGAACTCGTGGCGCGTGGAGCTCGACGGCGCGTCAGCGGTGCAGTGGGTCTCGGGCGAAGAGGTGCTGCACGAAGCGCCGGCGCGCGAGGCCGGTCAGCGCATCGACGAGACGCTCAACCACCTGCTGCCGGCCGACCTCTTCTGACTACCGGCACGCCGGAGAGATGAGCTCCGGGCGGTACTCGAAGTGCATCGTGTCGTAGTGCTTCCATCGGCCGCCCCAGATGAAGCCCTCGGCCTCGAAGGCGTCGACGATGACCTGCGGCACGCGGTTCTTCCAGATCATCGGCTTGCCCCGGTACGTCCACCGCCAGTAGTCGCTGCGCTCGACGTTGATGTCGATGGCGATGCCGAACGAGTGGCTCGAGAGGCGCTTGCTGCGCTTGATGGTGCGCCAGATGAACGTGCCGCCGATGTCCTTGAGGAACGGGAGCAGCTTCGGGTTGGCCTTCACTTCGGGCTCGAGCCGCTCGACCACCCGCTGCAGCGCCGGCGCCGCGCGCTCGTGAAACGGGTAGCGCAGGCCGAAGAAGCGCACCTTCGTCAGGTGCTGGTTCACCTCGTTCAGCTTGCCGCCGTAGGTCGCGAGGAAGAGCTCTTCGACGCGCGCGCGGCCGGGGTCGACGGGCGGCCCGGCGTCGGTGGTGTCGATGGGCTTGATGGGGCCGGTGACGTACGGCGGGTCGTAGAGGTCGGCGAGGTCGGGCACCTCTTCTGACTCTTCGTCGTCGGGGTCGACGCGCTCGCCACCGCTGTCCCAGCGCACGAAGAGCCCGTTCTCGAGCTGCAGGCCCCAGCCCGCGTCGGCGCGGTGCTGCACGGTGCCCGCGTACCAGGTGGGCAGACAGGTCAACCCGCGTGGAGGCGGCATGCCTCCGTCCGCGGCGAGCACCAGCGTGGCGATCAGCGAAAGCGTCACTCCACGACGATCAGCGGCGCGCCGTTCTCGACTGCCGTGCCTTCCTTCGTCAGCACCTCGGTCACGGTGCCGGCCTTGGGGCTCTTGAGCTCGTTCTCCATCTTCATTGCTTCGACGACGACGAGGCCCTGGCCTTCAGTCACCACGTCGCCCGACTTGACGAGGATCTTCACGACCTTGCCGGGCATCGGCGCGTTGATGGTCTGCTTGCCTTCGACGCTGAACGCCGCCGAGGCCGCGCGCAGCCGCAGCTTGCGCTCGTCGACCACGTCGAAGCGCGTCAGCTGGCTGCGCATGACGACGCCGATCTCATCGCCCTTCTCGTCGAAGTCTGCGGCCCACGATCGACCGTTGGTGATGATGGACAGCGCGCCGGTCGGCAGCGTCAGCGCGTCGACCTCGTGGCGCTTGCCGCCGACGGTAAGCGCGTAGCGGCCCTCGCCCAACAGCTCGAGCTCCAGCTCGGTGGCCTCGGCGTCTTTCACGCCCAGGTTCTTCACGAAGTACTTGGTGGTGCGCGCCATGCGTCAGCTCCGCTTCCAGTTCTGGCGGCGGCCAGCGGCGCGCCACGGTGAGATGAAGTCGCCAGCGGGCTTGTTGCTGCCACCGCCGAGCTGACCTGCGGCCTTCTGGCTGCGCTGGTGCGCGCGGATGACGGCGGCGAACAGCGAGGCCTGCTCGATGGCCGCGTCAGGCGTGCCCTGCAGCGCCTCGTGCGCGCGCGGCAGGAAGCCGGTGTCGTAGTCACCGCGCACGAACTCTTCGTGAAGCATGATCTGCTTCAAGTACCGGAGGTTGGTGGTGATGCCCGTCAGCACGTACTCGTCGAGCGCGCGGCGCATCTTGGCGACGGCCTCGGCGCGCGTGGGCGCCCACACCGACAGCTTGCTGATCATCGGGTCGTAGAAGTTGGGCACGCGGTAGCCCGCGTAGACCGCCGAGTCGTCGCGGATGTACGGGCCCGCCGGCACGCGCAGATCGGTGATGACGCCGGGCGACGGCATGAAGTTGGTCGCGGGATCTTCCGCGTACACGCGCACCTCGATGCTGTGACCGCGCGGCGAGATGGGCTTCAAGATGGGCAACACGCCGCCCTGCGCGACGTGCAGCTGCCAGGCGACGAGGTCGACGCCCGTGACCCACTCGGTCACCGGGTGCTCGACCTGCAGGCGCGTGTTCATCTCGAGGAAGTAGAAGTTGCGCGAGCTGTCGACGAGGAACTCGATGGTGCCGGCGCCGACGTAGTTGACCGCCTTGGCGGCCTTCACCGCGACCTCGCCCATGGCCGCGCGCATCTCCGGCGTGAGAATCGGTGAGGGCGTCTCTTCGACGACCTTCTGGTTGCGGCGCTGCGCGCTGCACTCGCGCTCGTTGAGGTGGATGACGTTGCCGTGCGTGTCGCCGAAGACCTGGATCTCCACGTGGTGCGGGCGATCGAGGAACTTCTCCATGTAGACGGCGTCGTTGCCGAACGCGCTCATGGCCTCGCTCTTGGCGGTGCGCCACGCGCTCTCGAGATCTTCGACCTTGTCGACGCGGCGCATGCCCTTGCCGCCGCCGCCACCCGCGGCCTTCAGCATCACCGGGAAGCCGATCTTCACGGCGAAGGCCTTCGCCTCGTCGAAGCTCTCGAAGGGCTTGTCGGTGCCGGGCACCACGGGCACGCCGGCCTTGATCATGTTGCGGCGCGCCTGCGTCTTTTCGCCCATGGCGTCCATCGCGCTCGCGGGCGGGCCGATGAAGGTGAGGCCGGCCTTCTCGCACTCGCGCACGAACGCGGCGTTCTCAGACAGGAAGCCGTAGCCCGGGTGAATCGCGTCGGCGCCCGACTGCTTCGCGGCGTTGATGATGTTGTCCATCACCAGGTAGCTCTCGCGGCTGGGCGCAGGGCCCACGCAGTACGCCTCGTCGGCGAAGCGCGTGTGCGGCGCGTTGCGATCAGCTTCTGAGTACACGGCGACGGTGCCGAGGCCGAGCTCCTTGCACGTGCGCATGACGCGAACGGCGATCTCGCCACGGTTGGCGACCAGGACCTTCTTGATGCGAGCCATGGCGCGGGTGTGTAGCCGAAACACATGTAGAAGGGCCCCGTGAATCGCACGTTCGACATCGTCCTCTTCGGCGCCACGGGCTTCACCGGTCGCCTCGTCGCCGACTACCTCGCGCAGCACGCGCCGGCCGACGTGCGCATCGCGTTGGCGGGCCGCAACCAGAAGAAGCTCGAGGGTATCCGCGCCGAGCTGAAGAAGGACTGGCCGGTGCTGGTGGCCGACGCGCACGACGTGGCCGCGCTCGAGTCGTTGACCGCGCAGACGACGGTGGTGTGCACGACGGTTGGGCCGTACGCGAAGCACGGGCTGCCGCTCGTCGCCGCGTGCGCGAAGAACGGCACGCACTACTGCGACCTCACCGGCGAGACGCAGTTCATGCGAGACGCCATCGACGCGTCGGACGCGGCCGCGAAGTCGAGCGGCGCGCGCATCGTTCACACCTGCGGGTTTGATTCGATTCCGTCAGACCTCGGCGTGCAGGCGCTGCACGAAGCGCTCGGAGCGATGAAGCGCGCGACCTACGTCGTCGTCGCCGCGAAGGGCGGCTTCAGCGGCGGCACCGTGGCGTCGTTGCTCAACGGCCTCGATGAAGCGAAGGCCGACAAAGCGCGCCGGAAGATCCTCGTCGACCCGTACGCGCTCTCGCCCGACCGCAGCAAGGAGCCGGACCTCGGCGACGAGCGGGACCTCGCGACGTTCCGCTTCGACGACTTCGTGGGCCAGTGGGTGGCGCCGTTCGTGATGGCGAGCATCAACACGCGCGTCGTGCGCCGCACCAACGCGCTGCAGGGCTACGCGTATGGCCGCAGCTTCCGCTACGCCGAGGTCATCGGCACGCGCACCGGGCCGGCTGGCGCGCTCGCCGCGGCAGGCATCACCGCCGGCATGGGCGCGCTGATGGGCGGCCTGATGCTGGGGCCGACACGGAAGTTCGTCGAGTCGATGCTGCCCAAGCCCGGCGAAGGCCCCAGCGAAGTGCAGCGCCGCAATGGCTTCCTCAAGGTGCGCGTGTTCGGTGAGAGCGAGGCGGGCGAGAAGAAGAGCGTCACCATCACGGGGCAGGGCGATCCCGGTTACCAGCTGACGTCGCTCATTCTTGGTGAGACCGCGCTGTGCCTGGCGCGCGACGAAGCGAAGCTGCCGAAGGTTGCGGGTGTGTTGACGCCGGCGACGGCGATGGGCGGCGTGCTGCGCGCGCGGCTCGTCGCCGCGGGCATGACGTTCGACGTGAGCTGATTTGTCTACACGCGCCTACTGAACGCCTGTCGCACCGTATTTATATGCGGGTGGCGCGTGAATCCGCCGCGGCGCGCCAACGACCAAGTCGCATGGCGCGATGGCTCGTGTTGCTGATGCTGAGTTCCTGTGCGGCGGGGCGCGTGGCGACGGTGCCCGATGGTGCGTACTCGCAGCGCGACTACTTGAAGACGGCGTACGAGACGCTGCAGGTCGCCGAGACCGACACCAACGGGCACCGCATTCGTGCGCAGCTCGCTACGCGCGCGGCGCTGCAGGCGCTCGATGACGACGAGCTCGCGCGCAGCGTGCCGTACTCGGGGCCGCCGTCGCTGGCCGTGGCGCGGGAGCTCCTGCAGCGCGTGGCGCCGATGCCGACTGACACGTCGGCCGTCGCCGAGCAGACGCGTCGTGCACTGCTGGAGCTGAACGCTGCGCTGGGGCCGTGACGGCTACTTGTCGTCGCTGAGCTTCGAGGCGGGCGGCGGCGCGTTCAGCTCGGCGAGCCACTGCGTGGCGAACTCGCGCGCGGCGTTGGTGGCCTCCGGGCCAGCGCGCCAGCAGAACTTCCACCAGTTGGGCTTCGCCTCGAGCGTGGCGCTCACGAACACCTTCCGGCCGTTCTTCTCTTCGAGCTTCGCGTCCCACGGCACCTGCTTCGTCTCGGCGAGGAAGTACGTGAGCCGCTCCTTCAGCTGCGCGTTGAAGTTGGCTTCGTCGGGCGCCGCGGTGGCCTTCGCCCGCGTGAGCAGCTCGCGCTCGAGTCGCGGACGGTCGGCCTTGAACGCGCGTTGCTGATTGCTGAAGCGCGCCAGCTGCTCTGCGTCGCGCGGGTTCGCCGGCTTGCGCTCCTTCACCAGCGTCCCAAAGTACGCGACCGACGACGCGAGGTTCGCGGACTTCTCGGCCGTCGACGCGACGTAGCCGCCGGGCCCCACCATCGCCGCCCATTCCTTGCGACCCGCTTCCGACGCGAGCCACGCCTTCATCGTCGTCAGCGCCTCGCGCGTGAGCGCTGCCTTGTCGTCGCCCGACAGCTCCGGCATCGGCGCGCGCACCGAGTACTTGCTCAGCGGCGCTTCTTCGAGGCCGTTCGCGACCCCCGACGCGATGACGTAGCGGAAGTTGTTCACCTCGAGCTTCA
>CAYWON010000154.1:13707-16673 GCA_964459885.1 uncultured Archangium sp.
GGCGCGCGTGCGCGGCGAAGGCGAGGTGTGGGGCGGGGCGGCGCTGCGCGGTGATGAGCGCACGCACGTGGCTGCCGTCGCGCAGGCTCTGAAGACCGGCGGCCGCGTTGCCGAGCGGGCCGCTGACGTAGAGGCCGTCTCCCACGCGCGCGCCCGAGCGGAGCAGCGGCTTGCCGTGCAGCACGCCCGACGCGGTGATGGTGACGCTCAGCTGCTTCGCCGACGTCACGTTGCCGCCGATCAGCGTCGCGCCGTGGGCCCGCGCCAACGCCGCCATGCCGCGGCCCAGTCGACGGAGCCACTTCGCGTCGACGTCGTCGGGCAGGCCCAGCGCCACGGTGAACCAATCGGCCGACGCGCCCATCGACGCGAGGTCGCTGAGGTTCACCGCGAGCGCCTTGTGGCCCACGTCTTCGGGCGAGAACGTCGCGCGCGTGAAGTGCACGTCTTCGACGACGGCGTCGGTGGTGACGCAGGTGTGGCCGCGCGGTGACACCACGGCGCAGTCGTCACCCGGGCCGGACGGCGACCGGGGCACCTGAAACTGCGCGGTGAAGGCCTCAATCAACGCGAACTCGTTCATGACGACTTGAGGCTACTGTTGCCGGCGATGCGCACGTTGATCGTTCTCATGGCGATGTCGTTGCTGGCGTGTGGCGTGGCGAGGCCGTGCAGCGTCGAGACCACGACCTGTGGTTGCTACGCCCGCGCCGAGTGCAGCGTGGTGGTCGACACCTGCTTCTGCCCGTCGGAGTGCGGTGCCGATGTGCGATGCGTGTGCGGTGGGGGCAAGTTCGTCCGCTGCGAAGAACCGTCGAGCCGTTGAGCCGCGTGCTATTTCTCTGAGCCCCACGTGCAGACCCTCGGCAAGTACTCCCTGGTCAAGAAGCTCGCGGTCGGCGGCATGGGCGAGGTCTGGCTCGCGCGTCAGAAGGGCCCCGCAGGCTTCGACAAGCTGGTCGTCGTCAAGACGCTGCTCAAGCACCTCCGCGAAGACCAGGAGTTCGTGAACATGTTCTTCGATGAGGCCCGCATCGCGGCGGTCCTCAACCACCCGAACATCGCGCAGATCTACGACCTCGGCGAAGACAAGGGCGAGTACTTCATCGCGATGGAATACGTGCACGGGCTCTCGCTGCGCGACGTCGTCGTGCACGCGCTCGAACACGGCAACGGCATGCCCCTGGCGCTCAAGTGCCGCGTCATCGCCGACGCCGCCGCCGCGCTCGATTTCGCGCACCAGGCCAAGACGCCCGCCGGTCAGCCGCTCGATCTCATCCACCGCGACGTCAGCCCGCAGAACATCCTCATCGGCTTCAACGGCGCGGTGAAGCTGATCGACTTCGGCGTCGCCAAGGCGGCCAACAAGCTGGTGCGCACGGCCACCGGCATCATCAAGGGCAAGTACGCGTACATGTCGCCCGAGCAGGCCTACGGCAAGCAGCTCGACGGGCGCAGCGACGTGTTCGGCCTCGGCACGGTGTTCTGGGAGATCCTCTGCACCGAACGGCTGTTCAAGCGCGACAACGAGACCGAGACGCTGCAGGCCGTGGTGGGCGCCGACATCAACCCGCCGTCGATGCTCGATCGCGCGGTGCCCAAGTCGCTCGACGCCATCGTGCTCAAGGCGCTCTCGCGCGAGCTGCCCGGCCGCTACGAATCAGCCGCCGCGTTCCAGAAGGCCATCGAAGGCTTCCTCGCCAAGCAGCGGTTGCCCGCGACCAACGCGCACCTCGCGGCGTTCATGAAGCAGTTGTTCCCCGACGACGTCGAGGTCGCGCCGCTGCCGGAAGCGGAGCCCACGCTGTCGACAGATCGCTCCAACGCGGTCGTCGAGCCGCCGCAGGTGAAGGCGCCCGAGAAGGTGCGCGCCAACCAGCACCGCGTGCTGGACGTGAAGGAACTCGACGCCCGCATCGCTTCCACGCAGCCGAGCGATCACATGCGCGGCATGTTCTTCAACGCGCTCATCGCCGCCATCCTGCGGTCCGTCGGCCCGGCGGCTGAACCGAAGGTGCGCAAGGCGGCGACCGACCCGCGCGCGTACGTCGACTCGCTCACGTACCCGACCGCCGAGTTCCTCCGCATGCTGTGGAAGTCCGTGGAGCTGCTCGCGCCCAAGCTGCAGAGCGTCGACGAAGCGTTCGAGCAGCTCGGCCTCTACACGATGGACGCGCTGCTCAAGTCGCCGTTCGGCAAGTCGCTCGAGACGTTGAAGCCCGCGGGCCCGGCGGCGCTCTTCAAGCCGCTGCTCTCGACGCTGAACCCGATGATCGCGCCCGGCAATCGCCTCGTGAGCGAAGCGAAGGCCACGAGCGCGAAGCTGGTCTTCAAGGAAGAAGTGCTGCCGCTGCAGCTCTACGTCGGGTTGCTGCGCAGCCTGTTCGAGGGCTTCTTCGGCAAGCCGCTCTCGGCGACGTGGGAAAAGACCGCGGCCGAGCGCGTGGAGCTGACGCTGAGCTGGAAATGACCCTGCTCACCGCCGCGTCGCCGTACCCGCGTCGCATCGTCTGCCTCACCGAGGAGACGACCGAGACGCTCTACCGACTGGGCCTGCAGGACCGCATCGTCGGCGTCAGCGGCTTCACGGTGCGGCCTCCCGAAGCGCGGAAGAAGCCGCGCGTGTCGAGCTTCCTCGACGCCGATTACGAGAAGATCCTCGAGCTGCAGCCCGACCTGGTGCTCGGGTTCTCTGACCTGCAAGCCGAGCTCGGCGGCGAGTTGGTGAAGCGCGGCGTGCCGGTGCACCTGTTCAACCAGCGCTCGCTCGTCGAGGTGCTGCAGGCGGTGCGCGTCATCGGCGCGCTGGTCGGCGCCGCGAAGGAAGCTGAAGCGCTCGCTGACGAGCTGCGCACCAACGTCGAGCAGCTCGCGCGCGAGAACGCGTCGCTGCCGTTCCGCCCGCGCGTCTTCTTCGAGGAATGGCACGAGCCGCTCATCTCGGGCATCCGCTGGGTGAGCGAGCT
>CAYWON010000155.1:0-16528 GCA_964459885.1 uncultured Archangium sp.
CGCAGCCTCGGCTTGAGCCACGGGTGCGCGTCGAGCCGCCCCGCGATGATGGCCCGCTCGTCGTCCCCCAGCGCGCCGTCGGCCCACGCGACGTACAGCAGCGGGAGGTACGGGCGGAATTCAGGCTCGTTCAACAGCGCGTCGAGGGTGGCGTCGCTCACGTCAGCTCCTGGCTTCGGTTGTTCGCCGCGCGGCTGCAGCGGCAGGGCCTTGCTGCTGAAAGACCTGCGCAGGGTCCAGCGTCACGCCCGCCTTGTCCAGCGCGCGCAGCGTCGCGAGCAGCACGCGCTGACGCACCACGGTGAACTTCGAGAACTCAGCGGTGTTCACCATGGCGATGATCTCGATGCCCAGGCCCCACTCACCGAAGTTGGTGAGGCGCACCGTCGCCGTCGAGTCGTCGACGTCTGCGTCGGCCTTCAGCACTTCTTCGGCGCGCTGCAGCGCCTGCTCGATGTCGTCGGGCGTGGCGCCGTAGCGGAGCGCGAAGTTCAGCGAGAGGCGAACGCGATCTCGCGCGGCGAAGGTCTCGACGTGCTCGTCGGCCAGCTTGCCGTTGGGCACGGTGATGATGGTGCGATCGAGCGTGCGAATGCGCGTCGACCGCAGCCCGATGCTCTCCACCGTGCCGGTGAAGTCGCGCATCTTCACGAAGTCGCCTTCACGGAAGGGCGCGTCGAAGCCGATGGCGAACGTGCCGATGAGGTTCTCGAGTGTCTTCTGCCCAGCGAGCGCCACGGCGAGACCACCGATGCCGAGCCCGGCGAGCAGACTGCCGACCGGGAGGCCGACGAGGCTCAAGACGGCGATGACGAGGATCGTAAAGAGCAGCGCCTTGGTGAAGCGCGAGCCCAGCGAGATGAGCGAGCGCGAGCCCGGTTGGTCCGACGGCAGCCGCGCGATGAGCACCTCGCGCACCACGTCGACCGCGCGCACCAGCAGCCAGAAAAAGACCGCGAGGTAGCCGCCCTTCACCGCACGAATGAGGAACGCGCCGGCCGTCTCGGGCAGCCCGAGGAAAGGCACGGTGCCGGCGACGAGCGCGAGCGCCGCGGCCAGGGTCAGCGGCCCTTGCGTGCGCGTGAAGAGCAGCTCGGTCCAGCGGTTCGGCTTGAAGCGTTCGATCAACTTCTTCACGCCGCCGCCCAGCAGCTTGCCCACGATGGTGCCGACGCCCCACGAGAGCGCGGCCACCAGCAGCAGCACCGCCCACTGCCAGAACTGCACGCCGACAGGGCCACGGCGCGTCATCCAGCCCGGGAGGTTCTTCGTCGCCCACGCGTTGGGCGTGCGCTCGTACCAGACGGGGATGCGCTTGATGGTCGGCACGTTGAAGCGCCAGCGCGGCTCGCCGTTCGACATCTTCACCATGACGATGTGCTCGGGCACGTGGTCGCCCAACTCCACGTTGGCGACCGACTCGTCGCCCGCGGGCAGGCCGTCGTCGTCGACGCCTTCAGGCTCGTCGCTGACCTGCTCGAGGTCGAAGCGCGGCTGGCCGTCGAACACCGCGCCCAGCTGCCGCGCGAGCGACGCGTCGGGCCGCACGAGGAACTTCGCGGCCTCCTTGTCGTCGCCGTGACGAATCAGCTCGAGGAACTCGCGCACCGCGGCGCGAGGCGACTGCAGCTCGATCTGCTCGGTGCCCGCGTCGGGCTTCTGTGGCGGCGTGTCGGCGTTTACCGAGAGCGCCGCGAGCAACGAAGCGACGAGACCGGTGCGCAGCGTGGGCGAAGTGGTCGAAGCCATGCGCAGGTGCCACAGCACGCACCGCGCCAACGGGGCGTTCTCGTGGGTTGCGCGCGCGCCGGTGAGGCAGGGCGCCACACTCGCATCGAGACTGTGGCGTCAGCGCACGCCGTACTTCGCCGCGATGGCCGCAAAGAGCCCGCGGTGGGCGCGCGTGCCGATGGGCGCCGCAAACGCGACGCTCCACGGTCTGCCTTCGAAGCGGAGCTGCTCGGTCACCAGCGTGCCGTCCGCGTGCGCGGCGAAGCGCCAGGTGTTGGTGAGCTGCAGGCCGCTCTGGTCCGTGCGCGTGACGAAGCCCAGCCCATCAGCGTCGAGCGTCTGGTGCGCGAAGTAGGTGAGCGGCACGCCGAAGATGCGATCGTCGCAGCGCCACACGCGCGTGCGACCGTCTTCGCGCTCGAGCGTCACGCCAGTCAGCAGCGGGTGCAGCGCTTCGGTGTTGCGCAGGTCGGCCAGCCACGCGGCGAACTCGGGCGGCGCGCGCGTCACCACGACGCTGAAGGAACGTTCGATTTTCACTGCGGCGCTTCAGCTGCCCGACGGCTCGTCGTCGCGCCCGTAGTACTTCACGCCCAGCTTGATGAGGTCGCGCCCCGCCGCCACGCGCTGCTTGTTGCTGTCGCGCAGCGAGTAGACGCAGCCGCAATATTCCTGCTGGTAGAACTGCTCGCGCTTGGCGATCTCCACCATGCGTGAGGCGCCGCCCTTCTTGCGCCAGTTGTAGTCCCAGTAGATGAGGCCCGGGTACTTCGCGGCGGCGCGGCGGCCACAGCCGTTGATCTGCTCCATGTCCTTCAGGCGCGAGATGCCCAGCGAGCTCGAGATGGAAGTGAAGCCGTGCTCGTGCGCGTACAGCGCGGTGCGCTCGAAGCGCATGTCGAAGCACATCGTGCAGCGCACACCACGCTCGGGCGCGTTCTCCATGCCACGCGCCCGCTTGAACCACGCGTCGGGGTCGTAGTCGGCGTCGATGAACTCGATGCCGTTCTTCTCCGCGAAGCGGATGTTCTCCTGCTTCCGGAGCTCGTACTCCTTCAGCGGGTGGATGTTCGGGTTGTAGAAATAGATCGCGTACTCGATGCCCGACGCGTGAATCGCCTCCATCACCTCGCCGGAGCACGGCGCGCAGCACGAATGCAGCAGCAGCTTCTCGTGCCCCTTCGGGAGCTCGAGCTGCTCGCGCTTGAAGTCAGGCGAGTGGATGGACTGGTCAGCGGCGGCCATGCGCCTTGACGTACTCGTTGGCGCCCACAGACGCCAGCGGGTGCGGCCGCGTCGCGCGCGCATTTCCACGGCAATATCCGGCGCATGGACAAGAAGCTCGAGCGCGTGTTCCGGATGTCGTTCGCGCGCGTGTACCCGCTGTATGTGCAGAAGGCCGAGAAGAAGGGCCGCACGAAGCAGGAGGTCGACACCGTGCTGCGGTGGCTCACGGGCTACTCGGCGCCCCAGCTCAAGCGGGTCTGCACCGGAGACGCGGACCTCGAGACCTTCTTCGCCGACGCGCCGAAGCTGAACGTCAAGGTGAAGCAGGTGACCGGCGTGGTGTGCGGTGTGCGCGTCGAAGACGTGCCCGACCCGTTGATGCGGAAGATCCGCGTGATGGACAAGCTCATCGACGAGCTGGCGAAGGGCAAGGCGATGGAGACGATTCTGCGGGAGTGAGCTGCCGACGGGCCGCATACTCAAGGGCACCCATGAGTGAAGACTTCGCCCGCTTCTCGAAGCTCTTCGGCGCGCTCGATGACGCCGAACGCAAGCAGCTCTCCTCGTTGGCGAAGCCCGCGCGCTTCGAAGCCGGTGACGTCATCTGTCGCGAAGGCGAGCAGGGTGACGACTTCTTCGTGCTGGTGAAGGGCTCCGTCAGTGTGTCGGCCGACAACTTCGGTACGCCGCGCGAGCTGGCGACGCTCACGCGCGGGCAGTTCTTCGGCGAGCTGGCGGCGTTGTCTGAGCAGCCGCGTCAGGCCACCGTCACCGCGGTTGAATCGGTGGAACTGATGCGCATTCCGCTGTCGGCCGTGAAGGAAGTGCTCAAGCGCTCGCCGCGCGCGGCCGAGGTGCTGCAGAAGTCGGGGCTCCAGCGCGTCGAAGACACGCTGAAGAAGATGATGGAGTGAGCGTCGCTCAGGGCGCGACGAACAAGCAGCGCGTCACCGGAATCGCGACGTCCTGCAGCACGTAGAGGTAGTAGCTCCGCCCGCTCTCGAGCGCCGCGGGTGCGCCTGTCGCCGGCACGCGCTGCAGCAACTCGGCCGGCGTCACGCCGTACTTCACGCTGCCCGGCTCGATGGGCGTGCCCGTCGCCCAGTCGACGTCGATGCGCCACTTCGTGCCTACAGGAATGTCGAGGTTCGGCGGCACCGCCGGCGAGTTCGAGTCGGCCTCCAGCACGTAGAGGTAGCGCGCCTTGCCGCCGACCCAGTTGACGGTGCCGTCAGCGGCGACGCCTTCACCAGCCGTGCACGCCTCGGGCTTGAAGAAGCGCTGCGCGTCGAGCGGCCCCGCGCCGTAGGTCTGACCCGCGAAGTCGTCGCGCGTGTAGCCGCGGTGCGCGAGCTCACCTTCGAAGAAGCGCTTCATGCGCGCGTCGTCGGTGGTGACGAAGATGCTGTGCGTGGTGTTGGTGGGCGTGGCGCGCGTGAAGCCGTTGTTCTCGCCGGGCTCGAAGGCGCCGAAACCCACGGTGTCGATCCACCCGGCGCCCATCGCCAGGCCGCGCGGGAAGAACGAGTTGGCGAAGTTGGGGCCCGACTCGACGTACCAGTTCGACGTGCCCAGCGGCGCGACGGTCGAGTGGCAGCACACGCACGCCGTCGACTGCACCTGCGACTTCACCCAGTTCACCTCGGCGACGTAGGTGGGGTCGTTCATGCGGCTGTCTTCCTGCGTGGCCTCGGGCGCGGCGTCGACCGGGTAGTAGGGCCGCTGCGTGCGCACCATGTTGCAGTTGCCGTAGACGTTGAAGTCGCGGCCTTCCTCGGTGGCGCCGGAGATCATCGACCAGGTGCAGACCTCGCCGTTCGCGCTCTGGCCCGGCGCTTCACCGGCCTGCGGCGCCTTGCAGTCGCGCGTTGGCCACTGGAACGTGGGCAGCCCCATCGCGCCACCGTCGCTCGCGAAGCCGCCGCAGATGGCGGTGGGCTGGAAGCTGCCGCCGCCGAAGAGCTGGCAGCCGCGCTGCATCGAGCCACAGCGTGCGGGGTCGGTGCCGGGCAGCTCGACGCGCGCGAACTTCTGCTTCACCTCATCGATGATGAAGATGCAGTCGCCGTACTTGTCGGTCTCGGGGATGTTGCACTTCGCGCCGACGTCCAGCGTCGACATGTTGCTCTTGCAGTCGTCGCCCGCTTCCTTCTCGGTCCACTCGCCGACGTAGTCCTTGCACTCCTGCTGCTGGCTGAACTTGTTGATGTACGTGCACGTGCCCACGACCTTCTCGGGCAGCGGCGGCACTTCGAAGCCGTTGCAGCGGCAGCCGGTGATGACTGACGCGCACAGCAAGATGACGAGAGCGTGGTTCTTCATGTGTGTTCCGGTGGGTGATGTACGACGACCGTTCGAGTGACGTACGTCCGTGAGCGTCAGACGTTTCACGCGCGTCGGCGACGGCGGGGTGAGGGGCGGGCGGCGTAGCCGCAGAAGAAGCCGTCGAGGTGGCGCTCGACGAACGCGGGGACCTCGAGCGGGCGGCAGGTGCGGCCTGAGAGTTGGTGTTGGTGGAGCAGCGCGAGCATGACCGGCGCGAGCAACGCCAGCGCGCCGACGCGCACGTCCGGCACGTCGAGCTCGCCGCGCGCGTGGAAGAGGGTCAGCAGCTTCTCGACGGACTCCAGCGTCGGTTCGAGAATGGTGTTCACGTAGCTCTGGCCGAGCGTGGCGTCGGCCATGCCTTCGGAGATGCCGGCCGCGTGCATGCCGCCCAGCATCGCGGGCCACGCGGTGGCGATGCGCTGGAGCAACGTCGAGAGCGCTTCACGCGCGGGCAGTTCGCCCAGCTGCGCGGCGCGGGCCTTCTGCGCGTCGCCGAAGCGCAGGAGCGACTCGAAGGCCGCGCGCACCACGCCCTGACGATCTCCGAAGTAGTGCCGCAGCGTGCCGGGGTCGACGCCCGCACCTTCCGCGAGGGCGGACAGCGTGGGGTACGCCGCGCCCGCCTGCAGCAGCTGCATCGCCAGCGTCTCGGCGAGCTGCCGGCGCTTGTCGTCATGGTCGCGGTTGCGGGCGCCCGATATCCTTCCCATTGACATGAAAGATATCGGCTGACACGGTGGCTCGTCCAGTCGTGAGGAGCGCGTGATGAAAGTGGTGATTCTCGGAGCGTCGGGTGGGTGTGGGCGTCAGCTGCTGCGGTTGGCGAGGCAGGGTGGGCACGAGGTGACGGCGGTGGTGCGGTCCAACTCGCAGGTCGACGGCGCGGATGGCGTGCGCGTGCTGCGTGGCGAGCTGACCGACGTGGCGTTCCTGCGAGACGCGGTGCGCGGCGCTGACGTGGTGATGAGCGCGCTCGGGTTGCGACTGCCGGGGCTGGCGCCGTGGCATCGCCCGGAGGTGCCCGATTTTCTCTCGCGCAGCACGCCGGCGTTGATCGAGGCGATGAAGAGCGAGGGCGTGAAGCGGCTGATGGTCATCAGCGCCGGCGGAGTCGGAGACAGCCGCGCGCAGATGCCTGGCGTGTTCAAGGCCTTCATCGACTGGACGGCGCTGCGACACGCGTACGCCGAGCTGGCGCGGATGGAAGCGCTGCTGCTCGAGAGCGGGCTCGACGTCTGTGTGTGTCGGCCGACGGGTCTGAACGACGGGCCGGCGACGGGGAAGGTGGTGGTGGCGACGGGACCGCTGCGAGGTCGCGCCGCGATTTCACGCGAAGACGTGGCGACGTGGATGCTGGCGCAAGCGGCGCAGCCGACGTTCAGCGCGCGTACGCCGCTCATCACGGTCACCGGCGTCTGAGCTGCCGGGCGAACGCCTCACGTACCGCCGCGTGAACGGCGAGCGAAGGGTCGTCCGCGAGCGCGCATGTGACGTCGCCCATCGTGGCGGCTCCGCGAAGCCTCGGCACGTCGAGCTGGCGCGGTGCCTGCCCCTTGCTGGCGACGAAGATGAACGCGCATTCGACGGCGCGCGAAGCGGACATCAGCAGGTACGCCGCGGCCCACTCGCCGTGACGTGTCGCGATACCGAAGCCGTCGGCGTCGCCGACCGAGTGGATACAGACGTGGGTGACGCGAGCGCTCTGCAGTTCGCCGCGTGCGAACACGCCGATGAGGTTGTCCTGGTGCTCGTCGATCTCGACCCCGACATCGAGCGCGAGCAGCGCCACGAGCCAGGCGTTGAGCCTCGGGTCTTCGCCACGGAGACTGTCTCTGAGCGTGGTTGTGGAACGCTCGTGCGGACTGAGGGAGCGCGTGAGCGTGCGTCGCAGCACCTGCGGCAGCGCGGCCCACTTCAGCGTGTCGGCGAGCGGAGCCCGCGCGTCGAAGACAGGCCCCCTCATCTGGCGACGTCGAGCACGAAGTCCGGGCGAAAGGCCGCGACGCGCTCACCCGGGTAGCCGCGCGGGTTGCTGACGACGCGCGTGCCGTTGATGTCTTGGTCGAATGCGACGTGGGTGTGTCCGAAGATCCACGCGTCGATGTGCCGCCCCATGAGCGACTCGAGGTCGCTCGCGTAGGCGCCGACGAGCGGACTCTTGGCGTCGGCGGCGTGGCACGCAAGCAGCGTCGGTGCATGGTTCGTCACCACGACCGTGGGACCGTCGTGTGGTTGCGCGATCTGCTCGGTCAGCCATGCGCGGTCGCGCGCGTGCCACTTCCGGGTGTCGTCGGGTCGCAGCCGACCGAACGACGGCGCGACGCGAATGCGTTTGTAGTCAGACATGGTGGCGCGGGCTTCCTCCACGGCGCGTTCTCGCTCGATGGCGCCGGTCCCCACCCAGTCGGTCCACAGCGTGGCTCCGAGAAAGCGAGTACCGCCGATGGTGACGACGTCGCGGTCGAGCACGTGCACGTTGGTGCCCGCTGCGGCGGTCTTCAGCTTCTGCGTGAGGTGGTGAACCGCACCGCCGTAGTACTCGTGGTTGCCGAGCACGTAGACCACAGGGCAGGGGAACCGCCGCGCGAACGTCAGACCTCGGCCCTTCACGTCGATGTCGCCCGCGAGCACGACGATGTCGACGTCGTGCGTGTGCGGCGGTGCGAAGCCCTCGAACTCGAGGTGGAGGTCTGAATAGACGCGGATTCTCATGGTGTGGAGTTGTGACGTCGCGCGGCTCATCGCGCTGACCGCGGGACCCGTTGCGCCGATACAATGTCCTCTATGCCTGAGGGCCGATACGCGGCGTCCGACATCGAAGTTCTCGAACCGACGGAGGCGATCCGCCGTCGCCCTCGTCTGTACGTCGGCGGCGACCTCGGAAGCGCCGACGCGGCGTGCAACCTCGTGCTTGAGCCGCTGTGTTTCGCCGTCGAGCCACGAACAGGCGGTCCGGCCAAGCACGTCGCTGTACGGCTGCTCTCCGCGGACGTCGCCGAGGTTTGGAACGACGGGCCGGGGCTCCCGCTCGGCCGGCATCCCGCACAAGACGTCCCTTTCATCGAAGTCATCATGACCAAGCTTCACGCCTGCAGGGACGAGAAGGCAGACGCCGGAAGCCAGAAGTGGTGCGCGTCGGGGGTCGCGGTCCTCAACGCGCTGTCAGAGTGGTGCGTGGTGTCCGTGCGACGCGACGGCGCGGTCTGGGAGCAGCGTTTCGAGTTGGGAAAGGCCGTCAGCGCGCTCCAGCGGGTAGGTGACTGCTCGGACACCGGGACGACGCTCCGCTTCAAGCTCGACCGGAGCGTGCTGACCGGAACGCTGGAGGCAGACCGGGTTCGCGCCGCCCTGCAGCGCTTCACTGATGACGTGCCGTGCACTGCCGTGTCCTTCGAGGACTTGCGGAACGGCTGAACACGACCACGTCGTGCGTCGGGCGGCTTCGCTGCGTGAGGAAGGACGCGCTCCTTCACCGAGAGACGGGCTGTAGCGTGCCCTGTAGAAGGGAGTCCGACGGATGGCGGATGCGAAGACACAGTGCGCGGCGTGCGGAGCCGACATGCTCGTCTCCACCGCGGAGCGGACCGGCGGACGCTGCAGGCCGTGTGCGAGCGGGACTCGAGAACGGCTTGAGGAGGGCCGACGAAGTGCTCAACAGGACAAGGCGTTTCGGGCGAGTCCCGTCTGGCAGTTCTGGTTGCGACTGGTAGCTTCTGACTTCGCAACGTTGCAGCCATCGGAGCGGGTCTACCTGGCGGTGAACGAGATGCGCGGGTCGGTGCTGAACGGGGGCTTCTACGCGTACTTCTCAACCTTCGCGGACCACTCGTTCGCTGCCGAGGAGGGACTCGAGACGCTCAACGCGCCCAGGTCGCTGGAACTCCTGAGGACGGCGAGACAGCTGATGACCGGTGGAACACCGGGTGGCTTCGTGAATCGGCCGAAACTCACTGCAGCCCTCCGCGAAGTCGGTGGCCAACTGGACGCCCTCGACCGACAGTTCTACAGCGACCCCGACGGGCTCTGGGACAAGCTCCAAGACTTCGGGGTCCGACAGCGCTTCTTTCCCGAGCGCTGGCCCTCTACGAAGGTCTGAGCAGACGCGCGTCGTCACAGGGGAAGGGGCGTCCGCTGTCGGCTACGACGATTGGAACGCCCGAGCGCCCTCCGCGTACTTGCTGGGTTCCAAAGCGGACGAAGGCTGGAACGAAAAAGCCCCGGCAGAACCGAGGCTTTCAATCGAAGCTCCCCAATATAGACGGATCACGAACCAGCTCAACGCTGACATTCCGCGTGGTTCGCCCGTGGGACTGGAAGCAGCTCGGGCTCGAGCGTGTGAGCCAGCGTCGTCTGCGGTCGATGCATATGCCTCCGAACCCCGTCCTCATCGGCCGGAAGTACCAAGAAGCGATGAACGCCAATCCGGGCGCGTCGTACGCCGACATCGCGCGCCAGTTCGGCGTGAACCGGATCTCGGTGTGCCAGTACGTCACGGTTGTGCGTCGTCTGCCGCCAGCATTGGTTCGGCGAATCTCATGCGAGACCGACCCGCGCGCGATGCGGAGACTGTCTCTCCGCAAGCTCCTGAGGATCGCTCGCTTGAAGAGTTCGTCCGCAAAGACGGTTGCGTTCCGGCGTCTCTCGGCAGTGCCCTTCAGTCAACGAGGAGTTGCTTGAGTAGCGACGCGACGGAAAGTCGAGGGAGACTTCAACAGGATGAATGTCACGCCCAATGACCTGGACCTCCTCATCGCGCAGCTTCCCGACCACGATCATTGGGGGTGGCCTCATGCTGGTGTTGTGGCAGCCGCGCTTCGCATCTGTGACGGACTTCAGCCCGACATAGTCTGGGCTGATGGTGACAACACACGAGCAGATTGGCTCGCGAACCTGGAAGACACGCGGTTCTGGGTCGGTCGCTCGTCTTCGGGGAATGCGCGAGATGTACTCAAGGCCAAGACTCTCAAGAGTCTAGCGACGATCGCGGCACGTACTTGGCGCGGGCCGGGAACGAAGCTGTTCCAACGGCTACCCTTCATGAGGGATCCAGCACTGCGCTCTATCGTTGAGCGTGACCTCTCTTCGCTTGCCGCCGCGCGGAAGTCGGACGAGATCAAGGTTGCGTTGGTTCTTGCTGGCTGCGTCATCGAGTGTTTGCTGACCGATGTTCTGGAGCACTCCGTTGCGAATTCTGAGTCTGCCGCGCGTGCTCACCCTGAGTTCGGCAGGTGGGGAAAGAACTTCGACGCCAAGACCCCAACGGACTGGACCTTCATTCGAAAGATCGACGTGTGCGGTCCGAAGGGTCTTCAGATCCTTTCGGACAAGACAGAGGCGATCGCGCACCAGGTTCGCGATTGGCGAAACCTTGTTCATCCGCACTTGGAGCGCGACGACATGCGAGCAAGTCCACTTCGCCCGTCAGATGCTGCTGTCGCGGAGGGGCTCGTCTTGAAGATCATCGACGAGGTGGCGGACTGGCGCTCACAGAATCCGTAGCTCAGTTCGGCTCGTTCAGTCGCAGCCCAGTTTGGTGGTTGATGGATTGGCACGCACGACTCAAGGGAGACCCTCCTCATGATCACGCTCGAACGTCTTGGCGGCCTGCTGAACCGAGACTTGGTTCGTGTTGTCTACGGGAAGATCGTCGACGCAAACGGCGAGCCTTATCTCACCTTCATGCTGTCGTGGATCGTCCTGAACCACGTCTACGTCACCTACTGCGACCAAGAGCCTTTGCCGCCGGGTCAGCAAGGTGACCGAAAGCAGCTGCTGCATTTCGCTCTACATGCAGAGGTGACGGCGGCGCGGGACGCGGTGTTGAACAGCGCTGGTGGGAGCGCACGGGTTCAGCTACCTGTAACGAAGAGACTGCGTAGCGGTGGTCGCGAGGCGCTGGTCCCTCGGCTTGGCAGCAAAAGGGTGACCGCGAGTGACTTCTCTTGCGAAGAGCACTTCGAGGTCATCTACGCGATCCGCAACAACGTCATGCACGGCGACAAGGCTGGTATTTCGGCGGTCGACATGGCGAACATCTCGTTCGCGGCCATCCACACACGCTCCCTGCTGGAGCAAATCGCCTTCGCTGCCCGCGTGTCACTGCACTGACTCGAGCGATGGCTTGGTGGTCCAAAGACAGCGGGTATTCAACTTGCCTGTTCCAGCCAGTCGCCTGACACGCGCTGGCCGCCGCGATCCCGAGCGAGAACGCGCGACGTTGCCGATGGCAACTTATGACGCGTGATCTAGCTAGTTCTCTCCCGTACTCTTGCTGACGGGGAGTTTCTTCCTTTTGGTTGGTTGTTGGGGGGCCGAGCTGATGTGCGATGAGACACTGACCGCAGAAGTCGTGGACCATTCTGCCGATGTGGCCGACCGCGCGATGTGCCGAACGCACGTGGACGCACTATTCCCAGAGCGCGTTCAGCGACCCTCTGAGTATCGAAGCATCGCCTACCTCGTGAAGGTGCTGCTCATCTCCGACTCGGGGGGCACTGCGTGAAGAAGGTTCCTCCGCCCGTTGCGATCCCTCCGCCCCCGGCGCCGCCACCCGGCTTGTCTGCGGACGTCGTTGCGTCCGGACTTCCGGTGCATCCTCAGGACCGGGTCAGGCTTTTTAGCGCCGACGAGTGGGAGGGCTTCGTTCAGGAATGGGTGGACTCGGTGCGCGGCGAGTACTCGCTGGTCGAGCGGTGCGGCGGTGCGGGCGACATGGGCCGCGACGTCATCGCGACGGTGAAAGACGGTAAGGGCGAGTGGGACAACTACCAGTGCAAGCACTACCAGAAGCCGCTTGCGCCGAGCGACGTGTGGATCGAATTGGGCAAGCTCGCCTACTACACGCTCAAGGGCGAGTACTCGTATCCACGCGCGTATTTCTTCGTCGCACCGCACGGCGTTGGGCCGGCGCTTTCGAATCTCCTGAAGAAGCCAGACGAACTACGTGCCCAGCTTCTGGCCAACTGGGACAAGGAGTGTCGGACCAAGATCACGAAGAAAGTGGTCGTCGACTGCGACGCCGCGATGAAGGCACATATCGCGAGCCTCGACTTCTCAATTTTCAAGACGAAGCCGCTGCTCCGCATCATCGACGAACACTCCAAGACGCGCTGGCACGTGGCTCGGTTCGGAGGCGGGCTTCCGCTGCGCCCTGAACCACTGGCACCGCCCAGCGCTCCTGCCGCCAACGAAGCCGTCTTCGTCGGCGAGCTTCGACTCGCGTACGCGCAGCACCTCAAGCAAGACGTCAAGGACCTCGACGCGGTGCTCTTGTCCCGCGACGATCTCCAAGAGCATTTCAATGATGCGCGCGTCGAGTTCTACAGCGCCGAAGGATTAAGAACCTTCTCGCGCGACAGGCTGCCTCAGGGCGAGTTCGAAAAGCTCCAGGACGAGGTTCACGCGGGCATCAAGGACGACGTGCGTGGTCCGCATGCCGACGGCTACCAGCGTGTTCTCGCGGCCGTGAAGACGGCCCGTGCGCTGCAACTCACGAGCAACCCACTCACCACGCGTATCCACACCCGCGACCGTGGAGGGATCTGCCATCAGCTTGCCAACGACGGAAAGGTCAGGTGGGTGAAGTGACGATCGAGGCTTCCACCCACTTCTTCTCTCCGTTCAACGGGCCGGTGGAAACAGGTCTGCGTGCTCTCTGCGTCCTGACCACGGCGTTCCCCGACCCGTACCCGCTCCAGCGTCTTGTGGTGTTCGACTACTTCCTCGTCCACTCCGACGACATTGAGGGCGGACCGGTGGGCCTTCATCCGCGAACTCCGCATCGCGGCGGAGAGATCCTCGTCCGTCGCGGCGTCATTCAAGATGGACTCACTCTCTATGAGAGCCGAGGGCTCATCGAACGCAGGTACAAGGACGGCGGCATTTTCTTCGCAGCGACCGACAAGTCCGCCGACTTTCTTGACACGCTCAGCACCGAGTACCTCGCCCTCTTGCGTAAGCGTGCTGACTGGGTGGTCGAGAGGTTCGGCGAACTCAACGACACAGCGCTCGACGCGATGGTTCGTGAGCACATCGGGACTTGGGGCGCCGAGTTCTCGATGGAGTCGGTTCTCTGGACCGAGGATGCGTCATGAAGTTCGGCTTTGCTCTTCGACGACTCGCTCTCATCGGCGCAGGGAAACAGCCCGCTGAAGTCACGTTCACTCGTGGGCTGAACGTCATCGCTGGACCGTCCGACACCGGCAAGAGCTTCATCGCGCAGTGTCTCGACTACGCGCTGGGCGGTGGCTCCCCGCCCAAGGAGATCCCGGAAGCGGAGGGCTACAGCACAGTTGTCATCGAGATTGAGGCCAACGGCGACGATCGCGTGTACTCGTTGGAGCGGAGCCTTCGCGGCGGCGAGGTCCTCTGCAAGACCGATGGCGAACCCGACCGCGTTCTGGCGGCGAAGCACCAAGGCGGGAAGGAAGACACGGTCTCCCAGTTCTTGCTCGACCTGTCGGGCCTGGGCACAAAAAAGGTACGCACCAACGAGCAGGGCAAGACGCGCCCGCTCAGCTTTCGCGACATCGCCAAGTTCGTCGTTGTCGATGAAATCGTAGTCATTGAGGAGGCCTCGCCGGTTCTTAGCGGTCAGGTCATTCACAAGACTGTCGAGAGCGGCGTGTTCCGCCTTCTGCTCACCGGCACCGACGATTCCTCGATCATCGCGAAGGAAGACCCGAAGGTCGCGAAGGGGCGTCAGGCTGGAAAGGTCGAACTGCTCGAAGGCTTGCTGAAAGCGACGCGGGAGCGCGTCGCTGAGCTTGGTGATGTGGGTTCGCTCGCCGAGGAGCGGGACCGCCTGACTCGCATCGAGGCCTCGATTCAGGCGGCAGTCGTCGAACGCGACGCTGCTCAGGGCAGCCTCGCTCCCCTGCAAACGAAGCGGAGCGCGGCATGGACGGCTCTCAGGGGGGTCGAATCAAAGCTCGCGGTGGTGGCGGAGCTAGGAACGAGATTCGACTTACTGAAGCAACAGTACGAGTCCGACCTGCGACGCTTGGAGTCGATAGGTGAGGCCGGGGTTCGGCTCGAGCAGCTCAAGGAGTCGCGGTGCCCAATGTGCGGGGCGCTCGCAGAACACCAGCATCACGAACATCAGAGGGCGAACCCAGCACCTGCGGACGTGTCACTCGCGTGTACGGCCGAGGCGGCGAAGATCTCAAAGCTGCTTCAGGGCCTGCAAACCACGCGCGCCGCAACCGCTAGAGAAAGCGTGGAACTTCACGTCACCCGCGACGTTCTCCAAAGCGAGTTCGATTCGATCTCGTCGGAGTTGAAGGTCCGCATGGAGCAACTGGTCGGCGTCGCTTCGAAGAAGGTAGATGACCTCCGCGCGCGCGCGGAGAGCTGCCGCAAGGCAGTCGAGTATCTTGAGCGAATTCAGGAACTGGACGAGCTGCTTGAGGATGCGCGCAAGCCGAAGAGGAAGAACAAGACGGACGTCGCTAGCGCGGCCGTGAGCACCGCGCAGGCAGACCAGTTTAGTCGAGAGGTCGAAGCCCTACTCAAGGCGTGGCATTTCCCCGACCTCGATCGCGTCTCGTTCAGCGAGAACGATCAAGACGTCGTCATTTCGGGTCGCGCGCGCAAGAGCCACGGCAAGGGCGTCAGGGCCATCACCAGGGCGGCCTTCAACCTCGCACTCCTTCGACTCTGCATTGAGGACGAGCGTCCCTTCCCGAACTTCGTGCTGATCGACTCGCCTCTCCTCGTCTACGAGGAACCGGACGCTGGCGAGGCTGTATTCCCTCAGGACATCAAGAAGCACTTTTGGGAAAGCGTGAAGACGTCATTCACCGACGCTCAGGTCATCATTATCGAGAACAGCCACCAGCTGCCTGTCGATGGAACGCTCGACGGCGTGAGGGTCGAGCTGTTCACCGGGAACGACCAGGGTCGGCGAGGCTTCATCCCGCGTGTGAGAGGCGCGACGTGACGCTGCAACGCCTCCTAGTTCGTGCACCGCACGGCACGTGACCGCGATCGCTTTGACGCCTGACCGCGAGGCCGCGCTCCCGGGTCGGGTAAGGCTGCGCTCCTCCCGCTGTGTCTTGGTCGATGCGGCTCACCACTCCTCAGCGCCGCTACCCAGAAGCGATGAATGCGAACGCGGCTTCGCCTCCGCCGACATCGCGCATCAGTTCGGCGCCAGTCGGCTCTCGGTCTGATTGCTCCTGGCACTCCTCTGGATCGCGAGCCTGGTTTCGTTTGCAGCTACGACCACTGCCCCTCGACGGGCTGCGGTCTTGCTCGCTCCTGCTTGGCGTACTCTGTCGGTGGTCCCATGCGCTGAGACTGCGTCGACAAGGTATCTTGCTCTCCCGGGCTCAGCGGCCCGTTAGGCGGCGCGGAGACCACAGCGATGACCGATGATGTCGTTGAGAGACTGCGGAGACTGGCAGAAGAAAGAAACGCCGATCGACGTGGCGCGAAGTTCGAGGAACTTCTGTCGGAGGCGTTTGAGACGGCTGGGTTCCTCGTGCAGTCGAATGACACGAAGACAGCGAGGGGCCGCGAATGTGACCTCGTTGCTTCGAATGACCATCACACGTTCCTTGTAGAGGCGAAGTGGAAGCAAAGACCCATCGACCTTGGCGCCCTCGACAGCTTGAGGGCACGCCTATCTCAAGCGCCGCGTGGAGCGATTGGGTGCGTGTTCAGCCGAAGCGGCTTTCAGCGCGGGTTCCTGGACGCGGTCCAGAGGTGTGACGAACACCACATCCTGCTGTTCGAGGGCCGAGAGCTGCTTCACGTCTTGGGCAGTCCGACGAATCTGAATGACGCCCTTCAAGACAAGCTTCAGGACTCGCGTCGCAGAGCGGCACGCTCCGGGTTCGTACCGACGATCACACCGGTCGCCGGGGCGAAGGCCTTCGGGCCGTCTCGCCTGATTCGACTCCGCGTCGGAGAAGTGGATGTTCGACGTCTCCACATCCGCGCGAAGAATGGCTTCTCCGTTGCCCCTGCTCTGTTCGCCCGTGAGTGGGGAGATCCGCTTTGGGAGACTTCTTGCGAGATGCGAGCGAGCGCGTTCGATCTCGACTCGTTGGCCGAGGTGTTCCGCTTGATGCGGCGAACGCACCAAGCTGGGCTTGATGGTGCGTTCGCGATCTATGGCCCGGAGAGCACCTGGACGGGTTTCGGAGTTGGGAATCTTCTCGTCGCGCTCAAGGAAGGGGACCGGCGGTACGAGGCGGACGGTGTTCCTTGGAAACACCACTCGGAGGAGTTCACCTAT
>CAYWON010000156.1:0-16407 GCA_964459885.1 uncultured Archangium sp.
GCGCGGCGTTCTGGTTGCGCACTCGGATACCCCTTGGTGTCATGGCCACGTGCGCCGCCTGCTCGTGTTGATCAGCCTCTGGGCGCTCCCGGCGTTGGCGGTCGTGGTGCCGGCTGATCTCGGCATCGGGCCTTCCGCGTTCTGGTTCTTCGGGCCGCTCACCGACAACCGGGGCGCGGTGCCGCACTTCGCGTTGGCCTTCGACCTCGCCGCCGTCATCGATCGCGATTGGATCCTCGATCACCCGCAGCACGTGCCCGCGCAGTACCGCGGCATGGCCGACAAGGTCACCGAGGTGCGCATCGGCCCGTCGTTCTTCATTCCTTCCACGCTCTACGTCTCGCCGCCGATTGATCCGCTGGGCGGCGCCGCGATGTTCGGCGCGTCGTGGACGCCGTTCGGCCTCACGTTTCTCAATGTCGGCCAGAAGAGCAACCGGCTGTGGAAGACGCAGCCCGTCCGCTTCCTCATCGACGCGCAGCTCTTGATCACCGCGCTGGGCATCTTCAACACCGCGGGTGATCCGCGCGTGCCGCTGACGTTCTTCCTGCGGCCCGGCCTGCAGCTGAAGCTCACGACGCTCATCAACTTGAGCGAAGACCTGCTGCTCAGCATCAGCGGAGGCGGGCAGATCTACGTGCCGCAGCGGCTGGGCGCGTTCATCGAGTTCGGCCCGTTGAACGAAGCCATCTTCGTCACCGCATTCGCTTCACTTCAGTTCCATTTCCGATTTCCCTACGACGCCCAGCTGTAACCAAGAGCCACCATGCCCGTTCGCCCCGCAGGACCTTCTGTCGTCACCACGCCCAGCGGTCCCACCTCGACGACGCCGAGCGCGCCGACCACGCCGACGCAGCCTGCTGGCTGGAGCGGCCCTGCCGGCCCGGCGGTGCGTGACGCCTTCAACGCCGTGGCCGGTGGTCTCAAGAACGCGGGGCCGTCGTCGTACGAGCTGGTTCCCGGTCGCTACCCCGACGCGGTGCCGCTCAGCACGGTGCTCGGCGCGGTCGCCGGTTCGCCGCAGGGGCAGGCGGCGGTGAACAAGATCCTCGATGACGTGAAGGCGCGCACCGGCATCAACATTCCGCCTGAGCTCCGCGCTGAGGTGATGTCGAACCCGGCGGCGCTCACCAAGGTGCTCGAGCTGACGCCCGGGCAGCTGAGCAGCGGCATTCTCGCGCTCAACGCCGCGCACCAGGCCGGCAAGCTGAAGCCCTCCGAAGCGCCGAAGCAGCTGCTGCCGCAGCACTTCGATCTCGCGAACCTCGACAGCGTCGACGCGCCGCGCCCACAGTCGACGATGAAGGAGCTGGCGCCGGGCCTGTACCAGGGCGATCTCCCCGGCCCCGCGAGCGACGCGCAGGTGAAGCGCAACCGCGTGCTGGCCGAGGTGTTCGGCCGACTGTCGAACAACGCCGGCCTCGCCGACGGTGAGAAGTTCTCGGTCACGCACAACGGCAAGGCCTTCACCAAGCTCGAAGACTTCGTCGGCGCGCTCAAGGCCGACGGCTACGAGGTGAACGTCAGCTTCGAGCAGCGCGTGGCGAACTTCTCGAACCTCAAGACGGTGGTGCCGGGCTCGAACCCTCCGAAGTTCCTCGACGTGCCCGCGCCGCTGATGATCAAGACCGGCATCAAGGACGGGCTCGGCAAGGAAGCGATCGTCCCCGCGGTGCACTCCGAGATGCTGGTCAGCATCAAGGGCCCGAAGTTCGACGCCGACCTCAAGTACTACCAGGGCACGAGCGGCACGGGCTTTTTCCCGCGCGGTATTCACGCCGACCCGTCGTGGTGTGGCCGTTCGCAGCAGGCCGCGCTGAAGGGTGACGATGCGCTCAAGGCCATCACGCTCGCCGGCGCGTTCACTGATCTCGTCAACACCACGGCGAAGGCGAAGAACCTCTACGCCGACGGCTACGGCGTCACGGGCGTGTGCAACGACTCGGTCGCGGTCGTGCAGCAGGCCGTCACCGGCAACGCCGACGCGTACCCGTTGTTGATGAAGGACAGCGTGCTCTCCGAAGCGCTCAACGCGCGGCTCAACGACGCGGACAAGACCGACGACAAGACGCTGCGGTCGCTGCGCAACGCGATGCGCGAGCTGCCGTCCGACACGCGGAAGAACCAGAGCCAGCAGCGCCGCGCGCTCGCCTCGTTGCCCTGGGCGCCGGGCCGCGAGCCCTTCGTCAGTTCTGAAGAGGCGCGCAGAATCCTCAGTCAGTAAGCGGAGTTAGATGTCAGGCAACCTGACAGTCATCCCGGGCGAGAACACTCAAGTCATGAACGTGCTGCGCAGCCTCGCCCGGGAGTTCCTCAACGTCTTCGACGCAGGGCGTGCCGCGCAGCCGGAGCCCGGCGCCAAGACGCTGAACGCGCTGCGCCAGCCGGCCGTGCCGCCGGTGCTGGGGCTCTCGCGGTTTCGTGACGGGTTCGAGTCGTTTCCGCAGGGGCCGTTGGGCACCATGCGTGCGCTCTCGGCCGAGCGCGCGTTCCGCCCGGTGGTGAGCGCCGCGCAGCTGCAGCACGACGGGTTCGAAGCCGCGCCGCGTTCGCCGGTGGATCTCTCGGGCGGCGTGAAGCCGTCGTTTCAGCTGAGCGAGCAGACGCCAGCTGCGGCGCCTGCGCCCGATGCGGGCTTCATGGCGTCGCTCGACGACATCGCGGCGCTGCTGGGCTGAACTTCAGCTCAGCACTTTGAGCGGCGAGCCTTCGCGCTTCTTGAGGCCGACCGACTCGGGCCCTTCGGTCTCGAGCCCCAGCGCCATCTCGAGCAGGTCGATGAGCTGCGCACGCGAGTCGGTGTCGTCCGGCGACAACACGACGATCTCGACCGGCAGCCGATCTTCCGGCGCGACGGGTTCGGCTTCGAGGGGCTTTCCGTCGGGGCCGAGCTCCTCGACGAGGAGATCTCCGTCACGGTGAATGGAATAGCGGCGGTGCATGGTGTCTCTCTAGCAGCACGAGGTGATCTACGCTGCGGCCCGTGCCCGTACCGCTTTCGACGCTGGCGATGAAGCTCTTCGTGAAGCCGCAGTCAGGCGCGACCTTTTCGGTGCCCGGCCTCGTCTGGGAAGCGCCGCCTTCCGGGGCCTCCGAGGCGGGTCACTGGGAAGCCACCGCGGCCGGGCAGGCGCCATCGCGGCCGACGAGCGCTGATCCGCTCGTGTTCCTGGTCGAGAAGAGCGGCAACACCAACAACCCCTTCGCCATGGGCGTCACCATCGGGCGCGTCGAGAGCAACGATCTCGTCGTCGATGATGCGTCGGTCAGCCGCTTCCACGCGTGGCTGCAGCAAGACGAGCGCACCGGCGACTGGAGCCTCACCGACGCCGAGAGCAAGAACGGCACGTGGGTCGATGGCGCGCAGCTCGCGGCCAAGCAGCGCGTCGTGCTCCGCGACGGCGGCACCATCAAGCTCGGCGACGTCGTCTTCCGGTTCTTCCTGCCCGACCAGCTCCAGCGCTTCGTCGGCGATCGCTACAAGTCGAACCGGTAGCCCAGCCCGCGCACCGTGCGGAAGTGCTTCGGGTCTTCAGGGTCGGGCTCGAACTTTGCGCGCAGCTGGCTGATGAAGTTGTCGACGGTGCGCGCCGTGCCTTCGTAGCCGTAGCCCCACGCGCCCGAGAGTAGCTCGTCGCGGCTGTAGGTGTGGCCGGGGTTGCGGACGAAGAGCTCGAGCAGCTTGAACTCCTGCGCGGTCAGCTCGATGGCCACGCCGGCGCGCGCGACGGTCTTGGCGTTGAGGTCGACGACGGTGTCCGAGAACTTCACCGACGCGTCGTCGCGCACGCGCCGCCGCAGCACCGCACGAATGCGCGCCAGCAGCTCCTGCAGGGCGAACGGCTTGACCACGTAGTCGTCGGCGCCGAGGTTGAGGCCCATCACGCGATCGGTCTCGACACCCTTCGCGGTCAACACGATGACGGGCACCGCGTTGCCGCGACGCTTGAGCTCTTCGAGCACTTCGAAGCCGTTCATCGCGGGCAGCATGACGTCGAGCACCAGCAGGTCAGGCCGCTCGTCGATGACCTTCTGCAGGCCCGTCTTGCCGTCTTGCGCCTGGATGACGTCGTAGCCCTCGAAGCGCAGGCTCATGGAGAGGCCCGTGAGGATCGAGAGATCGTCTTCCACCACCAGAACTCGCAGCTTGGCTTCGCTCATGTCGCCACCGGGAGGTGAATGCGGAAGGTAGAGCCCTCGCCGGGCGTGCTGTCGACCGAAATCCACCCGTCGTGCGCCTGCACGATGCGCTGGGCGATGGAGAGCCCGAGGCCCGAACCTTCGGTGGCGCGCGAGAGCAGCGTGTCGACCCGGTAGAAGCGATCGAAGATGCGCTTTTGCTCGGCCCGCGGAATGCCGACGCCGTGATCTTCGACCTCCAGCACCACGAAGTCGCCGTCCACGTTGGCGCGCAGCTCGATGCGGCGATCTTCGGGCTTCGAGTACTTGTACGCGTTCTGCAGCAGGTTCAGCAGCGCCCCTGAGAGCGCGTCGCGATCGATCTCGATGTCGCCGAGCGACGGCGCGAGCGTCACCGTCAGCTGCGGCGGCTCTTTCAGGTGCTGCGCGCGGAACGCCGAGAGCGCTGCGTCGACCAGCGCGTGCGAGGGCATGCGCTCCTTGCGGTACTGCTTCTTGCCGCTCTCGATGCGCGACCAGTCGAGCACCGACTCGATCATCCCCGAGAGGCGCGCGGTCTCTTTTGACAGCAGGTCGAGCACCGTCTGCATCTCTTGCTGATCCTTCACGCGGCCCAGCGCCAGCATCTCGATGAACATGCGGATGGAGGTCAGCGGCGTGCGCAGCTCGTGGCTCACCAGCGAGACGAAGTCGGTCTTGAGGCGCGAGAGCTTCGCTTCGCGGTACAGCGCGCGGCCCGTGTAGATGACGCCCAGCGCGAGCGTGACGTAGAACACACCCAACAGCACGCTGTAGACCACGCGGTTGCGCGCCGACGTCGCCGCCACCGGGTCTTCACCCGTGGCCTGCACCACGAGCCGGAAGTCTTGCAGCGGCGCTGGCAACAGCGTGCTCGAGAGCTCGGGCGGGCCAAGTGCGGCTTCGCGCACCTCGGTCACGCCCGACATGAGTCGCGCCACCACGCCTTCGGGCGGCGCTTCACGCTTCACTGGGAGCAACACGAAGCGCGCCTCTTCGCCCGCTGGGGTGACACGCGCGCCGACGGCTTCCACCAGCTTCGAGACGGCCCCGGCGGCCAGCTGCGCGCCCGCGACGCGATCCCCGTCGCGCACCGCCGCCAGCAGGAACGTGCCCTGCGGCGAGGTGACCGAGAAGATGAGGGGCTTGGTGGGGATCGCCGCCAGCTCAGGGCCGAGCGCCTTCACCGCGGTGGACAGGCGCGCGTCGGGTGACTCCACGTTGCCGTCGCGGAAGTTGAAGCCGGTGTCCGTGAGCCGCTCGCCGTCGCGCTCCAACACCAGCGACGGGTCGGTCTGGGTCACGGTGGCGCTGGCGAAGGCCTGGAGCAGTTCGGCCTGGGCGCTGGCCAGTCGGCTCGCCCACACCGCTTCGAGCCGCTTCTCCACGGCGGCACGCTCGTTGATGATGGCCACCACCCCGAAGCCCGAGAGGCCGGCCGAGGGGAGCACCACGAGCAGGATCAGCAGCGTAAACGTGCGCCGGAACGACATCAGCTCGACGGTGCCGGGCCCAGCCATGCGCAGCTTCTTGCACACGCGCGGGCAGGGCGCTGCGCACTTCCTTTTCTCAACCCCACGACCTCGCGGGTCGTCTTCCCGGGCACGCGATCTGCACAGCGGGGCCACGATTTCGAAGCGTGGGTTTGAATAGGCAGGGTTACGGGCCGTAACGGCATCGCGGCCCTGACATGAATGACAGGGCGTAGCTGTCACAGCGCCAGCTGGTGCAAGATGTCGCCGTTTCTCAACAAAGACGCGCTCGACGCGGTCGAGGCGGGGGTTCACATGAACTGGTTCAAGCGATCGATGGTGGTGGGTGCTGTGGCTGCTGCGCTCTCGTTCTCGGGCTGCAACCCGCCGACGAGTGCTTCCGCGCGGGCCTCAGGGTCTCTGGCGCTGTCCAACGATGACTCCACGGTCTTCGCCGTCGACACCGACAACGGCGTGCTGGCGGTCATCAACCCCACCACGCGCGACGTGCGCACGGTGAAGGTCGGCGACCAGCCCTCGCGCGTCATCGTCGACGGCAACGACAACGTCTACGTCAGCAACCGTGGCAGCCGCAGCGTGTCGGTCATCCGCAAGGGTGACACGGCTGAATCGGCGCGCATCCCCGTCGGGGTCGAGCCCACGGGCATGGCGCTCACGCCCGACGGCAAGACGCTGCTGGTCGTGTCGGCCACCGCGCTCAACCGCCCCGACGTCGGCACCCTGACGGCCATCGACGTCGGCACGCTCGAGAAGCAGTGGGAGACCGAGGTCGGTGAAGAGCCGCGCGCCGTGGCGGTCATCGCCGGCAACCGCGCGCTCGTCTCGCTCTACAAGCAGGGCGAGCTGGTCGAGGTCGACCTGGCGACGGGGAATACCCTCAGCTCCAAGACGGGCATCTACGAAGCGGCGAACGCCACCAACCTCGACCCCAACAGCGGCGGCTCGGTGGTGACGGCGTCGTCGAACTTCCGGCCGCGCGCCATGAGCGACCTCGTGGTGACCGACGACGGCAAGCGCGTGTTCGCCCCGGTGGTCTGGGCCCGCGAAGACGCCATCGCCCGCGTCCCCAGCCGCTTCGGTGGCTACTACTCGAGCGGCGGCCCCTGCAGCATCGGCGCTGTCGCGTCGGCCGGCATCGTCACCGTCGACACGGGCGCGCAGCCGCAGCCGCAGGTCGACGACCTGACCTCGTGCTTCACCACCGGCACCAACTCGTCGAACAAGAACTTCCCCACCAGCACGCTGTCGCCGGCCACGCCGACGCCCACCACCACCATTCAGGGCCCGACCGCGGGCGTGCTCGACCCCACGGGCGAGTGGCTGGTGGTGCTCTCGCGTGAGTCGAAGAACCTCGCGTTCATGCCAGCGTGGAAGCGCTCGGGCACGGGCGTCGAGTTCGAGACCACGGGCACGTCGGTGCGTACGGTGCAGGCGGTCAACGGCTCCGGCGCCGATGGCATCGCGCTGACCAAGAACTTCGAGCGCGCGTACGTGTACAGCCAGTTCGACCACCGGCTCGAGGTGTTCGAGGGTCGCGGCAAGGGCGCCGCGGCGGTGGTGGTGCCCGTCGACTCGTTCGCCGTCGCGCAGGACCTCCCGACGATGTCGCCCGCGCAGATTGAGGGCCGCAAGCTGTTCTTCGACGCGAAGGACACTCGCATGAGCTCCGAGCAGACCACGGTGGCCTGCAGCACCTGCCACCTCGAGGGTCGTGAAGACGGCCACGTGTGGAACTTCCCCGATGGCCCGCGCCAGACGCCGTCGCTCGCCGGCCGCCGCCTGCTCTCGACCGCGCCGTTCCACTGGAGCGGTGAGTTCGGCACCATCGACGAGTTCAACGCGCACACCATCATCGAGCGCATGGGCGGCTCGGGCCTCGATCAGGTCGCCGCGGGCAAGCTGGACGCCTTCATCGACACGCTGCCGCTGCCTGAGAACCCGCTGCGCCTCTCGATGCTGAACACCGAGCAGGAGATCCGCGGCAAGGCGGCCTTCGAGAAGGCGCAGTGCGGCACCTGCCACACCGGCGACGCGCTCACCAACAACACCAACGCCGACGTCGGCACGCTGCGCATGAACGGCAGCAACCCTGACAACGGCCCGGTGCTGACGGTGGGCTTCAACGTGCCCTCGCTGCTGGGCATCGGCCGCACCGCGCCGTACCTGCACGATGGCTCGTCGCTGACGCTCGACGCGCGCGTCACCAGCGGGAACTCGGCGCACGGCACCACGCAGCTGCTCAACGCCGACGAGAAGGCAGATCTCGTCGCGTACCTGAAGTCGCTCTGATTCGTGGCAGGCTGCGGCCGCGATGAAGCAGCTCGTCAGCTCAGTCATGACCCTGGGCGTGCTCCTGTCTGGAGCCGCCCTCGCGCAGACGTCTGAAGAAGAGTGGGGGGGCTTCGAGCCCCCGCCCGCCGCTTCGGCGCCGCAGCCCGAGGTGGCGCCCGCGCCACCGCCGGACTTGCCGCCACAAGCACCGCCGCCTGTCTACGCGCCGCCGCCTGTCACCCAGCCCATGGGCCCGCGGGCCGAGGTGTTGTCGCGCGTGCGCACGCCCATGGAGCGCAACGAGCGCTCGGTGTGGGGCGCCGCGCCGCTGGGCGCCGGCAACCGTGGCCAGTCGGTGGTGTTGGGCTTCCCGTTGCTCGACGTGCGCGCCCTCTTCGCCGTGGGCGATCGCGTCGACCTGGGGCTCGGCTTCGACTCGTACTACTTCATGATGAACCAGCCGAAGGCGGTGGTGCGGGTGAATCTCGTGCACACGCGCACGGTGTCGCTCGCGGCGCAGCTCGAGGGCGGCTACGCGTTCTTCACGCAGCGCGCGACGCTTGAGTCTCGCGGCGCGCGGTGGCTGTCGGGGCGCCGCAACGTCAACATCAACCCGTCGCTGGTGCTCTCGGTGCAGGCCGACAAGCCGCGCGCGGCGCGGGCGTTCTTCGCGGCGCACTACCTGCTCACGCTCGACTTCGAGGGCTACGCGTCGTCGCCGCTGGGCGGCGTGCCGCCCGCCATCATCGTCGGCCACAACGGCGGCGTGCGCGCTGGCGGTGAGCTGCCGCTGACGTCGCACACCGCGTTCGTCGTCTTCTTCGGCCTCGACGTGCACGGCCGCGACGTCGATTCCATCGTGATGCCCACCGGCGGCGTGGGGCTCGTCACTTCCCTCTGAGGGCCTCTGGCGGGCTACAAGGCGGCGCATGAAGAAGGCCACCGTCTTGGGCGCGGGCAGCTTCGGCACCGCGATGGCGCAGGTGTTGTCCGCCAACTTCGAGCAGGTCGTGTTGTGGGGGCGCGACGCGGCGCTCGTCGACTCGCTCAACGCCACCCACCAGAACGCCAACTACCTCCCGGGCCTGACGCTCTCGGACCGCATCGTCGGAAAGACGGCGCTGGATGAAGCGCTCGCGGGCGCCGAGCTCGTCATCGTCGGCACGCCGTCGCAGGCGACGCGCGAGCTGCTGGGCCGCGCGCACGACCTCATTCCCCAGCGTGTGCCCATCGTCACCGTCGCCAAGGGCATCGAGAACGGCACGCTCTGCACGATGACCGAGGTGCTCGAGCAGTCGCTGCCCGAGCGCTGCCACCCGCACGTCGCGGTGCTGTCGGGGCCGTCGTTCGCCAAAGAGATGGTGCAGCGCCTGCCCACCGTCGTCACCGTCGCCGCGCGGCGCGAAGAGACCGCGCGCGAGGTGCAGCCGATGCTGGCCAGCGAGTGGTTCCGCACCTACAGCTCGAACGACGTGGTGGGCGTGCAGGTGGGCGGCGCGCTCAAGAACGTCATCGCCATCGCCGCGGGCATGGGTGACGGCATGGGCCTCGGTCACAACACGCGCGCGGCCATCATCACCCGCGGCCTCGCGGAGATCTCCCGCATCGCCGTGAAGATGGGCGGCAACCCGCTGACGTTGGCGGGCCTCGCGGGCATGGGCGACCTCGTGTTGACCTGCACCGGCGAGCTCTCGCGCAACCGCAAGGTGGGCATGGAGCTGGGGCGCGGCCGGTCGCTCGATGACATCTTGAAGGAGATGAAGCAGGTCGCCGAAGGCGTGAAGACGGCGAAGAGCGCGCGCGACTTGTCGCTGAAGGTCGGCGTCGAGCTCCCGATCTGCGAACAGGTGTACCGGATCGCCTATGAAGGTACGCCGGCGAAGGCGGCCGTGGCCGCGTTGATGGGTCGCTCCCACAAGAGCGAGCTGTGAGGACGACAGAGATGACGATGCGACACTTTTCTCTCGCGCTCGGGCTGCTCGCCTGGGCGGGCTGCACCTGCGACAACAACGTCAACCGACGCTTCGCGAAGATCGAGGTGCTCGACGACGACGGCAACGCCCGCCAGATGATCGAGTTCGGCCAGGTGCAGCTGAACTTCACCGCCACCAAGTCGGTGCGCGTGCGCAACGGCGGTACCGGCAACCTCGACATCACCGCCGCCACCTTCGAGAACGCGCACTACACGATGGCCACGACGCTGCCTGTCTCGCTCGCGCCCAGCGACGAGCTGATGCTGGCGTTCAGCTTCACGCCTGACGTGGCCGACCAGCGTGAGACCGGCGCTGTCACGTTGACCACCAACGATCCCGATCGCGGCACGGTCTCCATCTCGCTCGCGGGCACCGGCGTCACCGCCACCGCCGTGGCCAGCCCGCGCAGCTTCGATTTCGGCGAGGTCTACGTCGGCGAGTCGAAGACGCTGACGTTCTCGCTCACCAACTCGGGCTCGAACGAGCTGCCCGTCACCAGCGCGATGTTCGGTGGCACCACCAACCCTGCCGTGACCGCCGACCTGACGCCGCTGGTGAAGACGCTGGCGGGCGGTGAGTCGGTGATGGTGACGCTGCGCTTCGCGCCTACGGCCATCACGACTCTTGCCAGCTCGCTCGACATCGTCTTGCCCGCGGGCGTCGGCGATCTCACGCTGCCCATCACCGGCAAGGGCATCGCGGCCACGCCGAAGCTCTGCTTCAGGTTCGACGACTCGGCCTTCGAGTCGTGCACCGATGGCACTGTCGGCATGCCGCTCAACGTCAACTTCGGGCCGCTGTGTGACGGCCGTGTGTACCCGCCCGACGCGGGGCTCAACTGCGAGCTCGACGGCGGCGCCATCGCCTACGCGCGGCCGGGTCGGTTCTACGTGCGCAACGAGGGCAACACGCCGGTCAGCTACACGCTGGGCATCACCGCGGGGAACACGTCGCGTTGCGACGGCGGCGCCACCATCGACTTCGAGTACGCCAACGCGCCGATGCTGGCCGACGGCGGCTCGCAGGCGTCCTTCATGATCCCCACCAGCAAGCTGCCCAACGCGGTGACCGACCCGACGCCGTGGGAGACCGCGCCGGTGGCCGTGACGTACCGCGCGCGCTCGGCGTGCCGCGGCGGCGACGACTCGGACCTCTCGACCATCATCTGGACGCGCCAGGGCGAGCCGCTGGGCACCACGCGCGCGCCGGGCACGATGTTGGCGACGTTGACGGGCGCGTCGATCCTCTCGAACCCCGAGCCGTTCCCCATCACCTTCACCGGCAACCGGCCGCTGCCCATCGACGCGCGCCTCGTTTCCAACACCGGTGACGGGCCGGTGCGGCTGCTGTCGGTCTCGCTGCAGCAGTCGTCTGACGGCGGCACGACGCCCGACACCGACTGCGCGTCGGTCGATGCGGGCCCGTGCACGTTCTTCACCTGGGTCGACGGGCCGACGCTGCCGGTGCTGCTGGAAGGCACCAACGTGCCGAGCGACCCGGTGGACAAGCTCATCGGTCGCATCGCCTACGGCGTGTGGACCATCGACCCCACGACCGACGCTGGCTTCTACCAGCCGCCTTCGCAGACCCAGCGCATCTGGGCCGTCGTCAACACCAGCGACCCCTACGAGCCCGTGGTGAACGTGCCCATCACCGGCCGCGCGCAGTGACTACGCGGTCAGGCCCTTCATGCGCCACGTGGTGACGCGTGAAGTGTCGGTGCGCGACTCGACGATGTTGGCCTCGGCCATCTCTTCGAGGAGCTTCAGCATGCGGCCGCCGGGGATCTCGAGGGTCTTCGCGAGCCGATCGGCGGTCATGCCGTACACCTCGCGACGCAGCATGCGGATGATCTCGCGCTTCATCTCGGCCTTCTTGAGGCCGTCGATGTCTTCGGTGCGCCAGGCCTGGATGACGCCGAACGCGATCAACGCCACGACCACCACGGCGATGATGGGGTAGACGATGTGCGTGTTGTTCTCGAGCCACTCGAAGTACCGCACGTACGCCGAGCCGACGGGTTTGCCGTACTTCGGCCCTTCGCCGGGCATGTCGATGAGCAAGAGGCAGAGCCGATTCAGGAAGAGATGAATCACGGCTGAAAAGTGTACCCGCCTGCGCGGCCGGGAGAAGGTTCTGGGTCAAGTGGATCTCGTCATCAGCAACGCCACCGTCATCACCATGAACGCCTCGCGCGAGGTGCTGCGCGACGCGGAGGTCGTCATTCAGGGCGATCGCATCGTCCGTGTCGGCCCCACGCGGCGCGGCCGCAAGTCGGGCGTGCGTCGCAGCATCGACGCGCGCGGCAAGGTGGTGCTCCCCGGCCTCATTCACAGCCACCTGCACGCCTGCCAGACGTTGTGCCGCAACCACGCCGACGGCCGCGAGCTGCTCGACTGGTTGCGCGAGCGCATCTGGCCCTTCGAGGCCGCCCATGACGCTGCGTCGCTGCGCGCGTCGGCCGACGTCACCTTCCTCGAGTGCATTCGTTCGGGCGCCACGTCGATCCTCGATATGGGCACGGTGCGGCACTACGACAGCGTGTTCGAATCGGCGCGCGACGCCGGCGTCCGCCTCGTCGGTGGCAAGTGCATGATGGACGCGGGGCAGGGCGTGCCGGTCGGCCTGCGCGAGACCACCGAAGGTTCGCTCAACGAGTCCATCCGCCTCATCGAGACGTGGCACGGCCAGGAGAACGGTCGTCTGCGCTACGCCCTCGCGCCGCGCTTCGTGTTGTCGTGCACCGAAGGGCTGCTGCGCCGCGTGACGGAGCTCGCCAAGGAGCGCGGCGTGCGCATTCACACGCACGCGTCTGAGAACCCCACCGAGTGCGACGTGGTTCGCCAGAAGACCGGCATGGACAACGTGGCGTACTTCAACCACCTCGGGCTGCTGGGTCAGCGCACCACGCTGGCGCACTGCGTGTGGCTGACGGCCGAAGAGCAGAAGCTGCTGCGCGAGACGCGCACCTCGGTCGCGCACTGTCCGAGCGCCAACTTCAAGCTGGCGTCGGGGACCGCGAAGATCCCCGAGCTGCTGCAGCAGCGCATCAACGTGGGGCTCGGCGCCGACGGCGCGCCCTGCAACAACAACCTCGACATCTTCGTGGAGCTCCGGCTCGCGGCGCTCATCCACCTCCCGCGCACGGGGCCCACGTCGCTCTCGGCGCTGCAGGCGCTCGAGCTGGCCACGTTGAACGGCGCGAAGGCGCTGGGCCTCGAGGGCGAGGTGGGCGTGCTGCAGGAAGGCGCGCGCGCCGACGTCATCACCGTCGACCTCTCGCAGGTGCACAGCACGCCGCAGTCTGACGACCCGGTCTCGACGCTCGTGTACTCGGGCCAGAGCCGCGACGTGCGCGATGTCATCGTCGACGGCCGTGTGCTGATGCGGGATCGCGCGCTGTACACCATGGACGAAGCCGCCGTGTTGGCCGCCGGCCGCGAGCACGCTGCGCGTCTGCTGGCGAAGCTGGACTGACAGTTCCCTGTCGCCACTCGCCTCGCGCGTCAGCACGTCAGCGAAACGACTGGGGAAATCCCCAGTAAGTTGGGCACCTTGTCAACTGGTGCCCGGTTTGCTTAAGGCGTGGTTGTCGCACACGTCAGGGTCGCTCCCTGGCGCCTCTTGCCGGGAGAGCCCTTGTTCCAGCGCAGCGCCAGTTGGGCCGTCATGGCGTGCGCGCTGACGCTCTCGGCGTGTCAGTGCGGGCCCGACCTCGAGCCGCCGCCGCCCGACGACGCAGGCGTTGAAGACGCGGGGCCCCGGCGTGACAGCGGCGTGGTGGTGGTGCCGCCCGACGCCGGCCCGACGCCGTGGCCGACGCAGTACGCGAGCGAAGAGTGCCCACCCGAGACGTTCGGCAGCCTCGATGGCGGCACGGTCGCGGTCGACGGCGGGTTCCGTTTCGGCATCTGCATCAAGCTGCACACGCTGACGGCCGAGGTGACGCTCGACGGCGTGCCTGAGAGCAAGCCGGTCATCACGCGCTTCACCGGCGGCACCTACGAGTCGGAGCTGACGCGGCAGCCGGACCAGAACGGCTACCTCAAGGTGCAGGTGATGCGCGGTCGCTACGACATCCTTGAGCACCAGCCGGGCGGCGTGTGGCCCAACTTCGAGGGCTTCATGGAGCACGGTTTCGCCGACATGACGCGCGATCAAACGCGCTCGTTCTCGGCGCGGTCACACCTGCTGCGCGGCGCGGTGCGCTTCGGCGGCCTGCCCTTCGTGCCCAACAATTTTCCGCAGGACGTCTGGTTCGACGCCTACGGCACGCCGCAGTGGCAGATGTCGATGGTGACCAGCAACGGCGGCAGCTACGAGCTGCGGCTGCTCGAGGGCTCGCTGGGCATGTACCTCTCGACGCCGGCCGCGTCGCTCTACGGCACGGAGCTGCGCAAGTACTCGCTGACGCCGGGTGGCGGCGTGCAGCTCGATCAAGATCGCGAGTTCGACATCGACATTCCCACGTCGGTGCTGGAAGCCGAGATCACCATCGACGGCCTGCCGCTGCCCGATGGTCGCCCCGGCGCCGACTTCTCGTTCACCTACGCGCGGCCCGGTGACAACGAGCCGTCAGTGTTCTCGCACCACGAAGGCGGCGTGCCGAGCATCACCTCACTCGTGCCGCGCGGCACGTACGGCATCACCTTCGATTTCCTGGGCGCGCCCAACCGCACGTACCCGTCGCGCATCTTCAGCAAGTTCCTGCGGGGCGGCGTCGATCTGAACAGCGACCAGAAGCTGACGGCGCACTTCCTCACCAAGAACATCGAAGGCGGCATCCTCATCGACGGCGTGCCGCCGACGCCGAACCCGCACTACAACTTCCAGCTGTACATGTACTCGGTCGCCAACTCGACGCAGACCGGCGCGTTCGTTCTCTACGAGGTGCCCATGGAGACCTCGTCGTTCAACATCAAGGCGTTCCCGGGCCTGTACTTCGTGGCGCTCAGCGTCGACGAAGGGCTCTCGCCGGGCCTCGCGTCGGGCTTCTGGGTCGTCAACCGCTTCTACGAGCACTACGACGACACGGCGATGCCCATCGAGCTCGAGACCTCGAAGCTGACCGGCCGCATCACCATCGACGGCCAGACGCCCGTGCCGAACCGCAACGTCGGCGTGCTGACGCTGCGCAACCGCGCCATGGAAGGTCAGTGGAGCTGGTTCACGTACACCGTGCTGCCGGGCGCCGACGGCGCGTTCGAGGTGCGGGTGCCGAAGGGCGACTACGAGGTGTTCTTCACCATCAACCGCGACACGTACCCCACGTACGCGACGGGCCGTCAGCGCATGTACGCGCGCGTGCCGCTGCAGACCGACAACAACGTCGAGATTCAATACAACACCATCGAGATCTCGGGCCCGCTGCGCGTCGGCGGCGAAGTGGTGCGCGACACCATCGGCGGCCCGGAGGTCGGCCTGCGCATGCAGCGTCAGCAGGACTTCCAGTACTTCGAGTGGGGCTTCAACGGCGGCCAGGACAACTACACGGTGCGCGTGCCCGAAGGGAACTACGCGGTCGACTTCGTCATCCGCGAGAACGCCATCGACGGCGTCGCGTGGGGCAACGCGCCCATGGGCCTCAAGCTGAACGTGGCGCAGCCCGGCGGCGAGCCCTTCATGAACTTCATGCGCTGAGCTTCAACGCATGGCCCCCGTCATCGAGGTCGAGTCCATCGTGCGCGACTTCGGCGCGTCGCGCGCCGTCGACGGCGTCAGCTTTCACGTCGACGCGGGTGAGGTCGTCGGGTTGCTGGGCCCCAACGGCGCCGGCAAGACCACGACGCTGCGGGTGCTGGCTGGGTTGCTGACGCCGGTGTCGGGCCGCGCGCGCATCGCAGGCTTCGAAGTGGCCACCGCGCCGCTCGAGGCGCGACGTCGTCTGGGCTTCTTGACGTCCAGCACCGGGCTCTACGAGCGGCTGACGGGGCGCGAGGTGCTGACGACGTTCGGCCGGCTGCAGGGGCTCGACGACGCCACGCTGCGCCGCCGCATCGACGAGGTGACAGGAGAGCTGGAGCTGACGCCCTTCCTCGACAAGCGCTGCGGCGCGCTGTCGAGCGGCCAGAAGCAGCGAATTTCCATCGCCCGCGCGGTGGTCCACGACCCCGACGCGTACGTGCTGGACGAGCCCACCGCGACGCTCGACCCGGTGGCGTCGCGCGACATCCTCGAGCTCGTGCGCCGGGCGAAGGCGCGCGGCAAGGCCGTCTTGTTCTCGACGCACCGCATGGAAGAGGCGCAGCACCTCTGCACGCGGCTGGTCTTCATGTGCGGCGGCAAGGTGGTGGCGCGCGGCACGGCCGACGCGCTGCTCGCGCAGAGCGGGCGTGCGTCCTTGACCGACGCGTTCCTGTTCTTCGCGGGAGTGACGTCGTGAGCGCGTGGCGGCTGCTGTTGGGCAAGGAGCTACTGGACGTGGTGCGCGATCGCCGCACGCTGCTGCTGACGGTGCTGCTGCCCGTCTTGCTCTACCCCGGCCTGCTGATGGTGATGGGCGGCATCATCGC
>CAYWON010000157.1:0-16048 GCA_964459885.1 uncultured Archangium sp.
CCGCCGCCGAGCGAGCCGCCGCCGATGAGCTGACAGCTCCAGCCCGTGCCGTTCGACACCAGCACCTGGCCTGACGGGCACGTCGCGAGGCCCACGGTCGTCGAGCCGCCGAGGCTGACGTTGCCGCCACCCACGAGCCCGCTGCCGACGACCACGCTGAGCGACTCGTTCGCGAGCATCGAGTTGGTGACGCCGCCGGTCGCGATGGAGAGGGCGCCGTTGCTGCCGACCTCAAGGCCGACACCCGCCGTGACGCTGGTGCCCACGCCGCCGTCAGCGCTGAACAACGACTGACACGCCCAGCCGCTGCCCGTCGAGCCGAGTACTGCGCCCGCGGGGCACGACACCAGCGCGACCTCACCGGAGCCGTTGCCGGTGTTGTTGTTGACGGCGATGCCCGAGGCGCTGTGTGTCCACAGCGACGAGAGGCCCTGGGCTGGCGTCGCGCAGAAGAGCGTGCCGTCGGCGTTGATGCCCACCACGGCGCCCGAGGTGCACGTGCCGGTGATGCGCCGCTGCAGATCGCTCGCGTGCAGGCCGCCCACGGTGTCGGCCTCACTGGCGCGAATCGCGTACGGCGCCGATGCCAGCGCGAGGCGCGGGCTGAGCACCTCGCCGTCGATGCTGATCTCGAGCCACAGCGGCGCGCCCGTCAGCACCGACGGAGTGAGCGCCGTGGTCGTGCCGAGCTGCGCGTGCACGAGGCCTTCGCTGGCGGTGAGTCCCACGTGCGTCTCGGACCACGCCGAGGTGCCGCCGGTGTCAGCGTCGAAGAGCGAGAACACGAAGGTGTGCGCGCCCGTCACCGGCGCGCCGTTGCTGCGCAGGTTGCCGGTGAAGGCGATGCGTTGAGGCACTGCTTGCGCCAACGCGCAGGGGACGACGAGCAGCGAGACGACCGCGAGGGTTCGAACGTGCATGGGTGGTCCTCAGGGAGCGACGGCGGGAGTGAGCTTCGTGGTGCCCTGCTGCGCGGGCGCTGATGGCTGCGCGCCGCCGAGCTGGGCGTCGAGGGTGAACGTGCCGCCCTGCATGCGGCCGGACGTGGTGACGACATCGGCACGCACCGGGGTCTGGGTGACGGTGCCGCCGCCGCCAGCACCTCCACCGGTAGCAGTGCCGCCGCCGGTTCCGGAGCCTCCGCCGCTTCCGCCGTCGACGACGACAGGTGGTGTTTCAGGACAGCCCATGAACGTCAGCGCCAGGAGCAGCGGAGCGAGGCGAGTCATGGGGCGAACGCACCAGAAGCGCGCGCGTCGGAACAATGAGTCTCGGGTTTACGGCTTACGACGCCTTGATCGAGGCGGTGAGGACTGTTCACACGGCGCAGTGCTCGACGCCGACGCGCCCCGCGACCTCGGCGTGCCGAGGCCTGTCTCGTCGTGGGCTGCGCAGCAATCCTCCACGACCGATTCCCTCAAGGCAGCGACGTCAACGCCACCCACCGACCACGCCCTCAGGCGAGCGGGGACGAACCCGCGCGAGGAATACCGCCGCGCACGCAGCCTCGATGGGCGCGGTGTGCGCGCGTCACACGCTGCAGTGCACGACGCCAACGTGCCCCGCGACCTCGTCGTGAAGTCAGCGCACTTGCACCGTGTGGCAGGGGGGGGAACTGGCAGCCGTTTATTTGAGCGAAGGCGGTGGTTTTCGACTGCCAGCTCACTCGAACCGACTTCGCGGCGTGCCGAGGGCCTGGCTCGTCGTGGGCTGCGCCAGAACCTTCACGACCGCTTCCGTTGAGGCTTCTGAGCGCCGCGCCGTCCGACTTCGCTACTCCTTGCGCGCTTCCGTCGCGGGGAACCGGCCGCTCGCCGCCAGCACTTCCAGTCGCGCCTGCCGCGACGCGTCTTCCGCGAGCGCCACGGCCGTCTCGGCGTCACGCGCACGGCGCTCCGCGTCCACCACCTCGATGTTGGTCGACGCGCCGGCCTTGAACGCCTGCTGCGACAACTCCAGCGTGCGCCGCGCCTGCGTCGAGGCGTCGCGCGCCGCGCTCAGCGCTTCATCGGCCTGTGACACCTGCGCCAGCGCCGCGCGCACCTCCGCCGACGCCTGCCGCTGCAGGTTCTCCAGCTGCGACTTCGCGGCCAGCTCGTTCGCGCGACGCTCGCGTTGCTGACCCCACCGCAGATGTCCCTCGTAGAGCGGAATCGTCAGCACCAGCTGCGCCTGGAAGCTCCACAGCGGCACCGTCAGCGTCGGCGGGTTCTGATACCCGGGCTGCACGATGGCCGTCAGCAGCGGCGTGTAGTCGCTCCAGTCCCACGACGTGGCCACCTCAGCAGCCTCCACGCGCGCCCGCGCCGCCACCACGTCGGTGCGCTCCTTCGCGCTCTCGTCGACCTGCTCCTTCACCGCCAGCGCCGGCTCTTCATCGATGGCCGACACCGGCTCGTCGAGGCCCAGCGACACGCCGAGCAGCTCCTGCAGGCGCTTCAGATTGCCCGTCGCCGTCGCGAGCTGTTGCCGAGCCACGGCCACTTCCTGCGCCGCGCGGATCTTGTCGAGCTCGCTGCCGATGCCCGCCGTGTGCCGGTCGGTCGCGTACTGCAGATGCGCGTTGGCCACGTCGAGCGAGCGCTGCGCGGCGTCCACCACGCGCTGCTGCGCCAGCACCTGCAACCACGAACGGCCCGCGGCCACGGCCACCAGCCGGCGGTAGTCATTCACCGTCACCTTCGTCGCGTCGTACGCCGCGCCCGCGCGACGCCACGCGGCCCAGCGGTTGGGCACGATGAGCGGCACCTGCAGCTGGACGTTGGCGGCTACCTGCGTCGCCGCCGAGATGACGCGATCGTTCAACACGCGGTCGGCGTCGAGCTGCGTGCCCACTGCGTTGACGCCGAGGTACGGCAACGACGCCGAGCGCGCCTGCTCCAGCTGACCCAACGCACGCTCGGTGTCGGCGCGCGCCAGCTTCATCGTCGGGTGGTGTTCGAGCGCGCGCTGAACCGCGTCTTCGAAGCGCATGGGCTGCGCGGCGACCGCCAGCGTGAAGAGAGACGTGAGCATCATGTGAGACTCCATGGCGAGGCGACGGAGCGAGCGCACGGCGCAGCGCTGGCACTGTCCACTGCGACGCCGCCCGCTCCGCACCTCATGAACATGGTCATCGCAGCACCTGCGAGACCTTCTTTTCTTCGGGCATCACCGGCCGCACCACGTCGCCGTCGTTGAGCGACGCCGGCGGGTAGAGCGCCACGCGCGCGTCGGCGGGCACGTCGCCCAGCACCTCGACGTCGCGGCCCAGCTCGCGGACGATCTTCACCGGCACGTAGCGCAGCGCATCGCCCGCGCCGACCACCGCCACCGACGGCACGCCGCCGCGCATGGCCACCGAAGAGCTCGGCAGCTGCAGCACCGGCTCGTCGCGCGGCACCTGGAAGTTCACCGTGACGTACGCGCCCGGCAGCAGCATCGCGCCGTCCTGCGGCTTGAGCTCGGTGCGCAGCGTGCGGAGCGTCGCGTCGAGCGCGCCCGCGGTGCGCATCACCGTGGCCGTGAACTGCTGCTGGCTCGCCGTGACGTTGGCCACGAGGCCCGCCTTCACCTGCGTCGCCGCCCACTGCGGCACGTCGACGTCGATCTGCAGATTGCCCGTCGTCGCCAGGTCGAACAGCGCGGTGCGCTCCGACGACACCAGCGCGCCGTCGTCGACGTAGCGGCGGTTGATGGTGCCGTCGAACGGCGCCTTCACCGTCAGGTAGCCCACCAGCGCCGACAGCCGCTCGTGCTCGGCCGTCGCCAGCGCCTTCTCGCTCTCGGCGGCGCGCAGCCGCAGCGCCGACGCGTCGATGTCTTGCGCCGACAGGTTCCCGGTCTTGCCCAGGGCCAGCGTGCGCTCGTGCTGCGCGGCCACCAACGCCAGCGCCGCGTTCGCCTGCGCGAGTCGCGCGTTGGTCTGCGCGAGGCTGGCGCCGAGGTCCGGCGCGTCGATGCGCGCCAGCACCTGGTCCTTCTTCACCACGTCGCCGAGGTCGACCAACACATGCCGCAAGAAGCCGTTCGACCGCGCGTAGAGCGTGACCTGGTCTTTGGGCCGCACCGAGCCGGGCAGCGACACCTTCAGCTCCTTCGCCGCGGCCACCGGGCTCGCCACGCGCACCGGCGGCGCGCCTTGCTCCCGGCTGGCCATCGCGCGCGCCTCGCGCTGCTTCGAGAAGCGCCACGCGCCGGTCGCCACCAGCGCCACCACGAGAACGATGAGCATCTTCTTCATGACTTCAGGCTCCTTCGGCCGCGGGCTCAGGCTCCGCGAGATCCGGATCGACGGTGGCGGCGACGACGTGCCGCTTCAGCACCGAGTACATGACGGGCACGAGGAACAGCGTCGCCGTCGTCGCGCCGAACAACCCGCCGATGACCGCGCGGGCCAGCGCCGCGTTCTGCTCGCCGCCTTCACCGTGGTTGAGCGCCATGGGCAGCATGCCCAGCACCATGGCCATCGCCGTCATGATGACGGGGCGCAGCCGCGTGCGACCGGCTTCGAGCGCCGCTTCGATGGCCGTCAGCTTGCCTGCCAGCCGCGCTTCGTTCGCGAAGCTGACCAGCAGCGTCGAGTTGGCCGTCGCCACGCCGATGGACATCACCGCGCCCATCAACGACGACACGCTGAACGTGGTGCCGGTGAGGAAGAGCGAGGTCACGATGCCCACCGCGGCGCCGGGCAACGCGAGCAGCATCACGAACGGGTCGAGCCACGACTGGAAGTTGATGACCATGAGCCCGTAGACGAGCAACACCGCGAGGGCCAAGCCGACGAACAAGCCGCCGAACGCCTGCCGCATGCCGTCGACCTGGCCGCGCACGAAGACCTTCGAGCCCGGTGGCAGCGTGGGCCGCACGTCGTTGGCGATCTGCTCGACCGCGCCCGCGACGCTGCCGAGGTCCAGCCACGCCACGTCGGCGCGCACCTCGTAGGTGGGCTGCACCTCGAGGTGTGAAGTGAAGACCGGCGTCGTCTTTCTCTGCAGCGTGGCGAGGTCGCCGAGCAGCTGCACGCCGCGCGGCGACGAGAGGCCGAGGCCCGAGAGCGCGTCGACGCTGTCCACGCGCACCTCCGGCGTCTGCACCACCACCGGGTAGCTGTTGAGCGTGACCGGGTCGGTCCAGAAGTTGGGCGCCACCTGCGCGCTCGAGCTGACGGTGAGCAGCACGTCGTTGGCGACGTCACGCAGCGACAGACCCACGCTGGCGGCGCGCTGGCGGTCGACGTCGAGGTGCAGGCGCGGCGCGTCCAACACCTGGTGCAGCCGCACGTCGACGATGCCGGGCACGCGCTGCAGCTGGCTGACCACCTTGCGCGCGGCGGCCAGCGTGTCGTTGCGCTTGGCGCCCGTAATCTGCACAGAGATGGGTGACGGCAGGCCGAAGTTGATGACCTGCGTCACGATGTCGCCGGGCGCGAAATAGAACGTCAGCTCGGGGAAGCGCTCGGCCAGCTGCTCGCGCAGCAGCTGCTGGTACTCGGTGGTCGACTTCGTGCGCTGCGGCTTGAAGCGCACCAGCAGCTCGCCGTCGCTCGACGAGGTGTTGGTGCTGTCGCTCACCGCGAGCGAGTAGCCCGAGGGCAGGCCGATCTGCGCCAAGAGCAGCTCCAGCTCGTCTGCGGGCACCAGCTCACGAATCGCGTCTTCCACGCGGGCGAAGTGCCGCTCGGTCTCTTCGAGGCGCGTGCCGGCCGGCGCGCTCACGTGCAGGCGCAGCTGCCCGCCGTCGACGCGGGGAAAGAAGTCTTCACCGACGCGCGTGGCGAGCGCGCCCGCGAAGGCCACCGCCACGCCGAAGAGCACCAGCACCGTGCCGCGGTTGGCGAGCGCGTTTTCGAGCAGCGCCACGTAGCCGAGGCGGAACTTCTCGAAGCGCACCTCGAAGCCGTGGTGCAGCCGCGCGAACCAGCCGTCGCCGCCGTGCGTCTCGTTGGCGATGAGGTACTTCACCAGCGTCGGCACGATGGTGCGCGAGAGCAGGTACGACGACAGCACCGAGAGGCCGACCGCCAGCCCCATGGGCACGAACAGGTACTTCGCCGGCCCTTCAAGGAAAAAGACGGCCGCGAAGACGAGCGCGATGGACAAGGCCGCCACCAGCGCGGGGATGGCCACCTGTCGTGCGCCGTCGAGGATGGCGCGCGTGAGCGGTTTCCCCATCGCCAGGTTGCGGTGGATGTTCTCGATCTCCACCGTGGCGTCGTCGACGAGGATGCCGACGGCCAGCGCGAGCCCGCCCAGCACCATGGTGTTGATGGTGTGGCCGAGCGCCCTCATGATGACCAGCGTCGAGAGAATCGAGAGCGGAATGGAGATGAAGATGATGAGCGTGCTCCGCCAGCTCCCGAGGAAGATGAGGATCATCGTCGCCGTCAGCAGCGTGGCGATGAGGCCCTCCATCAGCAGCGACTCGATGCTGCGCACCACGAACTGAGACTCGTCGGCCAGCATCGTCAGCTTGAGGCCCGACGGCGCCGAGGCCTGCAGCCCGGGCAGCATGCCTTTCACCTCGTTGGCCACCGCGATGGTCGACGCGTCGCCCGTCTTCAAGACCGACAGCACCACCGCGCGGTTTCCGTCGAAGCGCGCGATGGTGGTCTGGGGCGCAAACCCGTCGTGCGCGAACGCCACGTCACGCACGCGGATGACCGAGCCGTCCTTCAGGCGAATGGGCAACTCGTTGATGCTGTCGATGACCTCGGGGCTCGCGTTGGTGCTGACGCGAAACTCGGTGTCGCCCAGCTTGGCGCTGCCGGTGGGCAACGTGAGGTTCTGCTGCGCGACCGCCGACGCCACCTCGTTGACCGACAGCCCGCGCGCCTTGAGTTGATCCGGGTCGACGTCGACGACGATCTGCCTGGTCTTGCCGCCCATCGGCAGCGGAAACCGCGTGCCACGCACCGCCGACATCGCGCTGCGCACGCGCAGGTTCACGAAGTCGAAGATCTCCGCTTCGCTCGCGGTGTCGCTGGTCGCGGCGATCTGCAGAATCGGCACGCTGGTGGCTGAGCTGCGCACGATGACCGGCGGCTGCGTGCCCGGCGGCATGCGTCGCAGAATCGTCTGTGACGCGGCCGTCACCTGCGCGGTGGCGGCGCCGACGTCTTCACCTTCGTGCAGCTCCATGCGGATGACCGCGACGCCGTCGAAGCTGGTCGACTCGATCTTCTTGATGCCCGACACGTTGCCCGCCAGCGAGAACTCGCTGAACAGGGTGATCTGCTGCTCCATCTGCTGCGCCGAGAGGCCCTGGTAGCTCCACACCGCGTTGATGACGGGGATGTCGACGTTGGGGAACAGGTCCGTCGGCGTGCGGCGAATGACGCTGACGCCGCCCACCACGAGCAAGAGCGCGAGCACCACAAAAGTGTACGGGCGCGAGAGCGCCAGCCGGACCAACCACATGCTCGAACAACCTTTCGGAGGTGGCGCCTGCAGTGCCAGCAGGCGACGCACAGATGCGCCGAGGCCGCCCGGAGTTGTGATGCAAGTTCGTGCGACTGTGATTTGATTTCGTTATCAACGCGCGATGGAGCTGAAACTCCTCAAGTCCTTCCATGCGGTTGCCGAGCTGCTGCACTTCCGTCGCGCGGCCGAGAGGGTGGGGCTGACCCAGCCGGCGCTCTCGCAGCACATCGCGCGCCTCGAGGCCGACCTCGGCGTGCGCTTGTTCGAGCGCGACCGCCGCGTGGTGAAGTTGACGCTCGCCGGTGAGACGCTGCGTGACGAGACGCAGTCGCCGCTGCAGCAGCTCGATGATGCGCTCGAGTCAGCACGGCGCGCTGGGGGGCTCCGCGAGAAGACGCTGCGCGTGGGTCAGATGCACTACATCAGCCACACCTTTCTTCCGCCGGCCATCCAGTCGCTGCAACGCGCGCGGCCCGACGTGCTGGTCGAGCTGCTCGAGATGCCACCCGCCGAGACGCCGACCGCGGTGCGGGAAGGGCGCATCGACATCGGCTTCGGGTTGTCACCGACACTGCGGGTCGACGACCTCGTGAAGCGCGAGGTGGTGCGTGGCCACTGGGCGGTGTGGGTGCCGAAGGGCCACCCGTTCGCGGCGCTGCGCGACGTGCCGCTCGAGCTGCTGCGCCGCGAGCCGCTCATCCTCTTCGCGCGCGACTTGAACCCCCACGCCTACGATTTCCTGACGGGGTTGCTCACGCACGGCGGCGTGAGACCGCGCGTGGTGCACCACATTCAACAGCCGCACCACGGCGTGCCGTTGGTGCTGCAGGGCCTCGGTTGCTTCGTGGTGGGCAGCTACGTCATCGACGGCGCGCGCGGCGCGGTGATGAAGCGCATCTCGGGCTTCGAGAACGACCTGCGCGTCACGGCGGTGTGGCGGCCCGACGGGCGCACGGCGCTCTTGCGGCCCTTCCTCGCGGGGTTGCCGCGGCTGAGCGACCGCGCGCGCTGACGAAGGCTGCGTCCGCTCCGCATGACGGCGTGTCCGCAAGGGTGGAGGAAACGACACGTCGCGTCGTCCGGCATCTTGAGGGGGCGCTTGGCGAGGTCTTAAGAGTCGCTGCGTCTTCTCAGCAGCTCACTTCACTTCGCCACGCAGCCCCGGAGCCTTCACATGATGAACGCCATGCAGATGCCGATGATGAACCAGATGCCGATGATGAACGGGATGTCGGGCGGCTCGATGCCCATGATGAACCCGATGATGATGGGCATGGGTCAGATGATGCCGATGATGGGCAACATGATGGGCATGCCGATGATGAACGGCATGATGGGCATGGGCATGCCGATGATGATGCCGATGATGCGCCCCATGATGGCCAAGATGACCTGCGAGATGGGGAAGGACGGCATGATGTGCAAGATGATGCCGATGGAAGGCATGTCGATGGACATGATGCGTGAGTGCTGCGACGCGATGAACTCGATGATGGCGATGGGCATGCCCTGCATGATGATGATGAACGGCATGCCGATGATGTTGTGCATGAAGTGAATCGCTGAAATCGCTTTACGCAGTGCGCGCGCCTTGGGGCCTCTCCCTCACGAGACCCCCAAGGCGTCGTCGTTTCTGGCGGGCTGTATCGCCAGACGAGCGAGTCTGAAGCGAAGCGGAAGACTCGCCGCGACGACGCCGACAAGGGACAAGGCGTCGTCGTTTCTGGCGGGCTGTATCGCCAGACGAGCGAGTCTGAAGCGAAGCGGAAGACTCGCCGCGACGACGCCGACAGGAGACAAGGCGTCGTCGTTTCTGGCGTCGTTGTTTCTGGCAGCAGGTGACGAGAGCAGTCCCCCTCTCCCTGCGTCAGCGGGGAGAGGGTTGGGGTGAGGGGCCGCGCCTCACGAGCGGCCGCGCGTCACCCGCCCATCTTCCAGCTCATGAACGGCCGCAGCACCGCGTACACCGCGCCCTGCGCCCACTTCGGCACCACGGGCAGCGCCTGGCTCATCCACTTCTGCGTGTCCCAGTGCTCCTGCTGGCTGGTGATGCGCCCCTGCGCGTCGAAGGTCAGCGTCGATTCGATCTCATTGCGCACGGGCTTGCCGAACATCTCGTACTCACACGTCCACCGGGCCTTCACGGTGTTGCCCTTCACCTCGAGCACCTCCGCGTCGAAGGTCTTGAACGGGGGCGCGCCGGTCCACATCTTCATGACGCTCTCGCGCTTGCTGAGCGTGAACATGTCGTCCTTGAACTTCACGTCGGGCGCGTAGGCGGCCTCGAGGGCCTTGAGGTCCTTCTGGCCGAACGCCTTGAAGAACGCCTCTGCCGCCGCGCGGGTCTTCGCTTCCTGCGCGCCGCCGCTCACGGCTCCGGCACCGCTCGCCTTCGCTGACCACCCGCCGGGCGTGGTCGCCTGGGGCTCTGCCGGCTTCGTCGTCATCGGCGGCGGCGCAGCGGCGGTGGTGGGGCGGGTTCCCTGAATCTTCATGTCGACGGTCCTTGTTGTTTGGGAAACACGAGTGTTTCTGAAATCACCATAGGGCCCGGCGTGGGCGCGTGGCAAGGAGCGCGTATGAAGCGAGCGCCCACCACCCGTCGCGAAGCCCGTGACTCGCAGCGCTGGCGCCTGTTGGAGGCGGTCGCCCACGAGGTCGGGCAGCGCGGCTACGTGGTGGCGAACGTGGCGCACGTCATCGAGCGCGCGGGCGTGTCGCGAAAGGCGTTCTACGAGCACTTCACCGACAAGGAAGAGGCCTTCATCGCCGCCTACGAGGAGTTCGCCGCGCGCATGGTGGCGGACCTCGTCGAGACCGGTGAAGCCGCGGGTCGGAAAGGTCGCACCGTCGCGCAGCTGACGCGGTACCTCGACGTCTTGTCGCGCGACCTCACCATGGCGCGCGCGTTCATCGTCGAGGTGATGGGCGCAGGCACGAAGAGCCTCGCGGCGCGCGAGCGGGTGAACCGCCAGTTCGCCGAGGTGGTGTTCAGCCACACGTCGAGAGACCCGCTGGTGCGGCGCGCGTTGGTGGGCGGCATCAACGACGTGGTGACGGGCGCGCTGTTCGCCACGCCGCGCACGCGCGACCTCGGTGTGCTGCTGCCGTCGCTGCGCAAATTCGTCGGCTGCTGACGCGTTCTCGCGACATGTGGTGAATCCCCACTGCAGCGCGGTGAGGGCTTCGTGCTACTCGGCGCGCTCGATGTCCGTCACAGAGCTCGCGTCGTTCCCCGAAGTGCGCATCGGCCACGTTGGTCCCGTGTTGGTGTCTGTCTGGTACGACCAGGCGACGTTGCGAGGCGTGAAGGCCATGGCCGAGCAGCAGCGCGGGCTCATCGGCCGCTACACGATGATGACGAGCCTCTCGGTGGCGGTGAAGGTGCCCAAGGCGCCCGAGCCCGACGTCACCGCGTGGCTCAAGGAGTCTGACGCCGCGTTCAAGGCGATGACCCGCGGCTCGGTCATCGTGGTGCTGGAGCGCGGGCTGGCGGCCATCGTGGTGCGCACGTTCCTCGCGGCGGCGAGCCTCATCAGCACCAACGTGATGCAGGTGGTGAAGACCATGGCCGAGGCGACCGACCGCGTGAAGGCGCTGCCGGGCCAGGACCTCGAGGTCATCAACGACGCGCAGCTGGCCGCGAAGCTGGAGGCCTTCGTCGCGCTGCCGCCGCCCACCGCGTAGTCGGTGCGCGTCACCTCGACCTGTTAAGCCCCCGGCGCATGCAGCACGCGCTGGTGTTGGCGGTTCTCGTGGTGACGACCATCGTCGGGGTGCGGCTCGCCCGCGTGCGCGGCTGGCTCAAGTCGGCCTCGCGCTGTGAGGCCTGCGGCCGCGCCGAGCCGTCGGCTTCGCTCAAGTTCTTCAAGAACACCGGCCTCATCATCATGTTCAGGCTGGAGTCAGACGGCGGCACCCTGTGTCGCTCGTGTGGGCTCGAGCTCTTCACGCGCATGACCGGTCACACCGTGCTGTTCGGCTGGTGGGGCATGGTCAGCTTCTTCGTGAACTGGTTGTTGCTGGCCAACAACCTCGGCAACGCGGTGTGGGCGATGACGCTGCCGGGTCAGGCCGCGGTCGCCGGCAACGCGCTCGACGGCGAGCGCGAGTACGCGCTCAACCTGCTCAACGCCGGCAAGGCGCACGAAGACATCGTGCACGTGCTGCGTAGACAGACCGGCGCCTCGACCGAAGCCATCGAGGCGTGGCTCACGACGCTGCAGCGCTGAGGGAAAAAAGCGGCCCGCGTCATCCCCTCACAGATGACGCGGGCCAGCTTCGCGCGTGTCGCCACGCGCCTTTGGAAAAGTCTCGTCAGCCGCTGCGCGCGGCCGTGTACGTCATCACCAGAAACACCGTCGCCGGCACGTCGCCCGGGTTGCGGTACGTGTGCGGCACGTCGGCAGTGAAGTGCACCGCGTCGCCTTCGCCCAGCGCGTGCGTCTCACCGCGCACCGTCAGCTCGAGCCGCCCCGCGTGCACCACGAGGTTCTCGGTGGTGCCCGGCGCGTGCGCGTCGGCGGCTTCGGTGCCGCCGGGCTTCAGCGTCAATTCGTAGAACTCCGTGCTGCGCTCGCCTCCGAAAGGGAACAAGGCCCGCGAGGTGAACGCGCCGTCGCGCGACGTCAGCACCTTCGCGTCGTTCTTCTTGAGCACCGCTGCGGCGCGGCCCGTCTGGCCCACCAGCGCCGAGAACGGCACCTCGAGCGCCTTGGTGATCTTCCACACCGAGTTGATGGTCGGCGCGCTCTGCCCCAGCTCAATCTGACTCAACATCGCCCGGCTCACGCCCGACGCCACCGCCAGCCGCTCCAGCGACAGCCCGCGCTGCGTGCGCAGCTTGCGCAGGCTGCGGCCCACCACCGCGGGCAGCGACTCGGCGTCGTCGACTCTGGCGACGGGGCGCTTCACGTCAGGGCCTCAGCGCACCGGCACCCAGAACCACACCCACACCGGCTGCCACGCCAGCTGCGTCGTCGGCGCGGGCGCGCTCGCCTTCTCGCGGCGCTGCTGGCGGAAGGTCTCGAGGTCGATGACGGCGGCGGCGCTCATGGGTGACTCCTTGAAGCGGATGAATGTCTGCTACAGCGGACAAACGCAATGTCCGTCATAACGGATGCACCTGTCAAGTGAGCGGACGCGCACGGGCTGTGGTCAGCTGCGCCGCGTGAGCGTGGTGAGAGCGTTGGAGCGTTTCCCCGAGGCGAGGTTGGGGCATGTGGGGCCGCTGTTGGTGGGCGTCTGGTACTCGCAGGCGACGCTGCGCGCGCTGGAGGCGCTCGAGAAGCACCAGCTGGAGCTCGCGAAGCAGTACGGGCCCATCACCAACCTGTCCATCACGGTGAAGATCCACAAGGCGCCGGGCCCGGAAGCGCAGGAATGGCTCAAGCGCAGCGAGCCCACGCTGCGGGGCTCGAGCCGCGGCACCGTCATCGTCATCCTCGAGCGCGGCCTGGGCGCCATCATCGCGCGCACCTTCATCGCGGGCGCGAGTCTGATCAGCTCCGCCAACATGCAGGTGGTGAAGACCATCGCCGAGGGCGTCGACCGCGTGCGCGCGCTGCCGAACCAACACGCGAGCTTGCTCGACGACGCCGGCCTTGTGGACGCGCTGTCCGCTTTCGCGCGTCAGCCAGCGACGCAGTCCTGAGACACCCACCCCAGCGGAATCATTGGCAGATTTGCCTCCATCGGCGATGGTGGCGAGGCAATGGCCGTCACGATTCTTGAAGAGCGTCCCGAGGCTCGAGTGGGGCACGTGGGCCCGGTGTTCGTCACGTCCTGGTACAGCGAGCTGACCGTCGAAGCGCTCGACATGCTCGAGCGTCATCAGACGGCGCTGGCGCAGAAGTACGGCCAGGTGACGTTGGTGTCGGTGGTGATGGGCGCGTCAAAGAACCCGCCGCCGGAGATCCGCGAGCGGCTCAAGCGCACGTCAGACTTCCTGAGCGGTCAGCGCATCGGCAACTTCGTGGTGGTGCAGACGCGCGGCCTCGGCGCCATCATCGCGCGCACGTTCCTCGCGGCGCTCAGCCTGCTCAACCCCGAGAACATGCGCGTGATACGCACGCTCGAAGAGGCGGCCGACGAGGTGCGCAAGCTGCCCAAACAGCACCCCGAAGTGGTTGCCAACGTCACGCTCGCCGCTGACCTCGTGGCCTTCGCCGCGTTGCCGCAGCCGCGCTGAACGTCACGCCAGCGCGTGAAAGACGTGCTGCACGTCGTCGTCCTGCTCGAGGGCGTCGACCATCTTCAGCACCTCTTGCGCCTTGTCGTCGGGCAGGTCGACCGGCGTCTGCGCCACGTACTCTGACGAGGTCGACAGCACGTTGAGCTTCCGCTCTTCGAGCGCCGACTGCAGCTTGCCGAAATCGGTGAAATCGCAGCGGATGATGAGCTGCTTCTCGCCTTTTTCGCCCGCGCCTTCGCCGAGCTCCTGCAGGCCGTGGTCGATGAGGTCGAGCTCGAGCGTGTCGCCGTCGATGCCTGCGGGGTCCAACCGGAAGACGCCCATGCGCTTGAACATGAAGGCCACCGCGCCCGAGTTGCCCATGTTGCCGCCCCAGTCCTTGAAGTGCATGCGCACGTTGGCGACGGTGCGCACCACGTTGTCGGTGGCGGTCTCGACGATGACCGGCACGCCGTGCGGCGCGTAGCCCTCGTACACGATGATCTCGTAGGCCTTCTGGTCCTGGCCGCTCGCGCGCTTGATGGCGGTGTCGACCTTGTCCTTCGGCATGTTGACGGCGCGCGCGTTCTGGATGGCGCGGCGCAACGCGGGGTTCGACTCGGGGCTGGTGCCGCCGGCCTTCACCGCGATGGTGATCTCCTTCGTCACGCGCGTGAAGGCCTTCGCCATCTTGTTCCAGCGCGCGAACATCGTGTGCTTGCGGGTCTCGAAGATGCGTCCCATGGGCACGCCTTTACCCAAAGTCGTTGACGTTGTGCGCGGCGCCTCGCTACAGCCGCCCGCGTCGTTGGTGTCGGGAAGCCGGTGAGAGTCCGGCGCTGCCCCGCAGCGGTGTGCAGGAACGAAAGCCGTCATTTTGAAGCACTGGTCGTCATCGTGACGACTGGGAAGCGACGGTGAGTAGGTGGCCTTTTCACAAGGCCGCGCCTGCGAGTCCGAAGACCGGCCAGCGATGTTGGTCCACCCGCTCCGAGGGGAGCGCGGGGTGATGAGTGTCTCGTCACGCCCGCGTCTCTTCACGAAGCACCTGCGGCCCGAGGGGGTCGCGCTGGAGAAGACGACGTGAAGAACCTGAACGTGATGTTGGCTGCGGTGTGCGCCGTGGCGTTGTTGGGCTGCCCCGAGCCGATGGAGATGACCGACGCTGGCACCGGCGGCGGGACTGTGACGGGCGGTGGGACCGCGACCGGCGGTGGAACTGCGACCGGCGGTGGGACTGCGACCGGCGGTGGGACTGCGACGGGCGGTGGGACTGCGACGGGCGGTGGGACTGCGACCGGTGGCGGCTCGGCGACTGGCGGTGGCTCGGCGACGGGTGGTGGCACGCCTGACGCTGGTGACCCGTGCGACACGGCGACGCACGACGCGGCGTTGGGCACGTTGGTGCTCGCGAACGGCGCGACGGTGACGCGCTCGACGGCGCTCCCGGGCAACGTGGCCACGGTGCGCGTCGCCAACGGCAGCATCTACGCGGTGACGTACACGTTCTCGCTGCGGCAGCTCGGCAACTTCCCGACGCTGACGCCGGGGCCTGACCTGGTGAACACCATCGCGCCCGACGATCGTGACGGCGGCGTGCGCTTCTCGGGCGGCTACCTCGCGGCCAACGGCACCGAGCTGCTGACGGGCTACACGCGCATCATGGAAACGGGCGGCGCGGTGCTGCTCTACGAGACGACCGACGCCGGCGCGCGCTGGGTCTCGGCGAACGGCAACTACACGGCGGCCAGCGTCAACGGCACGTGGCTGGTGAACGGCCTCGGCCTCGACACCGCGACGGGGGCGGGCGTCTACGCGTTGGACTCGCAGGGCGCGTTCGGTCTGGCCACGTTCCCCGGCAACTGGGCGAGCGGCTACACGGCGGCCACGTCGGACGGCGTGCTGCTGCTCGGCCACGCGGACATCGACCAGAGCTTCACCAACTTCGTGACCGCTGTGCCGCCCTCGACGTACGCGGCGGCGCTCACGGGTCGCACGTCGTTCGCCATCGCGGCGGGCGGTGCGCTCTCGCTGGGCAACGACGGCATCGCGTCGGTCGACGCGGTGGGCACCGACGGTCTGCTGGTGCGCTCGAACATGCAGTACCGCCCGGTGCGCGTGGAGCGCGTGCCGCTCTCGCTCATGGGCTCGGGCACGCAGGTGGTCGACGCCGGCGCGCCGGTGACGCTGGTGAACTCGGTCGACGCGTGCACGAACATCAAGTTCGCGGTCGGCAACGGCGGGCTCGTGCTGCTCGGCGTTGAAGACAAGAACGGCGAGCGGCTGGTCGAAATCCAGCCGTGACGTTGCACCACCACAAGGCCCCCTCTCCCCGGCGGGGAGAGGGTTGGGGTGAGGGGCCAGCGCCGGTGTCGTGGGGCGCGTGCGTGCTGGCACTCGCGCTGACGGCCTGCGGTGAGCTGCCCGTCATCGACGCCGGCGTCGAAGTGCCTGACGCTGGCGTCGAAGTGGTCGA
>CAYWON010000158.1:0-15823 GCA_964459885.1 uncultured Archangium sp.
CGGAGCGGGTCAGCTGCGCCAGCGCGTTGGCGCGCTCGGTGTGCGCGATGACGTCGCCGGGCGACAGCGCCGCCGCCTGCGCCGCGCACGAGAGCGCCTTCTCGTACTCGCGGGCGTCGAAGGCCGCCTTCGCGACGTCCAACGGCAGGCGACCTTCCGCCGGGCACACCGCCAACGGATGCACGTGCTCATGGCGCGAAGTCGAGGGTTCAACGCGCGCGACGGGCTTCGGGGGCTCGGGCGCGCTGGCTGTTACGATCGGCGCAGGGCACTCGCACACGCCAGCGTCAGTCGGCGCGGCGCGCTGGCTGCACGCACAGGCCGACATCCACACGAGCGAGACGAAGAGACCCAGCCGCGACATGAGAGGCACCCTACCCGGCCGCACCGACACGTGCGGCGCGGCTCAGGCCGACTTCTTTTCCTTCTCGAGGATCACCTGCGGCGGCTCCTTCTTCGAGATGACACCGTCGGTGATGCGGCACTCCTTCACGCCTTCGCGGAAGGGCACGTCGTACATGATCTCCAACATCGCATCTTCCATGATGGCGCGCAGACCACGCGCTCCAGAGTGCCGCCGCAGCGCTTCCTTCGCGACCGCGCGCAGCGACTCCTTGGTGAAGCTGAGCTTCACCTTCTCCATCTCGAAGAGCTTCTGGTACTGCTTGGTGAGCGCGTTCTTCGGCTCGGTGAGAATGGTGACGAGATCGTCTTCCTTGAGATCGTTGAGCGTCGCCACCATGGGCAGACGGCCGATGAACTCGGGGATCATGCCGAAGCGCATGAGGTCGTCGGGCTCGACCAGCGCGAGGAGCTCACCGACCGACTGATCTTCCTTCGAGTCGATCTTCGCGCCGAAGCCCAGGCCCTTCTCACCCACGCGACGGCGAATGACGCCCTCGATGCCGTGGAACGCGCCACCGCAGATGAAGAGGATGTTCGAGGTGTCGACCTGGATGTATTCCTGCTGGTTGTACTTCTTGCCGCCGCGCGGGGTGACGTTGGCGCGGGTGCCTTCGATGATCTTCAGCAGCGCCTGCTGCACGCCTTCGCCGCCGACGTCGCGGGTGGCCGACGGCGTGTCGCCGTTCTTGCGCGAGATCTTGTCGATCTCGTCGATGTACACGATGCCGCGGCCGGCCTTCTCGACGTCGTAGTCGGCGCTGTGCAGCAGGTTCTGGATGATGTTCTCGACGTCTTCACCCACGTAGCCGGCCTCGGTGAGGCTGGTGGCGTCGGCGATGGTGAACGGCACGTTGAGGAAGCGCGCCAGCGACTGCGCCAGCAGCGTCTTGCCCGAGCCCGTGGGGCCGATGAGCAAGATGTTCGACTTCGAGAGCTCGACGTCTTCGGGGCCGGGGCCCTTCACCGCTCCCGGGCGCGGGCGCGCGGCGGGCTTGCGCGAATAGATGCGCTTGTAGTGGTTGTAGACGGCGACCGAGAGGACCCGCTTCGCGAAGTCCTGACCGATGACGTAGTCATCGAGGAAGGTCTTGATCTCCACGGGCGTCGGGAGGCTGACGGCCGGCTTGTTGTCTTCCTTCTCGGCCTCCTCCGCGATGATGTCGTTGCAGAGCTTGATGCACTCGTCGCAGATGTAGACCGTGGGGCCCGCGATCAGCTTGCGAACCTCTCGCTGCGACTTGCCGCAGAAAGAACATGAGAGGTTGACCTGATGCTCGCCCTTCTTCACGTGGACTGCCTCCTCAACGGGCCTGCTGCGTTACGACAAATGTAATGCCGGGGTGGGGTCCGGTTGCAACTCTCAGGCGTCCTTCGCGTTCGCCAGTTCTTCCAGATCGGCGGCCAGCGCAGCGGCGCGCTCCTTCACGGCGTCCGGCACCTTCTTGCTCGCCGAGATCTCCGCCACCAGCCGCTTGGTCTGGCTCCAGAGCCGCTTCACCTCGGCGTTGTCGCTGACCTTGACCTCCGGCGGGGGGAACCGATCGGTCAGGTCGCGCCGCAGCTCGCTGGTCGGCTTCTCCTGGTTCCAGATCGAATCGCGGATCGACTTGTACTCGTTGGCCGACAGCTGCCCGCGCTCTTCGGCCTGCGCCAGCACCTCGACGACCTCGAAGGCCGGCGCGGCTTCCGCCAGCTCCGGCGTCTTCATCACCTGCGGCTCGTGCTTCTCGAGGAAGCTGAAGTTGCGCGTCAGCTTGTCGGCCGTGCCCTTCTTGATGCGCAGCTCGGCCAGGCAATACGCCTCGAAGCTGCCGTAGCCCCACTCGGAGAACAGCCCTTCGTGGCGCACCTGCGTGAGCAGCTTGCCCAGCTCGACCCACGACGACTTGAAGCGCTTGGCCGCCAGCAGCACCGTGTGACGGAAGCTGCCCGGCGGCACTGCGGAGGCCTTGGCGCTGATGGCTTCTTCGGCGGTCGACATGCGGCGCGCTTCTCTCAGCGCAGCGCGCGTCTTTCAACCCTCAACTCTTCTTGCCGACGTTGAAGGACAGGTTGACCGAGTTGCCCGAATGGCCGGGCTTGAAGGGCCACTTCTGCAGCTCCTTGAGCAGGCAGTCGTTGAACGTCGCGTCACCCTTGAGATCCGAGTTGTCGACCCACACCTTCGAGACCTTCCCGGCGTCGGCGATGGAGAACTCGATGGGGATCTTCATGTACACGCCCGGCTTGGCGACCGCCTTGATGCAGCCGATGAGCGTGGCCTTGTTCTTGGCGACGACGGCGTTGATGCCAGCTTCGTCGACCTCACCCAGCGACATACCGTCGGGATCGCTGTTGCCCTGCGACGGCTTGCCAGTGTTGGTGGGCACGCGCGGCGTGTTGGTGGTGCCGGTGGGCTGCTTCACCCCTGTGGGGTTCTTGCGGCCCGAGCCCTGGTAGTCGACGAGCTCGTCGTCTTCCCGGCGCTTGGCCTTCGACACGGTGGGCGCGTCGACGGTGATGTCGCCCCACGCGAGCTCTTCGGCCGACTTTCCGCCGCCGTGCACCGCGAGGTAGTTGCCGATGACGGCCACGATGATGCCGAGCACCACCAGTGACACGGCGCCGATGACGAGCGCCCGGTTGCGGCGCTGCTTGACGTCGGCGTGGTGCTGCACCGCCTGGGCGTCGACGCGGTGCTTCGCCTCGGCCTTGGCGACGTGCACCTTGAACTCGGGCACCTCGGCCACTTTCACGAAGCGGCCCGACCCCATCGCCTGCACCTCGCTCTGACTCAGCAGCTCACCGGCGTACAGCTTGTCGATGATCTGCTGCGCCGGAACGGGCCCGAGGATCAGGTCGCCTTCGCGGAACAGCCACTGATCTGCCATGTGCGCGTCCACCCTCCGAAAGTGCGCGTTGGGGGCCGTTTGGTACCACGGCCACGCAGCAGAGGGCTACCCGCGCTGCACGACAGCAGCCTTGAACGTTTCAGTCGTTCAGCTTCTCTTCGTACTTCTCAAGCAGGTCCGTGATCGCCTCACGGAGGTACTCGCTCTGGCGGATCCGCGTCTCCTTCGAGAGGTCCTTCAGCTGCTCGAGGCGATCACGGTTCAGGCGGAAAACAACCGAGGTCAGGCGGGCGTTGTCGTTCATGTACACACATGGTCGCACACGCCTGATGCTGGTCAAAAAAACTCACTCGAAAACGTAGGTGCGGAACTGCAGGCCGATGATCAGCTCGCCTGAGAGCCGCAGCGCGAGCGCCCCGCCCAGCTGCGCGCCGAGCGCCGCGTACACGCCCATCACGTCGAGGAAGTCGTACTGCACGCCGAACGCGAAGCGCGCGCCCGCGGTGAAGGCCGGCGCGACGTGAATCGCGAGCTGCAGATCGAAGAAGGTCTTCCACTTCTCGTAGCCGAAGCTCTGGCGGAGGCCCGCGAAGAGCGCCGCGCCCACGAAGCTGACGCTGTACACGCCCGGCATGAAGCGCCCCGACAACGTCAGCTCTGACTTGTCGGTGATGCCCAGCGTCGCGCCGAGCTCGATGGGCACGCGGAAGCCGCTCTCGGACATGACCTGCGTGCTCGTGGAGATGAGCGTGAGGCCTTCACCGCCGGTGGCGACGGTGAGGCCCAGCGAGCCACGATGAGATTGAGCGCTGGCGCCGCCCGCGACGAGCAGCGCGCAGCACAGAGCGACGCGCGTCACTGCTTGCGGCGGCGCAGGAGCCCGACGAGCCCGAGGAGGAACAGCCCCGCCCCGCCCGTCGAACAGCCGGTGGGCGCGGCGATGTCGGCGGTCGGCGCGACGTCAGCCACGGCGTCGGGGCGCAGCGCGATCTGCGTGCCCTTCCACGTCGACTGGCCGACGTGGCCGTATTCGTCGCGGGCGAACACCGTCACCCCGCCCTGCGCTTCGACCGCCGACAGCGAGATCTCGCGCGCGGCGCCGAACGCCGACTGCGCGCTGGCGCCGACCTGGTACGCGAACTCGAGGCGCTCTTCCGAGACGGCGTCGCGCGCGACGACAACGAGGCGATCGTTCGCGGCGTCAGGCGTCAGGAACACGCGGGGCGCGTCCCAGTCGACGAGGAACGGCACCGTCTGCGGGCCCGACACGCCGCGCGGATCTTCGGAGGTGCGCACGCGCACGTGAATGACGTGCGGGCCCTGCATCAGCAACCGGCTGTGCGTCACCAGCAGCTCGTTGTTCTGCACCGGCGCGAAGTCGGTCCACAGGCCGTTGTCGATCTTGAACGAGTACTCCGGCGTGCCGGGCTTGCCGGCGGCGTCGACGGCGAGCACCGCCTGCGGCCAGGGCAGCGCCTGCGCGCCGGTCAGCTTCATGTCGGCGGCCGCGGGCATGACGACGCGCTTCATCGAAGCCGACAGCCGCGGCGCGCTGACGGCGCACGAGTCGTTGACGCCCATGAGGGTGGCGTAGATGCCGAGGTGGTTGAACGCGTCGGTGCCGGCGATGCGGCCCACGCCCTTGGCCTCGTTCACCTTCAGCTTGAACTCGCCCAGCGTCGGCAGCGAGAAGCCCGAGAGGCCGCTGGCCAGCGCCGGTTCGGCGAGGCCGATGACCGCGGGCACGAGATCCGCGAGCACCTGCGGGTCTTCCGCCAGCAGCTCGCTGTTCCCGGTGCGGATGTTGGCGATCAGCATGCGCACGTCGCCCAGCGCCGGCGTCACCTTGTCGCAGCCCTCGAAGATGAGCGAGAGCGGCAGCGAGATGTCGGCGGTCAGCGTGAAGAGCCGCACCTGGCGATCATCCAGCATCGCGTAGAAGTCGATGCTGAGGTCCGCCATCGTCAGCAGCAGCAGCGGCTTGATGGGCTTCTTGGTGACGGGGTCGTAGGAGCCTTCGCCGATCACCACCGTCGGCGGGCGCGCGGGCCGCAGCACGACCATCATCGGCGCGTCTTTGCCGTCGCGGGTGACGAGCTTCCCGAGCGACGGGAGGAAGGTCGAGAACAGGCCCGAGTTGATGAGGCCGACGTTCTCGGTCGAGAGGTTGAGGCACAGCGCGCCACCCTGCTGCGCGGCCCAGAACGCGTTGTTGAGGAAGTTCGACGAGATGCCGAGGCCCACGTGGTAGCCGGAGCCCGGCGTCGCTTCGCCATCGAAGTCGGGGAAGTTCACCGCCGTCATCGGCGGCTCGGCCTGCGGCGGCACGCAGCTCGACACCATCGCCGGCTTGATGCCCACGCGCGTGCCGAAGTTGAGGCCGGTGTTGACCTGCGCCGTCGCGCCCGCAGCCAGCGACAGCTCGAGCTCGGCGTCAGGCGGCGCGCCGAACGAGCCCAGCAGGCTCGCGAGGCTCAGCTTGCCTTCGATGCCGAGGAACCGCGGCGCGCACTTGCCCCCCGACATGCAGACGTTGTCGGTGCACGTGACGGCGGCCGAGTTGCCGTCGGTGCGCGGCGGGCAGTCGGCGGCGGTCTGGCACGCGGCGCAGCTCTGCCCACCGACCGCCTTCTTGATCTGATCTTGCAAAGGCCCCGAAATGAGTCGCAGCACCGTGTTCTTGATCGGCCCCCAGTTGGCCGCCGTCAACCACACGCTGCCGCAGTTGTTGTCACCGTCGATGTCGAGATCGCCGGGGTCGATGCAGTCGGGCTGCCCTGGCGCACCTGAGGCCCCACAGATCTCTGTGCCGTCGATGGACGTCACCTCGAAAGCGAGCAACTTGTCGAAGCGCTGATCGATGCTGAACTTGATCTGCGCGCGCATTCGATTCGTCGTGTTGGGCGAGTTGCGTGCGCTGTCGAAGCTCACGTTCCCTTTGACGCCCGAGAAGAACGAACAGATGGCGAGGCTCTCGTCCACTGTTGCGAAGTAGATGGCGCCCGTGTTGATGCGGACCGTAACGGTCGCCTCAAGCGTGTCCGGTGAGCGCGGCACGAGCGAGAACCCCTGAACCTGGACTTGCACATTGGCCGGCGCGTCGGCGCTCGTGCAGCTGCCGTTCTGACGGCCACTCACGGGCGTCCCGCTCCCCTGGTCGGCGATGACGACGTCGCCCAGCACTGCCACGTTTTGCACGGTGCACGCGACCGGCACCTGCAGCAGTTGACCGGGCGCGAACGCCTCGATCAACGTGCGCCAGTTGGTGTTGAGGTAGATGATGCCTTGCGGCGACACGCGGATGTTGACCGCGTTGTCGTTCTTCGGGCCCATGTAGCGCGTGCCCGCCGGGTACGGCGTCAGCCCGCCGCAGCTCGAGCCCGTGCCGCTGCAGCCAAGCCCCACCAACAGCGCCACGAACATGAAGCCAGCGTGGCGCGTGTGACGCGTCGAGAAAGACGAATGCATGAAGACGAAGCCTCCCGTGGCGGCCGGGGAAAAAGGTTCCGTTACCGTAGCAGCTGACGGGTGCGCACTGGTGCGTCGACGTACGACTCAGCGCGTCACAGCACCGGCAGCGACACGGCCTTCTGCGTCAGCGCGTCATTGAGGCGACCCGAGCGGAAGGGCTCGAGATCGATGGCCACGAACGTGAAGCCCGTGGCCTTGATGGCGGCGTTGACCTCGGCGCGGAGCTCGAGGAGCAACGGCAGCTCCTCGGCCGCGACCTCCAGGCGCGCGACGTCCTGGTGGTAGCGCACGCGGAAGTTCACGAAGCCAAGGCTGCGCACGGCTTTTTCAGCGGCGCCGACCTGGCGCAGGCGCTCGACGGTGACCTGCGTGCCGTACGGCAAGCGCGACGCGAGGCACGCCATCTGCGGCTTGTCCCAGGTGGGCAACCCGAGCCGGTGACTCCACGCGCGGATCTCACGCTTGGTGAGCCCGGCCTCGGCCAGCGGCGAGCGCACGGAATGCTCTCGCGCGGCCTGATGCCCGGGCCGGTGATCGCGCTTGTCGTCAGCGTTGAAGCCGTCGAGCACGACCGCCAGCCCGAGCGCGGCGCGGTGCTTCTCGGTGATCGAATACAGCTCGGTCTTGCAGAAGTAGCAGCGGTTGGCCGGGTTGGCGGCGTAGCGGGGATCGTTGAGTTCGTTGGAATCGACCAGCACGTGCCGCGCGCCCAGCTTGGCGGCCAGCGCGCGGGCTTCGTCGGCTTCGTCGGGCGCCACCGACGCCGAGATGGCCGTCAGCGCCACGGCGCGCTCGCCCAACACGTCGACGGCCAGCTTCAGCACGAAGGCTGAATCGACGCCGCCTGAGAAGGCCACCAGCGCGGAGCCCTGCGCGCGCAACGAGGCCTTCAACGACTCGAGGCGCCCGGCCGAATCGGCACAGAGCGCCTCGACTTCTGCGTCCGTCAGAACGGGAAGCTGCGACGACATGCGCGGGTGCTTAACGCGAACCCGCGCGCCACGCCGACTACTTCTTGCCCTTCTTCTTGGGCGCCGGCTTGGCCTTCGCCGCCTTGGGCGCCTTCGCAGGCTTGGCCGGCTTGCCGCCCTTGCCCTTCTTGGCGATGGGCTGGGCCTTCATCTTGGTGCCGGTGATGATCTTGAGCTCTTCCGAGGTCATGTACGACCGGTCGAGCAGCGACTGGAAGATCTTGAGGCCCGCAGCCTCGACGTCTTCCACGTTGGTGTGCACCGTCACTTCGGCCGACGTCGGCGGCTGGTACGGCTCGGTGATGCCCACAAAGTTGGGGATCTCGCCGGCGAGCGCCTTCTTGTACTTGCCCGTCGAGTCACGCTTGATGAGCTCGTCCGTCGGGCAGTCGACGTACACCTCGACGTACGGCTGGATGCGGCGGCGGTTCTCTTCGCGCGCCTGCTTGTCGGGGCTGGCGCAGGCCACCAGCGTCGCCACGCCGTGCCGCGTGAGCGCGTCGGCCACGAAGCCCAGGCGCCGCGCGATGGTCATGCGCTCGTCCTTGGTGCCGCCTTCGATCTCCTTCCAGAGGTCGTCCTGGAGATCGTCTTCATCAAGCACCTCGACCTTGCGACCCACCTGGCGCAAGCGCGCTTCGATGTAGCCGGCCAGCGTCGTCTTGCCCGCGCCCAGCATGCCCGTCAGCCACACCGTGAAGCCCGTCTCTTGCGCCATTCGTTTTGCTCCGATGCGAAAAGGACTGCTGCAGCCCACCCTCTTGTTTCCGCTGCAGCTACAAAAAGACGCGGCTTTATAGTTCAACCGCGGTGGTTTGCCAACCTGGTGGGGAAATGAGCGCTGTCGCGACCTGTAGCAGCGACGTCGTTTAGCGGTGCTGCTCGCAGCGCGGCGGCGTCACGGTCTCCAGCCGGGCCCCGTCGTGGAGCACCAACCCGAGCGGGTCGCCCCAGCCCAGCACCAAGCGCTGCACGGTGAGCGCCGCCAGCGAGCCGAGCGTCACCGACTCGTGCTTCGTGGGCGACAAACGGGGGTGCGTCAGCGCCCAGCAGGCCTCGCAGGCATCAGCGCGGCGCCAGGCCACGCCCTGCCCCAGGACCACCACGTCACCGGTTGCCGGCACTGGCGCGTCGGCGATCAACAGCACGGGCACGCCGGTCCCCGCCAGCGGCGTGCCGCCGACCTGGAGGTACGTCAGCGCGTCGCGCAACCCGGGGCCGTCACCGTGCGCCTCGACGTGGCGAGACAGGAGCTTCTGCTGGCCGCGCCCGCCGAGCTCTTTCAGGAGGATCTGCCGACCGTAGCGCTGGATGTCTTCCTCGCGCACGTCAGCCTCCCGCCATGGCCGCGATCAGCACCACCACCTGGCCGTCGCGCAGCGGATGAGCTGGCGTGTCGCGCACGTCGTCGTCGTCCACGAAGACGCCGACGGTGCGACGCAACGCGCCGGTGTCGGTGAAGAGCTTGCTGCGCAGCGCGGGCGACCGCGCGCAGAGCGCGTCGAGGGCCGCGCCAACCGTCGCTGCGGAGACCTGCACGCGCGCTTCGTTTCCCGCGAGCCCGCGCAGGGCTGCGGGCAGCTCGACCGTCACCATCGCGCGCGCAGCCTCAGGCGCGTCAGCCCGTCAGCCAGCGCCGTCAGCTCGAGCACCTCGTGACCTTCTTCACGGGCGCTGCGAGGCACGTTGCGCACCGGCTCGTCGCCCTTGAGCAACACCTCGAGCTCTCCTCCGTCGTCGAGCGCCTCGAGCGCCAGCTTCACCCGCACATACGTCATGGGGCAGATGTCCTTGGTGATGTCGATGCGGGCGTCGGGCATGCAGCTGCGACCTCTTCGTCCTGCAATACAGGCTTTGCGCCGGCGCCGCACGCTGCACAGTCGCCGCGCTTGCGCACCTTGACCGCCCGAAACGAAAAGGCGTGCCCGTCGACGACGCGCAGCAGCGAGAGGCCGGGCGTCTCATTGGGCCGCAGCGCCAACTCGGCCTGGAGCCCGCCGACCAGCCCGGCCATCGAGCCAAGGACACCGGCCTGCGCACACGTCGGCACGTCGTCGGGCGGGCGCTCGAACAGACACCGCAGGCACGGCCCGTCGGCCTCGATGCGCATCGCCAGGCCCTCGAAGCGCAAGACGCCCGCGTAGATGAGCGGCACGCTGGTGAGCACCGACGCGTCAGACAGCAGGAACTTGGTGTGCACGCCGTCGGTGGCGTCGACGACGAGGTCATGCGCGCGGAACAGCGCCTCGACGTTCGCCGCCGTCACGCGATCCTGCCGGCGCTCGAGCTGCAGCGCGGGGAACTGCGCGCGCAGCTTCTCGGCCGCGGACTCAACCTTGGGGCGGCCGACGTCTGCGTCGTGGTGCCACGGCTGCCGGTGCAGGTTGGTGAGATCGACCACGTCAGGGTCGAGCAGCGTCATCGAGGGCACGCCGGCGCGCGCGAGCGCCAACGTCACCGGGCAGCCCAGGCCGCCCACGCCGATCACCAACACGCGCTGGGGCACCGTCGTCACGGCTTCTTCATGCACGACTTGTGGGTACACTCGCCACACTTTGCAGCTCACTGAAGATCGCCGCGCCCGCGTTCGCGTGGTGCTCGAGAAGCGCGGGTTGACGCAGCAGGTCTCTGCCGAGGACGCCGCGCGCTCGTGGGTGCAGGACCGCTTTCATGCCCGCGCCCGCGCCCTGTTCTACGCGCGCATGATGTTCCTCACGCTGGGCCTGTGCATCCTCGCGGTGCCGGTGTGGCGGCGGTACTTCGACTTCAGCCCGCTGGCGTACGGCGGCTACTTCTTCATGCTGCTGTACACGGTCGCGAACTACCTCGTGCTCCAGCACGAGCGCGCCGGCCGCATCGTCACCTACGTCACCCTGTGTCTCGATCTGTTGGTGATGGTGGTCGTCATCATCAAGCCCCACGAAGCCGGCGGCCTCGCCAACCCGCTGCTGGCCACGCAGCTGCTCTTCACCACGCTCTTCGCGCTGCTCTACCCGAAGCCGCTGGCCATCTTGCCGCCGCTCCTCGCGCTGCCCATCACCGCGCGGCTCGATCAGCTGCTCGATCGCAGCCCCACGGCCGTCGAGGTGCTGACGCTCATCTGGTACCTCGGGCTCAACTTCATCGTCATCTACGTGCTCGTGTACCTGAACGAGCGCGAGGTGGCCGCGCACCGCGAGGTCGTCGAGCTGCAGGGCGATCTCAAGGAGCTCGCGGTCGTCGAAGAACGCAACCGCCTGGCCCGCGAGATCCACGATGGCCTCGGCGCCAGCCTGTCGTCGCTCATCATCCAGTCTGAGTACGTCGAGCAGCTGACGCGGGACGACGCCGTGAAGCGTGAGGTGAGCGAGCTCAAGCAGTCGGCCGAGGAGGCCATCGAAGAGCTCCGCCGCAGCCTGCAGATGATGCGCGAAGACTTCGACCTCGCGCACGGCGTCGAGGACTACGTGAAGACCTTCGGCGAGCGCACGCAGCTGCCGGTGCGCTTCGAGCAGTCGGGCACGCTGCTGGGTCGCATGGCGCCCGAGACGTCGCTGGCGCTCTTCCGCGTGCTCCAGGAGCTGCTCTCGAACGCCGCCAAGCACGCGCAGCCCACGCAGGTCGACGTGAAGCTGCACTTCGGCGCCCACGCGGTGCACCTCGCGGTGAAAGACGACGGCAAGGGCTTCGACCCCGCGTCACCGAAGGTCGGCCACTACGGCCTCATCAACCTCCGCGAGCGCGCGATGAAGCTCGGCGGCGACGTCACCATCGACGCCAGGCCGGGCGCCGGCGCGCACATCACCTTCTCTGCACCCGTGAGCTGACATGACCGACGAGACCCTCCCGCAGACCCCAGAGCCCGCCGCCGCGCCCATTCGCGTCTTCGTGGTCGAAGATCAGACCAAGATCCTCAAGAACCAGCTCAAGCTGCTGGAAGGCAGCCCGGAGCTGACCATCATCGGCACGGCGCTCTCTGGCGAGACCGGCCTCGAAGACGTGCGCAGACTCAAGCCCGACGTCTTGCTGCTCGATCTCGGCTTGCCGCGCATGAGCGGCATCGACGTCACGCGCGCCGTGAAGGCCGAGATGCCGGAGATCGAGATCCTCATCTTCACGATCTTCGACGAGGAGGACAAAGTGCTCGAAGCGGTGAAGGCCGGCGCGTCGGGCTACCTGCTCAAGGGCACGCCCGCCGACAAGATGGTCGAGGCCATCAAGGAAGTCCGCGCTGGCGGCACCGTCATTCAACCCAGCCTCGCGCGCCGGTTGCTCAAGCACTTCCGCGTGGGCGAAGCGACGCCGCCCGGCAACGCCGCGCCGCTGGCCGAAGAGCCTGAAGGCAAGAAGCTGTCGGCGCGCGAGACGGAGATCCTCCAGCTCATCGCCAAGGGCGTCTCGAACAGCGAAGCGGCGAACCTGCTGAGCCTCTCGAAGGCCACCATTCGCACGCACCTCGAGCACATCTACCGGAAGCTCGAGGTCACCAACCGCGTCGAGGCCGTCACCGAAGGCCTCCGCAAGGGCCTCATCCAGGTCTGAAAAAAGCGACGCGGCCCGCTCCCGTGAGGGAGGGGCCGCGGATCACACCGGCTCGCGACGGCGCGTGGGGCTTAGAGGCAGAAGCCGACGCGCGCGCCCGTGGTGCTCGTCACGCGCTTGCAGGTCTTGCCGCCGGCGCAGGTCGCGTTGGGGCGCGTGGCGCAGGCCGCAGGGGCCACGCCGCCGTCCGAAGGCGGGTTGCAGCTGGTGTCGCACACGGGCGTGCACGACGCCGCCACGTCAGCGTTGAGCGAGGTGCAGACCTGCGCGTTGCCACAGGCGGCGCCGCGGAACGGGTCGGTCTCACCGCACGTCTCGCCGGGGGCCGCGATCTGCGCGCGCTGGGGAATGCAGACGCCCGTGCCGTCGAGGCTGAGCGGGATCTCGCCGCTGGCCTGGGTCGGCACGCAGCTGGTCGGCGTGGTGCCCACGTTGGCGCAGGTGCCCGCGTCAGCGCTGAACACGTCGCAGTTCTTCATGCACACGCCGAGCACCGAGTTGGAGTTCGGGTCGGTGTAGCGCCAGGTGTTGACGCACGACTCGCCGGTGTTGCACGCCGGCGTGGGCTCGAAGCCGAAGGCCTCAGGCTGCGCGTTGCACATGCGCAAGCACACGCCTTCGTCGCCGCCGCGCGTGGCCACACACTCGAGGCCCGTCGCGCACTGCGTCGCCGCGGTGGTCGAGGTGAACTCGCGCTTGCAGGTCTGGCCTTCGAGCGCGCCACCGGGCGGGCGGCAGGTCGCGAACGGGTACACGCCGTCGTCCCAGAACTGGAAGATGGCGTACGTGCAGTTGCCCGTGCCCGAGCCGACAGGGTCGGTCACGAAGACGTTGCCCGTCATCGGGTCGGAGGCCTTCAGCAGGCAGGTGTTCGCCACCGGCACCGTCAGGCGCGTGTTCGAGAAGCCGCCGTCACCGGCCGGCGCGTTCTGCTCGCACTCCATGTCGCCGAACAGGCCGTTGGGCAGACAGCCCACGCCCGAGCAGCTCTCGCCGCGATCGCACGAGTTGTTGTCCGTGCAGTTCTTCGTGCACATCGCGATGCGGCTGAACACCTGCTGGCATGCGTAGCCCGTGGGGCACGTGACGTCGAAGTTGAGCGGGTCACATTCCTGCAGCGCGCGCGGGTTCGCGCACACCTTGCCGCTGCACCACTTGCCGGCGGCCTGGCAGGTGTCGAGCGCGCCCGAGAGGCTCGAGAGGCACGAGCACTCGCCGGCGATGCAGGCGACCTGGCCGGGCTCGCAGACCACGCCGTTGCACGTGACCGCGTTGGCGCGGCACTGGAACACGCCTTCCGAGACCTTCACGCACACGCCAGCGTCGCAGCCGCCGCACGCGTCGACGCAGATGCGGTTGGCGGTGTCGCAGACCTGGTTGGCCGAGCAGCCACCCGAGCACGCGTCGCGCGCAGGCGGGTTGCCGCTGTCGACGACGTCGACGCTGGCGTCAGGCACCGGGATCGGCGGAGGACAAGCGGTGAACGCAAGGGCGAGCGCGGCAGTGAAGACGACGCTCAAGCGGCTGAGACGCATTGGGTTTCCTCGAAGGACGAACGGCCAGTGAAGCGGCGCACCGTTTAGGGATTCAGGTAGGGGGTGTCAACACACCTTCAGTAGCTGGCGGTCAGGCCCCACACGATGGTGTGAAACGATTCTTCGCCGACGCCGCCACATTGCTGCTCGTTGCAGACCGTCCACTTCTGGCCCTGGCCGAAGTAGCGATCGGTGAACGACATCATCTTCCAGCGCACCGAGTAGCCGATGGGGCCCCAGATGTCGCCCGCGAGGCCCGCCTCGAGCCCGAAGCCGCCGGCCGTCACGCCGCCGGTGGGATCGTTCAGGTTGCCGTAGCCGATGATCTGCTCGTCGCCCGGCCGCGGGTTGATGAAGACGGACCCCGCGAACTCGAAGCGCAGGAACGGGAAGATCGCCAGCGCCGCGTCGAGCCCCACCACGCCGAAGCCGCTGCGGTCGCTCGACGGCAACGAGACGCCCGCGTTGGGATCAATAAGGAAGCTGCGCGACATCGCACCGCCGCGCACGCCGACCCAGCCGACGGGCTGCTTGTAGTGCGCGAGCAGCTCGCTCCCCTTCGACGAGAACAGCTCCATGGGGAGACCCATCTCGAAGTGGAAGCGCCACGCGCCCTGCACGTTCCAGCTCCAGTCGTCGCTGTTGACCGTCTTGTCGGGGCCCTGCCCCTGCGCGGTCTCTTCGACGATGCGCGTCTGCGACTGGCCGTACTGAAAGCCGCCGAGGATGCCGAAGCCCTGAAGAATGCGGTTGTCCACGAAGGCGAGCGGGAAGAGCTCACCGTTGAGCGCCATGCCCAGGTACGGCGCTGACGCCGTGAAGTCGATGGTGATGCCAGTCGGTTTGGGATCGGTCAGGTCGTAGTCGCGGCAGTTGGTGACGCCGGGACGCAGGCACTGCGTGCGCCAGGTGGTGGCGCCGCCGAGCCACACGCGGAACAGCCGCACCGGCACGCGATTGCTGGCCTTGCGCTTGTTCGGGTCATCGAGATCTTCGTCGCGATCTTCGCTGGAGGCCGTGCCGGTGATGACGCCGCGGTTGCCCGCCGAATCAACCTGCGTGAGGTCGAGGCCCGGTGACTCTTCGACCTGCGTGGTTGTGGTCGTCGTCGCGTCGTCGTTGGACGTCACCACGGGGTCGTCGCTGGACACCTCGACGTCAGCCGTCTGCGCCTTCTGCGCGCCCTGCTCGCCCGCGGCGGCGATGGCGCGCGCGAGCTTCTCGGCGAAATCGGCGCTCAGCAGCCCCTTGGAGACCTTGAGATCCTTCGTCCAGAGCTGCTCGCCTGCGCGGTCGTAGATGAGCACGTGGTACTTGCCGCCGCTGATCTCGCCGCCCACCGCCGCGTCGAGCTTGAGCACCTTCGCCGCCCGGGCCACGCCCGCAGGCGTCATGGCAGCGGCGCCCTTCATCTTCTTCTTCGCGGCCGCGGCCTTGTACTCGCCGAGCGAGATCAGCTGCACGGTGCCCGCGTCTTTCACCGCGCGCTCGATCTGCGCGCGCAGGCGATCGCGGCTGTCTCCATCAATGTCGAGGATGACCACCTTCTGCGCGAGGGCCGGCAACGACACCAACGCGACGAGCGCGACGACGGACAGATGGCGCATGACCCATCGCCTCTAGGTCAATGCTCCGAGGTGTTCAACCCTCCGACACGCGCGGGTTTCTCACGTGATGAGAATCGGCCAGTCGTGACGTCGCGCGTGGTGCACGAGCGCGTTGCTGCTGTCGGGCGGCGCGATGACGAGCGCGCGCGCCGCGAAGGTGAGCATGTCGACGTCGAGATCGCCGTTGCCGACGGCGAGCCCCGGAGTGACGCCGTGCCGCTGCAGCCACGTCACCTTCCCCGGGCCGGCGGGTACTGGCGCGTCGACGACGCCGGTGAGGCGGCCCTGATCAACGGCACAGCGCACGCCGATCACGCGCTCCGCGGGCACACCCAGCGCTTCGGCGCCCGGCAAGACCATCCAGAAGGGCGACGCGCTGCAGAGCCACACCGGGTGCTGCGTCAACCGCGCGAGCAACGGCCTCACGTACGGGAAGAGCCGACCGGCGAAGCGCTCCGAGAAGAACGTGCGCGCGTGCGTGA
>CAYWON010000159.1:0-10903 GCA_964459885.1 uncultured Archangium sp.
GTGGGCGGCGGCGCCACCCGCCGCTTCGACCGCCTGCGCGAGCACGAGCTGCGCATCGGGGAGCTCGACGTCGCGGCTCACGCTCGCGGGCGTCACCGCGGGCGCAGGTGTGGCTGCGGGCGTCGGGTGGCACGCCACCGCGAGCAGCATCGCGAGCAGCGGTCGTGGTCGACGTCGCGTCATCCGCCGCTGCCCGAGCCGGATCCGCTGCTCGAGCCCGTGCCAGAGGCGGAGCCCGTGCCGGAGCCGGAGCCCGAGCTGCCTGACGAGCCACCGGAGCTACCGCCCGACGAGCCACCCGACGTCACCGGCGCCGCGCCATGGAACGACGACAATGGCGCCGACGAAGTGCGCGGGTTGACGAGGTAGTAGCCGCCCGTCGGCTGCGGAATCCACACCATGCCGGGCACCGCGAAGCAGCGCTCGAAGTACGTCGGGTTCTGCACCGGCACGACCGGGACATCTGGAGGCGGCGCGGCTTGCGGCGGCGGCTGCGAGGCCTCGAGCGGGACGAGCGGCGGCTCGGACTGAGCGAGCGCCAGACCCGACACGAGGAAGACGCCCAGAAAGAACGTGCGCACGACGTGCGAGAAAGCACGAGCCGCGCCCGCTGCAAACGCGCGATGCGCCGTCACGGTTGCGCAGGAACCTGCGCAGCGTCGTCAGGCTGCGCCGCCGCACGCTCAGCCCGCCGCTGTTCTCGACGAGCAACACACGAATCGAGCGCTTGTTTCATGAACTCGTACGGCAGCCCCGCTTCGAGCCGAAAGCCGGCGCCGTTCCCCGCACTGCCCACCTTCGCGAGGTCGAGCAGCGCAGCGGCGTCCTTGTCGCCCTTCGCCTGCGCCTGCATGCGCGCCACCGAGAGCGCCGCGCCCAGCGTGCGACGCAGCTCGTCTGCCTTGGTTGGATCAACAGCCTCGACGTCGGCCACCATGCCCACGTCGCGCGACACGTCCATGTGCAGGCGCGCGCGCTGCGCGGTCTGCCGAATGGTGTCGGCGAGCTGCTTGTTGTCCTCCGCGAGCATGTCGGCGAACGCGCCGGCCATCAGCACGCCGTACACCTCGCCGTAGGCCATCGAGTCGTTGATGACGGGCTGCTCGACGACGCCGCCGCTGCCGTCGAGGCGATCGAGCAGCGCCTTCACCTGGGCCTCGCTGTCACCGAAGACCATCATCTGCTTGTTCCAGAGCCCCACGTAGCTGGTGCGCTTGCTCGCTGCGTACTCGGTGATCTGCGCGCGCAGGCCATAGTCCTTCGTGACCGACTCACCACCGAAGAGGCTTCGCGAACCGAGCGAGCTGAAGTCGCCCGTCAACACCACCGAGTCGTCGATCATCGCCACGCGATCGAGCTGCTGCCTCGGGTCAAAGCCTGCGTCCTGCATCACGGCGATGGTGCCTTCACCGCCGAAGAGACAGTCGGCGAGCGGCTTGCCGAGCTCGGAGTTCATGATGGCGTTGAACTCAGCCACCATCGCGCCGTACTTCACCTCGGCGGGCATCACGGCCAGCACCGGGTCCTTCACGTCGCGGCGATCGATCTTCAAGCCAGCGTCGAGCGCCGCTTGCACCGCCTCTTCACGACGCGTGTCGTTGCGCATGCGCTCGTGGGGCGTCATGCGCGTGGGCAACGTGACGGGCGGCGGCGCGACGTGCTCGGGCGGCTCGGCGCCGCGCATGAGCCACGCGCCACCGGCGAGCAGCACGGCCGCCACCACCAACCACGGCCAGGAGCCGCGGCGCTTTCGATCACTCATCGTCGCGGGCGTACCAGTAACCGAGCGCCGCGCCGAACAACGCCGCGCCCATCACCAGCGTCGGCACCAGCAACGACTTCCGCTCCAGGTCGGCCTTCTGCGCGCGCAGCCGATCGAGCTCCAGCTCGGTCGAGAGCCACGCTTCGGGTGACAGGTACGCGCCACCCTGCACTTCCAGCTTCTCGCCTTCGAACGTGCTGACGACGGCGTCTTTCACCTCGACGATGGTTCCAGCCATGGGCGCAGTGTCGCACGACGGGCGCGCGCGGCGATGTAACGGAATTCGTGCCCGTGACTCTTCAACGACAAACCCGCACCACGAGGAGCGCCCATGGCCATCACTCTCAGCCGTCGCAGCCTCATCACCAACGCCACCTTGTCCGCCGCCGCCGTCGGCTTCCTCGGCGGTTCACGCCTCGCGTTCGGCGCCACGCCCACCGAAGGCGACCTCGCCATTCTCAACGTCGCGCTCGGGCTCGAGCACGAGGCCATCGCCGCTTACCAGCTGGGCGCTGAGTCAGGCCTGCTGAAGGGCGCGGTGCTGGACACCGCCGTGCTGTTCCAGAGCCACCACAAGACGCACCGCGACGCGCAGGTCGGCGCCATCAAGAAGCTCGGCGGCAAGCCCGTCGAGCCGAAGACCGCCGACGAGTACAAGAAGTCGACGAAGCTGAACGTCGCCGGGCTGAAGACCGCCGAAGACGTGCTGCGGCTCGCGCAGAAGCTCGAGCTGGGCGCGGTGAACGCGTACATCGGCGTGATGCCCAACTTCGCCGACCGCTCGCTCTCGACCGTCGCGTCGAAGCTGCTGGCCGATGAGGTGATGCACTACACGGCCCTCACGTCCGCGCTGAAGGAAGGCCTGCCGAAGAACGGCCTCTCGTTCGGCGGCTGAGATGACGGCGCTGCTGGCGTTGCTCGTGCTCGCTGCCGACGCAGGGAGCCCAGACCCGGTGCGCGGCGAGACGCTCTACGTCGCGCGCTGCGGGGCCTGCCATTCGCTCACCGAGAACGGCGCCGGGCCCAGCCACCACGCGGTGTGGGGCCGCCGCGCCGCCAGCCAGCCGGGCTTCGAGTACTCGCGCGCGCTGCGCCGCTCGAAGCTGGTGTGGACTGCCGAGAACCTCGAGCGCTGGCTGCGCGACCCGAACACGCTCGTGCCCGGCAACAAGATGATGGTGCGGCTCGCCGACGACCCGGTCGATCGCGCAGACATCCTCGCGTTCCTTCGCACCACGGCGGGCGAGAAGACTCCGTAGCGACGGCGCTTTTGGGCACAATGCGCGCGCCTCGCGATGAAGATCACCACCTGGAACGTCAACGGCATCCGCGCACGCGCCCAGCAGGTCTCCGACTGGCTGCGGCTCGAGCGCCCCGACGTCTTGTGTCTGCAGGAAATCAAGGCGCTGCCCGCCCAGGTGCCGGAGCACCTCGTCGACGTCCCCGGCTACTGGAGCGTCTGGCATGGCGGCGGCGGCTACTCGGGCGTGGCGCTGCTCATCAGCAAGGAGCTGTCGCCCACGCGGCCGCGCTTCACGCACCCGGCGTTCGATCTCGAGAACCGCATCGTCGTCGCTGAGTTGGACACGCTGCGCATCGCCAGCATCTACGTGCCCAACGGCGGGAAGGACTTCCCGACCAAGCTCCGCTTCCTCGAGGCGATGGAGCAGTACGCCGCCGTCGAGAGCGCTGCCGGGCGACGGCTGATGCTGTGTGGAGATCTCAACGTCGCGCGCACGCCCGTCGACGTGCACGAGAAGCTCCGCGACGGTCAGCAGACGGGCCAGACTGACGGCGAGCGCGCCTTGCTCGAGCGCATCTTGAGCCACGGGCTGACGGACCTCGGGCGGCACTTCGCGCCCAACGACGAAGCGCTCTTCACGTGGTGGGCGCCTTGGCGGCAGTACCGCGAGCGCAACATCGGTTGGCGCCTCGACTACGTCCTCACCAGCCCCGACATCACCCGCGTCGCGCAGCGGTGTACGGCGCTGCGTGAGTTCGGATCGAGCGACCACGGCCCGGTGACCGCGGTGTTCGAAGGCCAGCTGTTCGACCCCACGAAGGTGGAGACCGGCGCCGCGCCCGAGAAGCCAGCGCCCGTCGCCGCGCCGCAGCTCGACCTCTTCTCGTGAGCCTCAGAAGTCTTTGCGCTCGAAGCGCCACGTGGCGATCGACAGCATCGCCACGCTGAAGATGAAGCAGCCCACCAGCAACCGCGGCAGCGCGCCGGGCTCGAGCGCTTCCGCGGCCGCCAGCCGTGCCGCCGTCGTCGCCAACGTCGCGAAGCGCGGGAAAGGCAGCATCGACCACTTGAAGAGCTCGCGGCCAAAGCCCGGCGCGATGGCGACCGCGATGGACTCCCGGTAGCTCGCGAAGCACCCGCCGAGGAGCGTCAAGACGCCGAACGCGCCAGACAGGGCGGCGCTGCGCACGAAGAGGTTGGTCGCGAGCATCACCGAATAGAGCGCGCAGAAGCCGCACCAGCCGATGCCCGCGCCGATCAGCAACTGCACGCTCCACACGCCGGTCTTCACGCCGAGCAACAGCGTGAGCCCGCCCGCGCCGTAGAGCACGCCGATGGCCGCCAGGGTGACGACGCCCACGAACGTGCCGAAGAGCAGCTGCCAACGCGCCACCGGCAAGGAGAGCAGGTGCTCGATGCGCCCGGGCGCCAGCAGCTCGGGCGCGAAGTCGGCGCAGGCGATCGCGAGGAAGAGCGCGCCTCCATAGAAGCTCAGGTACGTGACCGCGACGAAGACCGCGTTCATCGCGCGGTCGGTCGACACGATGTCGTCGAACAAGAGGTTCCCGAAGAGCTTCGAGCCCGCGATGGCGCCGTCCACCACGTCGAGCTGCAGCGAGAACCCGAGCACCACCAACACCAGCGTGATGGCGCCGAAGAGCGCGAGGAACCAGCGGCGGCGCGCGGCCTCCAGCAACAGATCGACGGCGACACGCAGCAGCGGCTTCATAGGTCCTTGAGCACCGCTTCGAGGTCTCTGGTCTCAGGCTGCAGCAACACCACGCGCCCGCCAGCTGCGCGCACGGCGTCGAGCGCTTCGTTGACCGCGCCGACGTCGCCGTCGAAGCGCCACTCGTTGCCGTGGGCGAGGAAGCCGGCGCCGGCGGGCACCGCGACGTCGATCCCGTCCGCGAAGCGCACCACCCAGCGGCTCGACTGACGCCGCACTTCCTCGAGCGAGCCTTCGAGCTGCAGCGCGCCGCGGCTCAGCACGCCGATGCGATCGCACACGCGCTCGGTCTCGGCGAGGAGGTGCGAGTTGAGCAAGATGGTCGCGCCGCGCGCCTTCTCGGCGAGCAGCAGCTCGCGCACCTCGGTGCGACCGACCGGGTCGATGCCGTCAGTCGGCTCGTCGAGGATCAGCAGCTCAGGTGAGCCGACCATCGCCGCCGCGAGCCCGAGCCGCTGCCGCATGCCCTTGCTGAACTGGCCGATGCGCAACGTCGAGGTGAGCCCCACCCGCTCGAGCAACGCACGCAGCTCACCGTCGCGCAGCGACAGGCCCTTGAGCGTCGCCACCGACTTGAGGAAATCGAGCGCCCGCAACGCGACGGGCAGATGCATGCGCTCCGGCAGGTAGCCGACGCGCGCGCGCACCGCGGTGTCTTGCGGGTCGCCGCCCAACACCGTCACGTCGCCCGACGTTGGGCGCACCACGCCCAACAGCAGCTTGATGAAGGTCGTCTTGCCCGCGCCGTTGGGGCCGATGAGACCGAACGCCGCGCCGCGAGGAATCGAAAGGGTCAGGCCACGCAGCGCCTCGTGCTCCGCGCCGAAGAGGCCGCGGTAGGTCTTCTTGAGGTCTCGCACTTCGAGCGCCGACGCCACGAAGGGCCACTCTACGTCGTCTTCGGTTAGGGTCCGCCGGTTCTCATGCGCCCGTGCGTCCTCGGCATCGTCGTCATCGCGTCCGTCGCATCTGCGCAGAACGTCTTGCTGCGCCGCACGCCCACCACGGGCCAGGGCATCGACGGGCCGCAGCGCATGACCGATGGCGTCGTCGCCAACGACGGCGAAGCGTGGGACATGCCCGGCGCGCCGACGTTCGGGCCTGACGCGTTCGTCGAGTGGGACCTCGGGGCGCCGACGCGCATTCATGGCGCGGCGCTGCAAGGCGACAACAACGACCTCTACACGGTGTCGGTCTCTGAAGACGGCGCCAGCTGGCGTCCGCTGTGGGCCGCGCCGCCGGCCGATGGGCCTGGTTTGCGCACGCGCAGCACCGACACGTTGGACTCCACCGCGCGCTTCGTGCGGCTGTCCGCTTCAGGCGGCGACACGCGCTACAGCGTGAGCGAGTTCGAGCTGCTCGGCGAAGACACCGGCGCGTCGGAGCTGACGCGCGCGCGCTGGGTGCCGCGACGGCCGCTGGAGATCGAATCCATCTGGTTGCTGGTCGGCGCAGCGGCCGTGTTGCTGCTCGCCAGCCGTCGCACCTCGACGGTGTTGATGGTCGCGCTCGCCGCCGTGTCGTTGTGGGCGGTGGGCACGTTCATGTTCCGCACCACGCCGGCCACGCCTGACTTCCGCGCGTCGTTGCCGTGGCTGCGCGCGGCGGCGGCGCTGTTGGCGGTGCTGGCGTTGCTGCGTGAGCGGCTGTGGCGCGCGCGGTGGCCGGCGCACCCCGCGTTCACGCTCGGCGGGCTCGCGGTCGCGGCGGTGTTGTCGGTGTGGTGCTTCTTGAACCTGGGCACGCCGCAGTTCCACGACGTCGCCGGTCGCAAGGGCACGTGGCTGCACCACTACGACATGCGCACGTACTACCCCATCGCGCGCTACTTCCCCGAGCTGCGCTTCGACGGCGTGTACGCGGCCAGCGTGCTGGCGGTCGCCGACGGCCGGAACCTCGACGACTTCGATCGCTTCGCCATTCGCGATCTGCGCACGCACGTGCTGACCAACGTGCACGACTCGAAGGCGCACCTGCTCGAGGTGCGGCAGCGCTTCTCACCCGAGCGCTGGGCGATGTTCCTCACCGACATGCAGTACTTCCGCGGCGCCATGGGCGACGGCGGTTTCCTCGGGTCGATGAACGACCACGGCGGCAACGCGACGCCCGTGTGGTTCATGAGCGCGTGGCTGCTCTTCAAAGACGCGCCAGCGAGCGCGGCGACGTTGTGGCGCGGCGTCATCGCTGACATCGCGCTCTTCGCGCTCGCCATTCTCGCGCTCTGGTGGGCCTGGGGCGCGCGCACCGCGCTGCTCGCGGTCGTCGCCTTCGGCGCGATGGACTTCTACCAGTTCGGGTCGAACTGGTTCGGCGCCACGCTGCGCCATGACTGGCTCTCGCTGTGGGCCATCGGCATCGCGCTGCTCAAGAAGCGTCAGTTCGCGCTGGCCGGTGCGGCGCTCGCGTGGAGCGCGTGGATTCGTGCCTTCCCGGCGCTGACGCTCATCACGCTGTCCTTCCCCATCCTCTTCCTCTGCGCGAAGCAGCTCGTACAGGGCCAGCGCTCGCAGCTGCGCGAGACGGCGCGGCCATTGCTGCGCGTAGCGCTGGGCGTCGCGGTGGCCAGCGTGGTGCTCGTCGGCTTCTCGACGGCGCTCTTCGGCGTCGACGCGTGGGTCGAGTGGCTGCGGAAGGTGGCCATCCTCGACAAGGACAACCACCTCAACAACATCTCGTTCCGCACGTACATCACGCCCGATCGCACGGCGTGGAAGGTGATGCTGGGCGCGAGCCTCTTGATGCTCTTCGCGGTGCTGCGCCGCGCGCCGCTCCATCGCGCCGCGGTCTGGGGCATCGCGCTGCTGCCCATCGTGTTCAACCCGGCGAACTACTACCTGCACTCCGCGTTTCTCTTCGTGACGCTCGCCGCCGAGCAAGGTGGCGCCGTTCGACTGCGCGGGCTCCTGGTCTGGCTCACGGTGCTGGCGATGTGCGTCGCGAGCTACTTCACCAACATCAACCCCGACATGGTCCAGCACTTCCGCGCTGAGACCATCATCTGCTTCGTGATGCTGGGCGTCTTGTGGCTGCTGGAAGTCGGTCGGCCGCGCGAGGCCTGACACTTCAGCGGCGACGCAGCACGCCGTCGAGCAGCTCCCGCGTCACGGTCGACCAGGCGGCGAGCGCGCCGACGGGCTCCTGCTCGCGCTCAGGGATCGCCGCGGCCCAGTGCACACGCGGCTGCGGCCCGGCGGCGTCGATGAGCGCGTCGGCCGCCGCATCGCCATCGAGGCCCTCTGGCCAACGCGCCGCCAGCACCAGCACCCTCGCCCGCCCGCCGTGCCGCGCGCGCGCCGCCTTCACAGCCTGCGCTGTCGACTCGGCCTGCAGCACGTCGACCTGCCCGCGCTCGCGGTACTCGCGCAGCACCAGCGACATCACGCCCTCTTCTTCGCGCAGCAGCGCCTCGCCGCGCTCTGACACGAACACGAGCTCGAAGCGCAGCGCTTCGGTGTCGAGCCACGCGGACAGCTTGCGCACCAGGGCGGCCACCGCGCCCAGCAGCCACACCTGCCGCTGGTAGGCCTCGCCCGCGTCCTTCACCGCGATGCGCGCCAACGACGCGTCGAACACCAGCACCAGCGCGCGCCGACGCCGCACGGCCACCGACTCGTCGCGCGAGTAGAAGAGCAGCTCGTTCTCGACGAAGCGCACGTCGAACAAGTCGGGGCGTTGGTCGCCCTTCTCCATGTAGATGAGCTCGGACGTGACGAGGTTCTCGATGCTGCCGTGCGTCGAGATGGCCGAGAAGCCGCCGACCGGGAACGCCGAGTCTTCTTCCATCGCGGTCGGCGCGTCGCCGTCTTCGAAGGCCTGACCGCGCAGCCGCACCGGCAATTGCTCGCCGATGAGCTGCGCAACCTCGGCCAGCTGCGCCAACGCCACGCGCGCGCCCAGCGACTTGAGCGCCGCGAGGTTCTCGACGAGGAAGACCTCGGCGTCCGACAGCAGCTCGCGCGTGCGGCGCGCGGCCTTCGCCAACATCGTGAAGCCCTCGACGAGCTGCGCGGCCATCGCCGGCTCGTAGAGCGCGTGGCGGCCGGCCGCGAGCACCGGCTCGGCACCCTTCGTTGCGAAGCGCCGCACCACGCCCACGCTGACGCCGACGCCGTTGGTGACGCCCAGCCGTTGATGCAGCTGCGCGGCGACGAGGCCCACCGCGGTCGGGCGCAGCGGCTTGGGGAGCGCCGCCATCGCCTCGCACAGCCGCACCCACCGCCGCTCACCGACGAGGCGCGCCAACACGTGATCTTCGTACTCACGCAGCGCGACCCGAAGCGGCTCGACCGGCGCGGTCGTCACCGGCGACAGCCGCTCGCCGTTCAGCAGCGCCGTGAGGTCGAAGACGAGCGTCGGCGCCGGCAAGACAGGGCGCTCGGTGTACGCGGCCTCGAGCGCACGCACGCCCGTCTCGAACCACGTCGGCGAGGTCGCCGCGTCTCTGGCCAGCGACGCCGAAGCCGAGAGGAACTCTTCCGCGCGTGCGCCATCGAGCCGTTCATCAGACATCGCGGCGCAATGTAGTCCGTCACGCCTCGGCGTCATCTGGAGTCCCGACATTGACTCCAGAATCAATTTCTTGATGGATCCGCCGCATGTCCAACGAACTCCGCTTTGACGGGAAGATTGTCGTCATCACCGGCGCTGGCGCCGGCCTCGGTCGCAGCCACGCGCTGTTCTTCGGCAAGCGCGGCGCGTCGGTGGTGGTGAACGACCTCGGCGGCAGCGCGCACGGCGAAGGCAAATCGAGCAGCGCCGCCGACAAGGTGGTCGAGGAGATCAAGGCAGCGGGCGGCAAGGCCGTCGCCAACTACGACTCGGTGGAAGACGGCGACCGCATCATCAAGACCGCCATCGACGCGTTCGGCCGCATCGACGTGCTGGTCAACAACGCCGGCATCCTTCGCGACGTCAGCTTCGCCAAGATGACGGCGAGCGACTGGGACCTCGTGATGCGCGTGCACGTCAACGGCGCGTTCAAGTGCACCCACGCCGCGTGGCCGTACATGCGCGACCAGGGCTACGGCCGCATTCTCTTCACCGCGTCGGCGGCGGGCATCTACGGCAACTTCGGCCAGGCCAACTACTCAGCGGCCAAGCTGGGCCTCGTGGGCTTCGCGAACACGCTCGCCGTCGAAGGCGAGAAGAAGAACGTGCGCGTCAACACCATCGCGCCCATCGCCGCGTCGCGCCTGACCGAGACCATCCTGCCGAAGGAGGTGCTCGAGAACCTGAAGCCCGAGTACGTGACGCCGCTCGTGGGCTGGCTCGCGCACCACGACTGCAGCGAGACCGGTGGCCTCTTCGAGGTCGGCGGCGGCTTCTTCGGCAAGCTGCGCTGGGAACGCGCGCAGGGCCGCACCTTCAAGCTGGGCCGCGAGCTGACGCCCGAAGCGGTGCGCGCGTCGTGGGACACCGTCACCGACTTCGGCAAGGCGACGCACCCGGCCAACATCACCGAGGCGCTGGGCCCGGTGCTCGAGAACCTCTCGACGAAATCGAAGGGCGGCAACGAGTTCATCGACGTCGACCAGGCGCTCGGCCACGAGCTGCCCGAGCAGACGACGCAGTACGACGAGCGAGACCTCTCTCTCTACGCGCTCGGCATCGGCGCGGGTCGCAACCCCGTCGACGCCAACGACCTGCACGTCGTCTACGAGCGACACGGCGAAGGCTTCTGGGCGCTGCCGACGTACGGCGTGATTCCCGCGCTCAACGCCATCTTCAAGCTGGCGTCAGAGGGAAAGACGGCGCCGGGCCTCAACTACGGGCTCGATCGCATCCTGCACGGTGAGCAGTACCTCGAGGTGACGCGCCCGCTGCCGTCGGCGGCAAAGCTGAAGCACAAGGCGCGCATCGCCGACATCTTCGACAAGGGGAAGCACGCGGTCGTCGTCACCCACATCGACTCGTACGACGCCGACACGGGCGAGCTGCTGGTGAAGAACGACGTGTCGATGGTGGTGCGCGGCGCCGGCGGCTGGGGCGGCGACCGCGGCGGGTCGAACGACGTCAACGTGCCGCCTGAGCGCGCGCCCGACGCCGTCATCACGGAGAAGACCGACGCGAGCCAGGCGCTGCTCTACCGTCTCTCTGGCGACTGGAACCCGCTGCACGTCGACCCCGAGTTCGCGACGGCGTTCGGCTTCGAGCGACCGATTCTCCACGG
>CAYWON010000159.1:11003-15803 GCA_964459885.1 uncultured Archangium sp.
GCGCCCGTCGTCGCCGCGCCGACCATCACCACGCCCATGACGTTCGACGCCATCGCCGCGTACGTCGCCAAGACGCCGGAGCTGACGAAGATCGCCACCGTCTACCAGTTCAACATCGCCAACCCGGCGTCGCAGTGGGTGCTCGACCTCAAGAAGGGCGAGGTGAAGCCCGGCACCGTCGACAAGGCCGACTGCACGCTGGCGCTCTCGAACGCCGACTGGCTCGACATGGTCAGCGGCAAGGCCGACCCGATGAAGCTCTTCCAGGGCGGCAAGCTGAAGATCTCCGGCAACGTGATGGCGAGCCAGAAGCTCGACTTCCTCAAGAAGATCGACCGCGACGCCGCGCCTGCGAAGTCTGTCGCCGCCGCTACGCCCGCGCCCACCGCCGCCGCGCCGACCGAGGTCATCGCGCCGAAGCTCTTCAAGGCGCTGCAAGACCGCCTCGCGAAGACGCCCGCACTGGCGAAGGAGGTCGACGCCGTCATCGCCTTCAAGGTGAAGGACGCGGGCTTCGAGTTCACCGCGGACCTCGCCAGCGCCACGCCAGCCATCAAGCCTGGCTTCGACGCGAAGGCGGACACGCGCATCGTCCTGACAGATGAGGCGCTCGCCGCGCTGTCGAAAGGCGAGAGCGCGCAGTCGCTCTACCAACACGGCACCTTGCGCATCGACGGCTCGCTCGCCGCTGCGCACCGCCTCGGTTTCCTCAAGTCGCTCGTCTGAAAGGAGTCAGTTCCATGGGTCGCAAAGTGAATGTTCTCGGCGTGGGCATGGTGAAGTTCGCGAAGCCCGGCGCCAGCGATGGCTACGAAGTGATGGCCAACGGCGCCATCAAGGAAGCGCTGAAAGACGCAGGCGTCGAGTGGGCGAAGGTCGAGCAGGCCTACGCGGGCTACGTGTTCGGCGACAGCACGTGCGGCCAGCGCGCCGTCTATTCCGTCGGGCCCACGGGCATCCCCGTCATCAACGTGAACAACAACTGCTCCACCGGCAGCACGGCGCTCTACCTCGCGCGTCAGGCCATCGAAGGCGGCCTCGCGGAGTGCGTGTTGGCCGTCGGCTTCGAGCAGATGCAGAAGGGCGCGCTCGCCGCCGCGTGGAACGATCGCACCAACCCGCTCGACCAGCACCTCAACGTGATGAACGCGCAGCAGGGCGTGAACCAGGCGCCGTTCGCCGCGCAGATGTTCGGCGGCGCAGGTCGTGAGTACCGATGGAAGTACGGCACGAAGCGCGAGACCTTCGCGAAGATCTCCCACAAGGCGCGCACCCACGCCGCGAAGAACCCGTACGCGCTGTTCCGTGAAGTGCTGTCGGTGGAACAGATTCTCGCGAGCGAAGATGTGTTCGACCCGCTCACGCGCTTCCAGTGCTGCCCGCCGACGTGTGGTGCCGCCGCCGCGATCCTGTGCAGCGACGAGTTCGCGAAGAAGCACGGGCTCTCGCCGGCGGTGCGCATCGCCGGTCAGACGATGAAGACCGACTTCGCGTCGTCGTTCGGCGACTCGATGATCAAGATGGTCGGCTTCGACATGGCGAAGGCCGCGGCCACCGAGCTCTACGAAAAGACCGGCATCGGCCCGAAGGACGTGCAGGTCGTCGAGCTCCACGACTGCTTCACGGCCAACGAGCTGCTCACCTACGAGGCCATCGGCCTCTGCGCGGAAGGCGAAGCCGAGAAGTTCATCACCGAAGACGACAACACCTACGGCGGGAAGTTCGTCGTCAACCCGTCGGGCGGCTTGCTGTCGAAGGGCCACCCGCTCGGCGCCACGGGGCTCGCGCAATGCACCGAGCTCGTGTGGCACCTGCGCGGCACAGCCGGAGAGCGTCAGGTCGAAGGCGCGCGGCACGCGCTGCAGCACAACCTCGGCCTCGGCGGCGCGTGCGTGATGACGATGTACGCGCGGAACTGAAGCTCACTGCGTCACCACCTGCGTGGTCTCGGTCGTGGCCGCGCAGGTGATGAGCAACGTCAGCGTCGGCTGCGTCATCGACGCGGCCCGCTCACACCACACGTCGTGCAGCGCGAGCTCTCCACGCGCGAGCGACGTCCACGACCAGCCCTCTGCCGGCACTGTCTCTCCGTCGAGCGTCACCACGATGGCACCACCATCGTCCGGCACGGATGGAGACGTGAACGTGCAGCTCGCGAGCTCTCGCTGAATCGCGACGAACGCATGCTCCAGCTCGGTCTGTGAGCTGCCCGCGACGTAGCTGCGCGCCCCCGACGCAGGTCGACCGCCCGCGCGCGCCATCGCGTCGAGGAGCGTCGTGCCGCTGACGTCGTCGCCGATGCCGACCACCCACGTCGGTACGCCGTCTTCTGCGAGCGCGGCCAGGGTGTTGAGCGTGCGCGTGTCGTCGACGCAGCGCTGCGCCGTGCAGCTCGCGTTGCAGTTGGGCATGCCGTCGGTCGCGAGCACCATCGCGCGCGGTCGTTCATCTGAGAGGTGTGACGCGGCGGCCTGCAGCGCATCGGCGGTCGGCGTGCCACCGGCCATCGGGCTCGTGCGAAGCGCCGCGAGCAGCGTCGAGACCTGGTTCAGCTGTGGGTAGAGCGTTGGTGTCGACGACACCGAGCACTGCGCTCCGTCGGCGGAAGGAAAGAGGTACAGCCCGAGCGCGACCTCGGCGTCGACGGGTGGCAAGACGGTCGAGAGCGCCGACACCAGGGTCTGCCAGCGCGTCGAAGTCCCGAACGTCGAGGCCATCGACTGCGAGCGGTCGACCACCAGCATCACGTCGGGCGCGACGGGCTCCAGCGAGAACGTGCCTGCGGTGCAGAGCAGCGCTGACTCGACGCTGTACGCCGGCACCAGCTGCGTTTGATCACACCCACACAACACCAACGACACGACGATGAGCGACTTCCGCACGGGGTTCTCCTCGTGCACTTCCCGTCGTGGTGGTGCCCCGACACGTCGGCCGCATTCAGTTGGATGTCAGACCCCCTGTGTAGAAGACCTGCATGAACAAACAGGGCGTGGTGGGCGAGCAGGCGCTGTACCGGAAGGTCACCGGGATCCTCGATGCGGCGCGCAGCCGCGTCGCGCGAACCGTCAACGCAGAGATGGTCGTCGCGTACTGGCGCATCGGCCGCGAGGTCGTCGAGGTCGAGCAACGGGGCACCAAGCGCGCGGACTACGGCGACCGCGTGCTCGAGCGCCTCTCGGCGAAGCTGCGCGCCGACGGCGTCAAAGGCATGGGCGTCGCGAACCTGCGCACGATGCGGCAGTTCTTCCTCGCATTTCCAGCCGGCACACGGGTGCCCGAGCTCAGCCCGAAGCCATTGAAATCACAGGCAAAGATTCGCCAGACGCTGTCTGGCGAATTGGTCGCATTCCACCCGAACCTGTCGTGGTCGCACTACGTGGCGCTGCTGCGCGTGCCGAGCGAGCAGGCGCGCGCGTTCTACGAGATCGAAGCCGGGCGCGAGGCGTGGTCGGTCTCGCAGCTCGAACGACAGATCGCCGCGCGCGTGTTCCAGCGGCTGTCGTCGAAGGGCAACGCGTCACAGCTCGCCAAGCACGGCCAGCGCGTGACGAAACCCGAGCACGTGTTGAAGGACCCTGTCGTCCTCGAGTTCCTCTCGCTGAAAGAGAACCCGGCTGATCAAGAGCGCGGCCTCGAGCAGCGCATCATCGATCGCCTCGAGGCGTTCATGCTCGAGCTGGGCAAGGGCTTCTGCTTCGTCGGGCGGCAGCGGCGCTTCACCGTCGAGGGCGACCACTTCTACGTCGACCTCGTCTTCTACAACCGGCTGTTGCGCTGCTTCGTGTTGGTCGACCTGAAGCTGACCAAGCTCACGCACCAGGACCTCGGCCAGATGCAGATGTACGTGAACTGGTTCGACCGGTACCAGAAGACCGCCGATGAGCGGCCCACCATCGGCATCGTGGTGTGCTCCGACAAGAACGAGGCGATGGTGCGCATCAGCCTCCCGGAAGGGCCCAAGGTGCTGGCTGCGCGCTACGCCGACTTCTTGCCGTCTGAGAATGAGCTGGCCGAGCAGCTCGCGCGCGACCGTGAAGACGCCGAGCGCGCGCTGCACCTGGAAGACGCTCTCAGCCACGGAGAACGCGGTGGGAGCGTCCGTGTCGCTCCGTCACCGCGGCTGCCCGCGGGGCGTGTCTCGCTCGCGAAGTAGCGGGCACACCGGTTGCTCAAGCGCCTGTCCGCGCCAGGGAGGAATGGACCTCCTTCGCGAAACCAGGACGAAGCGAATGAGCAAGGTGAGTGAGAAGTTGAAGGCGGTGGCGGCGGCGGTCGCGGCCATCGAGAAGCAGTTCGGCCGCGGCGCCGTGATGCAGATGGGCGACGCCAACGAAGTGCAGCCGGTGTCGGTCATCCCCACCGGGTCTGTCGGGTTGGACCGCGCGCTGGGCGTCGGTGGCCTGCCGCGCGGCCGCGTGGTGGAGATCTTCGGCAACGAGTCGTCGGGCAAGACCACGCTGACGCTGCACGCCATCGCGCAAGTGCAGGCGCAGGGTGGCGTGGCGGCGTTCATCGACGCCGAGCACGCGCTCGACGTCAGCTACGCGCGCAAGCTGGGCGTGCGCGTGGAAGAGCTGCTCATCTCGCAGCCCGACACCGGCGAGCAGGCGCTGGAGATCACCGAGCAGCTGGTGCGCTCGGGCGCCATCGATCTGGTGGTCGTCGACTCGGTGGCCGCGCTGGTGCCGAAGGCGGAGATCGAAGGCGAGATGGGCGACGCACACATGGGCGTGCAGGCGCGCCTCATGAGCCAGGCGCTGCGCAAGCTGACCGGCGCGGTGAGCCGCAGCGGCACGTGCA
>CAYWON010000160.1:0-15777 GCA_964459885.1 uncultured Archangium sp.
GACGTCGCCGCGCACCAACTCGACGTGTTGGTGCGTGAACGCGCCACGCTGAGCGCAGCGATCGAAGCGCGCCCGCGACCAACGCAGACGGGCGCTGCTGAGGAGGGCAGAGGAAGAGACGTGAGCCACGCGCCGAGCGTAGCCCGTCGCGGATCAGGCCACCTCGCCCCAGACGCCGTCGAGCTCCTTCAGCGTCTCGGTCGCCGAGCCGGAGTACTCGTACTTCGTGTCTTCCTCGAGGTCGGTGCGCTCCGCGACGAACTTCACGTCGGCTACCACCGCGTCGATCTTCACGTCGGCGCCGATGACCTCCGACGAGCGCGTGGTGATCTCGGCTTCGAGCTGCACGTTGTCGCCGACGGCCTTCGCTGCACCCTTCACATCGCCGTCGAGCAGCTCGGGCAGACCGTCGCTCACGATGGCCAGCGGATCGCCCGAGATGGCGAGGCGCGCTTCGATCTCTTCGCCGTAGGTGACGCCGACGCCCGCCGCGCGCAGCTTGGCGCTCGCGGTGCCCGTGCCGACGAACTCCAGGCTCGCGGTGACGTCGGCGTGCTTGTCGACCGCCTTCACGGCGCGCGTCAGGTCGCCGTCGAGGATCGCCGGCACGCCCTCACGCAAGATGCGCAGCGGGTCGCCGCTGATGGACAGGTTCGCCGTCAACGTGCCGGTGCCGCCTGCCGCGAAGGGCCCGACGCCCGCCTTCACGCCGCCCTGCTGCTGCAGCGTCACGTTCACGCCTGACTCGATCTTCGTCTTGTCGATGAGGTCGCCGACGTTGTCGACGTCGGTGAGGCTGAAGTCTTCCGGCAGCGTCAGCTTGTGGTGCACCTCGAACTCGGCCGACGCGCTGCCCGACAGGTTGATGCCCTGGCCGCCGGTACCGATGCCCGCCTTCACCTCGCCGCTGAGCGTCTGCGTGAACGAGATGGACGGCGGATCGCCGAACTCGATGCGCGCGCGTTGGCCTGACGACACTGCGACGCCGAGACCGGTGCCGGTGTCGGGGTCCATGCCCGGCAGGCCGAGCTTCGCCGAGAGGTCCGCCGCGGCCTCGGTGCCCACCTCGACCGCCGAGACGTTCTTCGCGAGGAACTGCACGTCGCCGTCGCCCACGTTGGCCAGCGTGGCCACGCCCGCCGCCAGGGCCGAGCCGCCGGGAATGACACCACCCGCGACCGCCGCCGTACCGATCTGCGCCAACGTGCTCGCCGCGCGCTTCGCGTCTTCGACCGAGTCGAACTCGAACTCCACGCGGCCGTCGACGCCGATGGTCAGCGGCAGCTTCAGCTTCTTGGCGACGTCGGCCTCAATGTTCCCGGCGATGGCGACGGTGTAGCCGCCGTCTTCGCCGCGCTTGATCTCCAGCTGCGCCTCGCCGCTGACGCCCACCGCGCGAATGTTCACGCCGCCGCCCACGGCGATCTTGATGTCGTCACCGGGCCCGAGCTTGTCGATCTCCCGGTTCACCGCGTCGGTGAGCGGCTTGGTGACGAAATCGAAGGCGTCTGACGCGAAGCGCGCCGCGGCCTTCGCCACGTCGACCGTCGCTTCGGCGACCTTGTCGAGACCGTCGAGCACCGTCGAGCCAGCGTTCTTGAGAAAATCGACAGCGTCCTTCGCGATGCGCTCGGCGTGGCTGGGGTCGAGGTCGTTGATGCCCTCGTACACGCCCTGCGCGACGTCCTTCGCCGCGTCGCCCACGCCGCCCCGCGCGTCGAGCTCCTGAGCCAGCGCGATGCCGAAGGCCGGGTTGACGTCGTCGTCGTAGAGCACCTCGCGGAACGCGCCGCCGAGTTGGTTGCCGTCGTCGACGTCGGTGTGCGTCTCATCACCGTCGGCCTGCGCGTCAGCGAACTGCTTCGCGAGCAGCTTCGTGCCCTCGAGGCCCGACATCTCTGCCACCGCCGAGAAGTCGCGAATGATGTCGTGCCGCGGCGCCTCGTCGTCGATCTCCCCGACGGCGCCCTCCGCGATGTCCTCGAGCGTGTCGCCGAGCCGCTTCAGCAGCTCCGCGCGGCCCGCGACGCTGGGGAGGTTCTCGATCTCCTGGCGCAGCACCTCGGCGGCTTCGACCTTGTTCCCGCCCGCGGCCTCGCGAATGCGGGCCTCGGCGATCTGCAGCGCCAGCTCACCGCCTGCAGCGCCAGCGGCCAGGGTCGCGCGGTCCAACGCCGAGCGCAGCGCGTCGCCGTCGATGGCCGCTTCCTTGCCCTGCTGCACCCGCAGCTGACCGAAGACACTCTTCTGCTCGCTCGCCACGTCGAGCGCCTTGCCGAGGCCGTCAATCGTGTCGGCGAGGTTGTCGACCAGCTCGCGCTTCTGCGAGGCCGGCAGGCGCTCGAGCTCGTCAGCGAGCGCCTCTGCGCCCTGCTCCGGGCTCAGCTCGGCGGCGGCTTCGATGCGCGCCTCGGCGATGACGCGCGCCGCTTCGGGTCCGCGCTTGCCAGCGGTCGCGATGGCCGCGTCGAGCTGCTCGCTGACCGCGGCGGCCTGCGTCTCGTCGAGCGACGCGAGGCCCTCACCGAGCGCCTGCAGCGTGCCGTGCGACTTCGCGAGGAAGTCCGCGCGCGCGCCGGTGGGCAGCTCCTTGAGCAACGTCTGCAGCGCGGTCGCGCCTTCGGTGACGCCGCGCTCGGTCGCCTGCTGCAGCGTGGTGGCCGCGGCGCTGGCCTGCTCAGCGAGGAACTCGGGCTTGCTGAAGTGCGCGCTGTCTTTGCTGGCCGACGCGACGTTGCCGCCGACGTCGGGACCGAACGAGCGCTCGCCGATCTGCCTGCCGACCAGCTGCGCGAGGTCCTGCACCTCGGCGCCCACGCGGCCCTTCAGCACGCGCGCCGCGTCGTTGCCGAGCGCTTCGGTCAGCGCGTCGCGGAGCCCTTCACCGAGGCCGTGCCCGTAGGCCGTCGCGAGGTCGCTCTGCGCGGCGCGGTCGAGCCCGCGGCCCGTGAGCGCGTCGTCACGCAACAGAGAGGTCTCACCGGCGGTGCTGCGCAGCGCCTTGATGAGCGCGCGGTTCAGGTCCTTCGGCGACGCGTCGATGAGCTCGCCGCCCAGCTCGGCCTTCGCGCGCGCGACCACCTCGTCGGCCACCGCCTCACCACGGCCGGCGCCCTGCTTCGCGCCCTCGCTGCTGAGGTTCTTGTCACCAAAGATGGGGTCGCGGCTCAGGCGCTCATTGCGGAGCTGCCCCAACAACTTCGCCGACGCGCCGGTCGTGGTGAGCGCCTCGAACTTGTCGTCGGCCTTCGCCACCTGCGCGCGCGAGAACGGCGGCGCCTTGCCTTCGGCGATGGCGACGCGGTTCGCCTCTTCGCTCGCTTGCACCGCGACCTTGCCCGCGTGCTCCGCCTTGCCGACGGCCTCTTCGAACTTCGTCTTCGCGGTGCCGGCCTTGCGCTCCAGCGTCTCCAACTTGCGCGTCGCCTCGGCGAGCTGCTTCTCGACGGTCGGCTTCTGCGCGGGCTTCGCAGAGGCCAGCTGCGTCTTGAGCGCGGTGACCTCCTTCTTCTGGGCCGACGCGGCCTTGATGGCCTCTTGCGCCTGCTTCGCCGCCGCCTTCGCAGCGCGCGCCGCTTCGGCCGCACGGCGACGGGCTTCTTCGGCACGACGCGCCGCTTCCAACGCGCGCTGGCGAGCCGCGGCGGCGGCCGCGGCTGCGGCTGCAGCGGAAGCGCTGGAGGTGCTGCTGCTGCTGCTGACAGGGAGAGTCATGGTCGGGCTCCGTGAGTGCGTGCGGCGTTTCGCTGGCTACGCGGCCCCTGAACCCGGGTTTCAGAAGGAGATTTTACACTCCACATTCGTGGTACCGAGCCGCGTGCTCTCGACCGACGTGAAGCTGAAGAAGGACCACGCGCCGCTCTGGCCGGAGCGCTGCGTGGTGTGCGGCCTCGACGCGCCGAACCACACGGTGGCGCTGGGGACGTTTCAGGTGACGTGGCTCAGCACGCTGACGATGTCCTTCGGCAAGCGCGAGACGGTGGGCAGCGTGCCGGCCTGCGCGTCATGCGAGACGCGGCTCGTGTGGGAACGGCGCGGCCGCTTTCTGCTGTCGGGCTGCTTCGTCATTGCGGCGGTGTGGCTCTTGCCGAAGGTCTTCGGTCTGCCGAAGGGCGCGCTGATGAAGCTGGCGCTCGCGGGCTACGGCTTCGTCGGCCTCATTCCGGGCACGCTGCTCACGGTCTTCTTCCCGCCGCCGCTCGACATCACCTCGCACAGCGACTCGGTCTGGTACGAGTTTCGTGACGAGCGGTACGCGGCCGAGTTCGCCGCGCGCAACGCGTCGGGCGTCATCGACGTGCTCTGACGAATCAGGCTCGCCCGCTGCGTTTGACGGCGGCGATCCACGCGTCGAGCGCCGAGGCGAAGCGTGCGCCGGTGGTCGGCACGTCGAAGATGGTGACGCGTTCCGGGCGCCGCGGAGCCTCGTCGAGCCGGAGCTGCTGCAGCGCCGACGCCACCAACGCGCGTCGCGCGGGCACCGCGTCGCAGCCTTCGGCGTGCTGCACCGCATAGGCAGCGTCGAGCGCTGCGACGCGCTGCGGGCAGACGCGCTCGGCGTGGGCGCGGACGTCGTTGTAGTGCGCGAAGCACTGGGGCGCCGAGCCCAGCACCGGGTGCTCGACGCCGCCGTCGTTGGCGAGCTGCGCGCCACACGCGCACGGGAGCAGGTTCACCGCGCGCCTCAGTACATCTTGCGCAGGCGCGCCGCGAAGAAGCCGTCGAGGCCTTCGGGGCCCGGCAGCGTGCGCAGGTGGCCTTGCCACGTCGGGAGGTTGGCGAGGCCCTTCGGCGGCTCGGTGGTGAACTCAGGGTGCGAGCGCAGGAACATCTCGACCTGGTCGGCGCCTTCGACGGTGTCGGTGCTGCACACCGCGTAGACGAGCAGCCCGCCCGGCTTGAGCACGTTGGCGCCGTTCTCGAGGATCTCGCGTTGGATGTGCGCGAGCTCGGCGATGTCCTTCTCTTCGCGGCGGTAGCGCAGCTCCGGGTGGCGACGGAGCGTGCCGAGGCCGGCGCATGGCGCGTCGATGACGACAGCGTCGAACTCGCCGATGGACTCGGGCAGCGGCTGCGTGGCGTCGGCCTGCAACAGCGTGAGGCGCGCGCGCAAGCCGAGCCGCTTCGCCTCGCTGTCGATCTTCGGCAGCTTGTTGGCGTGGAGATCGACGGCGACGACCTCGTTGGTCTGCGCGAGGTGACACGCCTTGCCGCCCGGCGCGGCGCAGAGGTCCAGCACGCGCGCGTTGGTGGGCACCTGACCAAAGACGTTCACCAACTGCGCGGCCTCGTCTTGCACCTGCCAGAGGCCTTCCGCGTAGCCGTAGAGCTCTTCGACGCGGCCGGGTGACTCGAAGACGATGCCCAGCGGCGAGAGGGGCGTGGCGCGGCAGGCGACGCCGATCTCCTGCAGCTCGGCGAGGAGGTCATCGCGCGTGCGCTTGCTGGTGTTGGTTCGCACCACGACGCTGGGGGCTTCGTTGTCACCGTGCAGCATCGACCGCGCGCGCTCGGGGCCGAACTGACGAATCCACCGCTTCACGAGCCACGCGGGGTGGCTGGTCTCGTAGCTGAGCTTCGCGACGTCATCGCCTTCCGGGCGCGGGAGCTCTTCGAGCGCCGCGGCCTTGCGGAGGATGGCGTTGACGAAGCCGACAGCGCGCTCGAGGCCGACGAGCTTGAGGGCGTCGACGGTGTCACCGACGGCGGCGTGGCGGGGGATGCGCGTGAAGAAGAGCTGGTAGACGCCGAGGCGCAGCGCCGCGAGCACCTTGTCTTCGATGGCCTCGAGGCCGCGGTCAGCGAAGCGCAGCAAGACGGTGTCGAGCGTGATGCGGCGGCGGGTGGCGCCGTAGCAGAGCTCGGTGACGAGACCAGCGTCGCGCGAGTCGGCGAGCGGGTGTTCATCGAGCATCGAGTCGAGCACGACGTTCAAGTAGGCGTCGGTGGCCGCGACGCGCGCGAGGACCTCGATGGCGAGGCTCCGAGCGGTGTTGCGTGGCTGCTGACGCCTCGACCGCGCTCCCCTCTCCCCACCGGGGAGGGGGTCAGGGTGAGGGGCCCGACCAGCAGACCCGGCGCTTCGCGCGTCATCAGGTTCGCGCGGCGAGCGCGAGCTGCCGTCGCGGGCGGAATCACTACGCCCGGAAGGACGAGCGCCGCCGCCAGGAGCAGCGGGGCGAACGCCACCACCGCGTGCGTCATCACCGCGGGAAGCACGCGCACTTCCGCCGGTCGCATCATCACGCGCGCCGCCGCTCGCGCGTGCGTCATCACTTGAGCCGCCGAACTGTGCGCCACCGCTGCGCGCGTCATCGCGCGAACCGCCACCGCGCGAACCACTCACGCGTGCGTCATCACTTGAACTGCCGAACCGTGCGCCACCACCGTGCGCGTCATCGCGAGCGGCGCCACTGCGCGAACCGCTCGCGCGTGCGTCATCGCGTGAGCCGCCACCGCGCGCACCACTCGAGCGTGCGTCATCACGTGAACCGCCGAACCGTGCGCCACCACCTCGCGCGTCCTCACGTGAGCCGCCGCTGCGCGCACCGCTCGAGCGTGCGTCATCACGTGAACCGCCGAACCGTGCGCCACCACCGCGCGCGTCCTCACGTGAGCCGCCGCTGCGCGCACCACTCGAGCGTGCGTCATCACGCGAACCGCCGAACCGTGCGCCACCGCCGCGCGCGTCGTCGCGGGCGCCGCCGCTGCGTGCACCGCTCGCGCGTGCGTCATCACGTGACCCGCCGCTCCGCGCACCACTCGAGCGCGCGTCATCACGTGAGCCGCCGCTCCGCGCACCACTCGGGCGTGCGTCATCGCGCGAACCGCCGAACCGTGCGCTACCGCCGCGCGCGTCATCACGTGAACCGCCGAACCGTGCGCCACCGCCGCGCGCGTCGTCACGAGACCCGCCGCTGCGCGCACCACTCGCGCGCGCGTCGTCACGAGACCCGCCGCTGCGCGCACCACTCGCGCGCGCGTCATCACGCGAACCGCCGAACCGTGCGCCACCACCGCGCGCGTCGTCGCGGGCGCCGCTGCTGCGTGCACCACTCGCGCGTGCGTCATCACGTGAGCCGCTGCTGCGCGTACCACTCGCGCGTGCGTCATCGCGTGAACCGCCGAACCGTGCGCCGCCACCGCGCGCGTCGTCGCGGGATCCGCCGAACCGTCCGGCACCGCCGCGTGCATCCCCACCGCGCGCACCACTCGCCCCTGCGTCACCGCGCGATCCGCCGAAGCGCGCGCTCCCTCCGCGTGCGTCATCACGCGAACCACCGCCGCCGAACGCTCTTGAGCCACCGCGCCCGCCACCTGTGTCATCGCGGCGACCGCCGAACGACTTCCCACCACCGCGCGAACCACCTCCACGCTGTCCTTGAGCCTTCTGCTTCGTCACTGGTCCAACCTCGCCATGAGGGAGATCAATCCTGCGTCATCCGTGCGCGGCGCCATCAGCGCCAGCAACACCGACTCCAACAACTCTTCAGCGCCCGGCTCCGCGGCCACGCCGGCTTGCAGCGCCGCCCACGTCTCGCGCGCCCACGACGCCAACGCATCAGGGCTGGTCGCACCACGCAGGCGCTCCTTGATGCGCTCACGCACCTGCGCCCGCGTCACGCCGAGCCGCGCGTGTTTGTCGGTCGTGCGCGGCCCGAGCGACTTCGCCACGACCGTCTGCCGCTCAGCGGCCTTCGGCTGCCGTCGACCGATGGTCTTCCCCGCGCGCGCCGGCAATCGCTTCTCGGTCACGGCGCGCTTCACGCCTGCGCCGCCACCGCGCGTACGCACGCCGGCCGCGAGGTGCTCCAGCGCGGTCTCGTAGCCATCGACGCCGGCGCCGTGCACCTGCTTCGCCACGACACCTGCCAACGCTGACGCCGCGCGCGGCCTGGTGAGCAACACCTCGACCGTCGGCAGGCCGACCTGCGCCAGGCCTTCGGCGAGCGCGACCGCGGTCGGCGCCAGCACACCGGGGTTCACCAACACCGCGTCGTGCTTCGCCGCTTCTGCGTGGAGCACGTCGAGCAGCCCTTCTTCCCCGTTGCGCTGTTCGATGGTCAACGACACGCCCAACGCCGAAGCGCGCGCTGACAACCGTGCGTCGATCTCTTCGTCAGCCAACGCGGCGAGGTTCGGCCCGTGGAGCACCAGCACGGCAAGGCCCATGAATCAGCCGTTTACGCCATCACGCCCACCAAGTGGTGGATCGATCTGCCCGGCACCGGCAACCTTCACTGCACATGGACCACCTGCCCCGCTTCGCGCTGCTTCTGGCCCTCGCTGCATCCCCCGCCATCGCTCAGGCCATCGACCCGTCGGCGCCGCCCGCGCCCGGGCCCGAAATCCCAACGCCGCCGCCGACGCCAGCGCCGCAGCCGTTCGTACCGAGCTACCAACAGCCGGGCTTCAGCTACGCCCAGCAGGGCACGCTCGTTGACGACACGCCGCGCGTCGATCCCGGTCGTCGCGTGCGCTGGGGCATCTCGGCCAACCTCGGGTGGCACCTGCCGTACCACGCGCTCGGCATCGGCCTGCAGGGCAACATCGGCTACCAGTTCAACGACGTCTTCTCGGCGTACGTGACGCTCGGGGGTCACCTCGGCTTCGGCCTCGGCATCGGTGTCACCAACAACGGCGCGTCAGTCAGCGGCACGTTCATCGGCCACTACACGATGGGCCTCATCGCCGAAGCGCTGCTGGGAGATCATTTCTACATCGCCGGCGGCCCGGCCTTCGGCGTCGGCACCATCGCGGTCGCGGGCATCAGCGCCAGCACCTCACAGGGCACGGTCACCGGCCTTGGCGCGTACGGCTTCAAGCCCGGCTTCGACTTGCGCATGGGCGTCATGTTCGGGAAGAAGAACCCGGCGACGTTCCGGCGCGGCGGCTTCAACCTCGGCGTCGACGTGCTCACGCTGTACCACCCGGGCGCCATCTTCACGCGCGTGCAGGCCAACGACATGGGCGCCAACGTCGAAGTGAAGTTCCAGGACGCGCTGTGGACCGTCACGCCCATGCTGACACTTGGCTACGAAGCGCGCTGACAAACAACGTGACACTCCGAGCGAGAATACGCGCGAAGTGGGCGCCGTCGGTCGCGCACCATGACCAAACCACTCCTGCTGACCGCCGCGCTGTTTGCAGTGCCCGTTCTCGCTCAGGAAACGCCCCCGCCACCGCCCGAAGCACCGCCCGCAGCCGTCGCTGACGCGCCGCTGGCGAACGACCCGCCGGAACCGCAGCAAGACCCCGGCGGTCGCGTGCGCTGGGGCATCGCGGGCGGCGCAGGTTGGCACTTCCCCTACTCGGCGATCGGCTTCGGGCTGCAGGGCAACATCGGCTACCAGTTCAGCAACATCTTCTCGGCCTACGTGTCACTGGGAGGCAACTTCGGCCTCGGCTTCGGCGGCAGCGCGTCGGGCAGCAGCGCCAGCGTCAGCATCACGGCCATCAACCACTACGTGATGGCGGTGCTGGCCGAGGCGATGTTCGGCGACCTCTTCTATGTGGCCGGCGGCCCTGGCGTGGCGCTCGGCGGGCTCGCGGTGGCGGGCGTCAGCGTGCAGTCAGACGGTGGCGCCATCTCGGCGCTGGCGGCGAGCGGCGCGAAACCCACGCTCGATCTCCGCCTCGGCTTCGGCTTCGGCAAGGCGAAAGGAGCGCCTTCCTTCCGTCGCGGCGGCTTCAACCTGGGGCTGCAGGCGCTGGTGATGTTCCACCCCGACACCGCGGTGACGCGCGTGCAGGGCGACTCGATGGGCGGCTCGGTGTCGGTGACGACCAACGAGCTCATCACCACCGTCACGCCGATGCTGATGCTCGGCTACGAAGGCCGCTGACTCACCACACCGCGCCGACCGTCACCTTGCGGCCGGCGAGGAAGTCCTTCGCCGGCATCGCGCGCTTGCCTTCAGGCTGCAGCTCCTTGAGCCACAGCGAGCCTTCCGCGCACGCCACCTCGACGCCGTCGGCGCTCGCCGACAACACGGTGCCCGGCGCGCCACGCCCTGAACCAACGGCGGCCTTCGTCACCTTGAGCAGCCCGACCTCCGAACTGCAGAACGCGCCCGGCCACGGCGTGAACGCGCGCAAGCGACGCTCGAGCTCGGCGGCAGGCTTCGACCAGTCGAGGCGACCGTCTTCTTTCTTGATCATCGGCGCCATGACGACGCCTTCGCCCGGCTGCGGCACCACGGGCAGCGCGCCGTCGACGTAGCGCTGCAGCGAGCGCTTCAAGACGTCACCGCCGAGCAGCGCCAGCTTGTCGTGCAGCGTGGCCGACGTGTCGTCCCCGAGAATGGGCAACTCCGCGCGATCGATGACGCCGCCGGTGTCCATGCCCGCGTCCATCTGCATGAGGCAGACACCTGACTTCTCGTCACCAGCGGCGATGGCCCACTGAATGGGCGCGGCGCCACGCCAGCGCGGCAACAGCGAGGCGTGCACGTTGACGCAGCCGCGCCGGGGCGCGTCGAGCACGTCTTGCGGGAGGATCTTCCCGTACGCAGTGACGACCGCGATGTCCGCGCCGAGCTCTTTGAGCTGCTGCGCGAAATCAGTGCCGCGGATCTTCACCGGCTGCAGCACGGGGATGTGCTTCGCGACGGCCAGCTCCTTCACCGGCGAGAAGCTGACCTCCTGGCCGCGGCCGCGTGGCTTGTCGGGCTGCGTGACGACGGCGATGACCTCGCCGACCTCCAGGCACGCCTCGAGAGACTTCACCGCAAAAACAGGAGTGCCCATGAAGACGATCTTCATGGGCACCCCACTACCTCAAACGTGTCGTTCGACTTACTGCCAGATGACCGGGCGGTCGGGGCGGCGCATGAACTCGGTGGCGCGCTCTTCCTTCGAGAGGTGCCGGTCGTCGCTCTTGAGGCCCGCGGCGGTCATCTTCTCCTTCATCAAGTTCACCGCGTTCGCCACGTCCTTCAAGATGGCGTCGCTCATCTTCTTGAGCGCGGTGAGGTCCGCTTCGAGCGCGGCCTTCTCATCGGCCGACGGCGAGCCCGCGAGCCTGGCCTGAATGGCTTCCTTCGCCTTCTCGAACGGGTCCGACGACGCGGTGTCCCACTCAGCCTCGAGGTGCAGCCCGCGACCCACGCGGCCCGTCTCGTCGTCGATGTCGGTGGGCGGCGCCGAGCGCGCGGCCGGGTCGTACACCGAGTAGCGGTCGGCCGAGATGATGAAGCCGTCGGTGTTCGACGGCAGGTACTGGCCGTACTTGCTCAGCAGGTTCTTCGCGTCGGTGAGGAACTTCTCCTGCTCGCCCAGCTTCGCGTCGTACTTCGCGAGCGCCGGGGGAATCGCCGTGCCCGCCGCGGTGAGCTTGTCGATCTCCGTCTTCAGCTCGGCGCGCTTCTTCTGCACGTCGGGAAGGCTCTCGAACTGCATGTGCGAGCGGCGGCGCTTCTGCAGCACGAGGCTCTTGGGTTCCAGGCGCAGGTTGCCGTCGGGCGACAACGTGCCCTGCTCCTTGACCGACTTGTAGAGCAGCGCGGCGACCTTCAGGTGCTTGCCGTCGGTGTCCTTGCCCGAGCGCAACAGCTCCTGCGCTTTCGCTTCGTCGGCCGAGTACGTGCCCTCGAAGCGCTTCTCGAACTTGTGCACCGCCGAGTTGCCGTGCTCGTCGACCGCGCGGCCCTGCTTGCCCTGAATGAGGACGCGGCGCACCGTGAACGGCTCGTTGTCATCGAAGCGCACGCGCGCGCGCACCGACGCGCCGGCCTTCTCGAGCGCGCCGTTCGCGTCGTCGAAATAGGTCTCGCGGAACATCTCGTCGCGGTCCTGGAACTCGACGGTGCCGTCAGGCTTCGTCTCGGACACCTCGAGGTGCATCGGCATCGTGAAGCGCTCGACGAGCTCCATCGCCGCCGGGTCATTCCAATCGGGCTTGTGCAGCTTCTCGAACACCGACGCGGCGTTGGTGCGGCGGAAGATGCCGTTGGCGCCGTCGCCCACCTTGAAGTCGGCCCACGCTTCCTGCTCGGTGCGGTCGCGCTCCCAGCCGTCGACGATGGGCGTCGAGAGGATGTCAGCGGTGATGGTGGGCGTGGCCACCAGCTTCGCGTCGCTCTTCACGCCGCCTTCGCCGGTCAGCTTGATGGTCGCGTCGGCCGCCAGCTTCGTCGCGTAGTTGCCCTCGATCTTGTCGAGCGAGAGCGCCTTCGCGAGGTTGGTGCGCGGCGAGAGGTTCAGCGTCAGGCCCTTGTCGTCAGACGCGGCCACGTCGTCGAGCACGTTGCAGAAGTCTTCGAACGTGATGCCGAACTGCTTGGCGAAATCACCGGTCTTCTCTTTCGAGCCCGCGTGCGTCGACAGGAAGCTCTTCCACTCGTCGGCGGTCGACAGCTTCACGACCTCGGAGCCCTTGCGCAGCAACAGCGTGTTCTGCTGCGACAACAGCTTCTCGCTGGCCTGCTGGAGGTACGAGCCGGCCTTGCCCTTGTCATCGAAGAGCTGCGCCGTTGCATCGCCCGCCAGGAACTGACGCCCGCGCTGAATCTTGACCGTCATGTGTGAAGCCCCCGTGAATGAAGGGCGACACGGTACTCATGTGCCGAACCGTAAGAAAGGGTGCGACATGAAACGGCGTCGCGGCGCGGTGACGGGCCCAATGACGTCGATGGGTTGTCGTTGACCCTGAAGGTTTGAAGGACTTTAAGGCCGCGGTCCCTCACGTCCTTCCTCGATTCTGAAAGGGGTTCGCAATGCGTCGAATCATCGTCGGTGGCTTGCTGTCGGTCGCCCTCCTCACCTCGTCCTGCAAGTCTGACCCGGCGCTCCCCGAGACCTGGGCGAAGCGCATCACCGGGGCCAAGAACACCAAGGAACGGGTGAAGGCCGTCGAAGCGCTCCGCGAGTCGAAGTTCATGACGCCGGCGATGGTGCCGATGCTCGAGAAGCAGCTGGCCGAGGCCAAGAAGCCGGAAGTGAAGACGGCCATCGCCCGCGTGCTGGGTGAGCAGAAAGAGAAGTCGTCGGTCGACCCGCTCATCGACGCCATCGACCCGGCGGCGAGCGACAGCGAGAGCAAGACGCTCAACAAGGAGATCGCCATCGCGCTGGGCAACATCGGCGACCCCAGGGCGGTGCCGGCGCTGACCAAGCTGCTCAACACCAAGGACAACTTCACGGTGCTGGCGGCCATCGACGCGCTCGGTGACATGAAGGCCACCACCAGCTTCGAGCCGCTCTACGCCATCGCCACCGACGACGCGATCGAGCCCTTCATCACCAAGAAGGCCATCGTGGCGCTCGGCAACCTCGGTGACCCGCGCGCGGTGCCGGGCCTCGTGAAGGCCATGTTCAAGGAGCGCAAGGGCAAGAGCTTCTACATGGAGTCGTCGTTCGCGCTGTACCAGCTGGGCAAGCCGTCGGCCGACGCGCTGGTTCCGGTGGCCGAGCAGAAGGACAAGGAGCTCTTCGACTGGGCCGCGAAGAACAACATCAAGGACGTCGCGCTGCTCGCCAAGTCGGTGCAGGTGCTGGGCGACCTGCACGACAAGCGCGCTGAGAAGACCATCGTCGGCTTCCTCAACTTCAAGTCCGACTTCGACGACATCAAGCTCATCATGCGCATGCGCGCCGCCGACGCGCTGGGCCGCATGCGCAGCGCTGAAGGCGTGAAGCCGCTCGCCGCGTTGCTCGACGAGGTCGAGTCGAACGCGCGCCGTGAGTACGTGTGGTCGCTCTCGCGCATCGGCGGCAAAGACGCGGTGGCCAAGCTGGTCGAGACCTCGGGCAAGGGCCCGTGGGTGGCGCGCGACGAGTCGATGCGCGGCGTGGCGATGCTGGGCGACGACCCTGCGGTCTTCGACAAGTTCTCGGCGGCCGAGCAGAAGCTGTTCGAAGCCGAGTGCAAGGAAGACCCGGAGTTCGACGAGTGCAAGGACGTCGCGGCCTCGGTGAAGAAGCACCAGGACAAGATCGCCGCGTACAAGCTGCGGGCGGCGGCGGCGGCGGAGTGCAAGGCCGACGCGGCGTGCTGGGTGAAGCAGCTCGACTCGGCGGACCACGGCGTGCGTGAGCGCGCGGCCTACGAGCTGGGTCGCTCGGGCAACGTGGCGGCGGCGGCGGAGCTGATGAAGCGCCTGCCCGAGCCGAACCTCGACACGCGCCTCGCGCTGATTCAGGGCCTCGACTGGCTCATCGACGACTCGAAGGACGCGATGGCCGAAGCGCGCAAGACGCTGCCCGCGCTCGAGAAGCAGGTCGCCGACGAGAAGGGCAAGACGGAGTTCGTGAAGGTGAACGAAGACCTTCGCCGTCTGCTCGTGAAGCTGCAGCGCGGCTAACTCATCTCAGGCCCCCTCTCCCCACCGGGGAGAGGGTTGGGGTGAGGGGCCAAGGTCAATTCGCGATGCCGCAGCGCATCTTGCCCTGCGGCGTATCAATCAACCGGCAGTCGCACTGGTCGATGAGGTCCGCGCAGCGGTCTTCATCTTCAGGCGTGGGCGGGTTCAGGGTCTCGCGGTTGGCAACGCCTGCGAGGCACGACGTGCGCTCGGTGGTGGTGAGCGCGCAGTCGCACTGCTTCTCAGACAGCACGCGGCACTGGCTCTTGCAGCCCACCAAGGTGAGCGCGACAACGAAGATGAAGACGGCCTGACGCATCGGGCCGCGGACCCTGCCACAAACGAAGTCGCGCCGCATGAATGAGTCTCTTGTCTGTTCGCCCATGAAGGATCCCCGTCAGGTGCGCGCGCCCGACGGCCGCGTGCTGACCATTCCCACCGAGTGGGCGTGCCTGCCGCCCGGTGACGCCGGCCTCACCCGCCGCGTGAAGGCCGCGGGGCCGAGCTGGCAGGTCATCGAGAAGGTGGGCCGCAAGCAGTTCTCGAAGGGCCTCTGGGCGCCGGCAGCCAACATCGACGCCGCCCGCGCACAGCTGGAAGCCGAGCGCGCCACGCCCGCGTACGCGAAGAAGCAGGCTGCCGCGAAGGCGCGTCGCGACGTCGAGCAGGCCGAGTACGTCGAAGACTTCGGCGCAGCGGTGCGGAAGTTCCTCCGCTTCACGCCGCAGTTCTCAGGCCTCGAGGTGACGCTCGCGCAGCGCGTGACGGCGCACGCGACGCCGGTGGGCTCGGGGACGGTGGCGCGCACGGAGCGCATTCCCATCGAACGACGCGCAGAGTCCGCCGTGATTGCGTGGATGCGCCATCAAACCACCGCGTACGACTCGATGAAGATCGCGCGCATCAAGGGCGAGCGCCGGGAAGTGCGGCGCCAGCTCGCGGAGATCTCCCGCGCCGTGCTCGACCTGCACCGCGGCCGCGTGGCGCACCCGCCGTCGTCGTGCCCGCTGTGCGCCGCGCTCAGCGCACCGTGACGCGCTGAGCGGCGAGAACTGCAGGGCCAACCGGCGGGATCAGCTACAACCCGCCCTCCATGAGCGCCCTCCGCGAGCTGCTTGAGTCCTTCCGCACCACCGCGCAGACCCACCGCGAAGCCGGCACCTACTTCGAGGAGCTGATCGTCCAGTACCTCCGGACGGAGCCCGTCTACCGCGACCTCTACGCCGAGGTACTGACCTGGACCGACTACGCGAAGCGCGAGGGCAAGGACGCGCGCGACACCGGCATCGATCTCGTCGCCATCACCCACGGCGGCGACGTGCACGCCGTGCAGTGCAAGCTCTACGCGCCCGACTACAAGCTCCAGAAGGCCGACATCGACAGCTTCTTCACCGCGTCGGGAAAGGCACCCTTCACCCACCGGCTCATCGTCGCCACCACCAGCCACTGGAGCGAGCACGCCGAAGACGCGCTC
>CAYWON010000161.1:0-15682 GCA_964459885.1 uncultured Archangium sp.
CGGCGCCGGTGATGGCCCAGATGACGATGAACAGCGTGGCGCCGGTGTGCAGCCAGCCGCCGTGCCACTGCCAGACCGTGGTCGCGAGGTAGACGCCGCCGCTCAGGCTGAAGAGCGCGCCCAGGTTGTCGAGGCGACGCGCCGTGCGGAAATCGGCGACGCCGGCGGTGAGGTCTGCGCCGTCTCGCGCGCGACGGAGCGTGCGCAGCGCGGCCCACTCGAAGCCGATGGCGAGGAAGAAGAACGCGGCGCCGGCGAGGTGCGCGACGCGCGCGAGGAAGTACGGGTTCATGCGCGCGACGTACGTCGACGCTCGCGTCAGCCTGCGCGAAGAACCCTGAAGAAGCGTGAAGTCAGCGCCGCCAGCGCGCGTCGACAGCGAAGAGCCGCGCCACGACGTCACGCCACGACCCGTCGGCGTACGGCACGCGCGGCGAGTGGCCCCACACCGGGCCCGGCCACGCGGCGTCGCCAAAGCGGCGCACGACGTGATGCAGGTGCAGCTGCCGCACGAAGTTGCCCAGTGCCGCCACGTTCAGCTTGTCGGGTGTGAACGCGCGCTCGAGCGCGACTGACAACGCGTGCGATTCGTCGTGCAGTCGCGTGCGGTCTTCGGGCGCGAGCTGGTGCACGTCTTCGACGCCGCCACGCTTCGGCACCAGCATGAACCACACGTAGCGGGTGTCGTTGAGCAGCAAGAGCAGGTTCAGCTCGCTCTCACCGACGAGGAACGTGTCGTTCTTGAGCCGGTGGTCGAGCGAGAAGGGCAGCACCGACAGCAGCGCGCGCAGCGTCGCGCGGCCTTCGGGCCAGCTGCCGACCGCTGGGGCTGCGGCGTCGACGAGGCTCGCGCCGAGGGCTGCCGCGAACGTCTCGGCGTACGCGAAGTCGTCGTCACGGCTCGCGACCACCACGGCGGGGAAGGGGAGCTGTGCTGGCGCGGAGCCTGACTTCGTCGGCGCGACGAGCATCAGGGCCGCCACGTTCTTCCGCGCACGCGCAGCCAGGTGACAGGCATCTCCGTGGGCGATCAAGACGCTGCTCTCGGTGAGGTGCGCGTCGAGCGTGGTGAGGTCATCGACACGCGTGAACGCGGTGTCGAGCGCAGCCCACCGGGTGAGCCAGTGGTGCGCGTCGGCGCCGGTCGACCCGGGCAGCAGCAGCTTCTTCATGTGGCGGTCATAGCCGGTGACGCGTCGCGTACCGCGTTTGAGGTATTCCGGGCATCGCGAGGCTCCAGAAGACTCACCGCTCTCTTCGTCCCTGGAGCTCGCGTGAAGACACTGCCACTCGATGGTCAACTCGCCGCGGTGCTCCCGCACCTCGACTTTGGCGCAGTGGAGGCGCTGACGCCGGGTGTGTGGCGGGGATTCCTCAAGGGGTTGGCTGCGACGTCGACGACGACGCCGTTGGCGAGCGTGCACGACGTGGAGCTCGCGGCGCCGGGCAACGCCCTCCGAGCGCGCGTGTACCGTGCTGTCATTGAGCCGCAGCCCACCGTCGTCTTTTTCCATGGAGGCGGTTGGGTGGGCGGCGATCTCGACACCCATGACGAGCTCGCGAGGCGCCTGGCGATCGACCTGCGCTGCGCGCTGGTGTCCGTCGAGTACCGGCGACCTCCCGAGGCGCCGTATCCGGCTCCGTGGAACGACGCGATCGAGGCGACGCGCTTCGTGGCTGCGCACCAGCGTCAGTTTGGTGGCGAAGGGCAGCCGCTCGCGGTGTGCGGAGACAGTGCGGGCGCCAACCTCGCTGCAGCAGCGGCGATCGCCGCGCGCGATGAGGGGCTCCAGCTCGCAGGGCAGCTGCTGTTGTGCCCGGTGACTGACCTCGGCGGCGGCCTCGCCGACGGGCGCTTCCCTTCGCGCCGCGACTTTGCGAGCGGCTACTTCATCAGCACGGAGCTGCTGCGCTGGTGCGCGCTTCAGGCGGTGCCGGTCTCGCGCTGGGCCGACCCGACGAACTCCGTGCTTCGCGCGGCGTCTCTTCGCGGCGTGGCCCCGGCGGTCATCGCCACGGCTCAGTACGACCCCACGCGGGACGAAGCGCGCGCGTTCGCGTCGGCGCTCGCAGCGGCCCGGGTCGACGTGCAGGAATTCTTCGGCGCCGGCCTCATTCACGCGTACTTTGCCTTCGAGGCGCACTCCGAGGCTGCTGCGGTGGAGGCGCTCGCAGTGCGCCGCGCGTTCGCGCGGTTGCTGAAGCGGTGAGGGCGAGCGTCATGCTCGCCGGGGGGGACGCATGACGCGGACACACGAACAGCGCGCGGTGGTCGAGCAGATCTACGCGGCCGCTGAAGACCACGGCGACTCTGTGTTGTCGGCGTGGCCAGCGCTGATGGAGTCGCTGTCGGCGTGGTTGCACGCCGACAAGGCCAACTCGTTCCTGCTGGGGCCCGGAGCGCAGTTGCTCGAGACGCGCACGTGGAACGTCGACGACACGACGCAGCGGCTGTACCACGAGCACTATCACCGCATCGATCCGCGCTTCGAGGCAGCCGGCGCGACGCCGAACGTGGTGTTCATCGACACGCGCGTGCTTCAGCGCCGCGCGTTCGAGCAGACCGAGATCTACAACGACTACCTGAGGCCCAGAGGCGTCGAGTACTCGATGTTCGTCAGCCTGGAATACGCGCCTGGTCACCTCGCGCCGCAGGCCTTCTTTCGCTCGAAGGGCATGGGCGGCTTCAGCGCCGGCGACGCGGAGCGGTTTGACGCGTTGTTGCCGCACCTCTCGAGAACGCTGCGGCTGCGGACGATGATGTTGGAGGCGAGGCTCGCGCGCGGAGACCTGCAGCGGGTCGTCGACGCGATGTCGGTGCCCGTGGCGGTGTTCGACGCGACCGGGGCGGTGGTGTGCGTTGGCCGACGCGCCCGGGCCGCGCTCGCGCAGCTGCCGTCGTTGTCGCTGCGCGGCGGTCGCCTCTCGTCGGCAGACCAGGCCCTCGACGCCGAGCTTCGTCTGGCGGAGTTCGATGTGCTGCGATTGGTGGCTGACGCGGAGCTGGCGCCGAAGGGCCCGGGGCTCGTGCTGGTCGCGCGGCACCAGCGTCAGTCGGCCGCGCTGCTCTTCTTTCCGCTGCTCCCCGGTAGCTCGCTTCGCGACGAGACCGGTAGCGCCGTGCGGTTTCTGGTCGCGATTCATGACCCCGAGCTCGCCGAGGTGATCGACACACGGGTGGTGCAGCGCCTCTACGGGCTGACGCGCACCGAGGCCGATCTGGCCGTGGCCCTGGCGGCGGGGCAGAGCGTGCTCCAGTTCGCGAGCGTGCGCGGCTGCTCGGAGCAAACCGTGCGCGTTCACCTCAAGCGCGTGCTGGAGAAGACGAAGACGGCGCGTCAGGCCGACCTCGTGCGCGTGCTGCTGGCCGGCGGAGCGCTGCAGTTCGCGCCGTGACCCGTCACTGCGCCCAGTACTTCTCGTCCTCGAGCCCGTCTTCGCGCTCGGGCAGCCCGCGCGTGAGCCGCGCCGACGACTGCAGCAGCACCTCGTAGCTGACGCGGTTCGCGTAGCGGCAGACCTGGCTCATCGACGAGTAGGTCATGAACTTCCGCGCGTGCTTCGAGGAGTTCGGCACGCGCGCGCGGTGGTAGCGGTTGGCCGCCATGTCGTGCAGCAGCGCTGACAGCGCCGCGTCGCCCGCACCGTTGGCGCTCATCAGCTGTTCCGGGCCGCCGTGGTACGGCGCGATGTGCGCGAAGACCTTCACCGGCTTCTCACAGTCGCGCCGGGCGATGGGGCGGCTGAACTCGTAGCGGTTGAACTCGGGAATGGCGCCCGGCAGCAGCGGGTAGCGCGTCTCGCGCTTGACGTCGTCGTCGGTGTAGCCGGCGAGGTACAGGCCCGCGGCGCCCGCGGTGCACAGCACGAGGTCGGCGTACTCGAGCACCTGCTCGCTCGCGAGGAGCGGGTCGGCCTGGCCGGTCAGCGCCGCGCCTTCTTCTTCGTTCATCGCCACGATGTCGACGTGCGCCGAGATGAACTCGCGCCAGAACTCAGGCCGGTCGGCGATGACGAAGCGCGTGCCCAGCGTCAGCACCACCGGCACCCCGCGGGCCTTCGCCAGCTCGATGGCGCGCAGCGTGGCCGCGGGCATCGGCTCGCCGTCTTTGCAGCGCAGCAGGTACGACGAGATGACGAGGCACGACGCGTCGTCGAACACCGAAGCGGGAATGCTCTCGGGGCGCAGGCCATTCATCTGCCCCGCGCTGATGGCGAACGTGCGCTCGCCGTCGGGCGTCACCAGCACGAAGCAGCGGCCGATGGGCCCGTTCACCGGTTGGAGGTGATCGAGGTTCACGCGGCTCGAGGTGTTCGACAGGTAGCGGTAGCCCGACGTGCCGATGCGAATCGACTCGCTCATCACGCCGAGGAGAATCGACGAGTCATCGGCGAGCAGTGAGTAGTCGTGCAGCGTGTTGCCGATGGTGCCGCCGGCGAACTCGTACGAGATGTGCTTGTTGGTGAGCAGCTCGTCGTAGAGCCGCGCGGCGCGCTCGTCGTCGATGACGGTCGACGCGCCCTTCGGGAGGTCGTGACGGGCGAGCAGCTCCTCGGGCACGCGCGCGTCGATGTCGACCAGCGTCTGGTCGACGCCCACCACGTGCGTCTTCACCTTCGGAGTAGCGGGCACCGCGCGCTGCACGAGCGGGTCCTGCGTGTGTACGGGGAAGTAGTGCTTGTGCTTGCGACGGCCGGGGAAACGCACGAGGCGTTCGCTAGCAGGTTTCGGGGCCACGGGAAGCCGCTCGTTCGTGCGCGCGACGGCTCACCGCGTCAGTCGATTGGCGTGGTCCTGCACCCTGTGTCGGGCGCGCTCACCGCGCCTGTTCCCGGTTGTAAGCGCGGCTGAACGTCGCCGCTGACGGGCCGTTTCGGCGAAGTGCTACATCGACGCCCATGAACCATTCGCCTTCGCGGCAGTGCGTCGGGCAGACCCAGACCGCGACGATGAGTGTGCGGTAACGCATGCCGCGCGTCGCCGTGCTCGGCGGTACGGGTTTTCTTGGCGCGCGCGTCCTGGCGGCGCTGCGACGCGCGGGGCTCGACGCGGTGGCTGCGTCACGGCGCGGCGAGGTGAAGGTCGACGTCACGAAGCCCGAGACCTTCGACGCGCTCGCGCCGTTCGACCTCGTCGTCGACCTGAGCGACACGGTGAGCACCCCGCCTGACGCGCTCCTCGGCGCGTGCCTCGAGCGCGGGCAGACGGTCATCGAGTGCACGAGCGAAGCGGCCTGCGTCGAGCGGCTGCACCGCGCGCACGCGGCGACGAAAGGTCGGCTCATTCTCGGCGGCGGCATCTTCACCGGCGTCAGCAACCTGCTCGCGCGTGAGGTCGCACGACGCGCGGGCGACGTGAAGCGCCTGACCCTCGGCGTGTCGTCGAGCCCGTTCAGCGGTGCGGGCAGGGGCACCATCGAGCTCATGCTGCGTGCCATGGAGACGCCGGCCGTGCGCTACGCCGACGGTGCGCGCGTCGAAGAGCCGACGATTCGTGAAGGCCCGCGGCTCGACTTTGGCAGCGTGGTGCGCCGCACGGGCTTCATGTCGCTCGCCGAGCCGTTCATGGTGCACACCTCGACGGGCGCGAAGACGGTGGACGTGCTGTTCGCCGCGCGACCGGGCTTCCTGGTGTCGAGCTTCGCGCTGATCCCCGCGTGGCTCGCGCGCGCGCGGTGGTTCCAGGCGCTCCTGCGCGGGTACTTCACGGTGCTCCGTCGCGTGTTGCTCGCGTCGACCGCGTCGCGCGTGGAGTTGATGGCCGACGCGGACGGGGCGCGCGGCGTCGTCGTCGCGGACGACGGCATGGACGCGGCGGCGTGGGCGCTGGCCGCGATGGTCGAGGCGGTGCTCGCGGCTCCGAAGACGCCGGGGGCGTGCTTCATCGACGACGTCTGCACGCTGGGTCCGGTGCTGAGGCGCGCCAACCAGCTCGCGACCCGCGAAGTGCTGTCACTGCGGTAGCGGCTTCACCGCTTGCCGCGCAGCGCGATGTCCAGCTTCCGTGCGCGACGGGCGAAGGTGACGGGGTCCATGCCCAGCTCCTTCGCGGCGCGGCGGGCGACGCCGCTGTGTCGTTCCAACGCTGCCAGCAACGTCTCGCGCTCGGTGTCGGCGAGCGTGGCGTGCAGCGGCACCGAGCTGGGCACCACGCCCGACCGCAGCATCGACGGCAGGTGCGCCGGCGAGAGGTTCTCGCCGCTGGGGCACAGCAGCACCGCGCGCTCGATGACGTTGCGCAGCTCACGCACGTTGCCGGGCCACGGCGCCGCGAGCAGCAACCGCTCGACCGACTGACTCAAGCCGGCCACGCCCTTGCGGTGTTGGTGGTTGAACATGGTGAGAAAATGCCGCGCCAACCCCAGCACGTCGTCGCCGCGCGCGCGCAGCGGCGGCAGCTCGATGGGGAAGGTGTTGAGGCGGTAATAGAGGTCGGCGCGGAACTTCCCCCGACGCACCTCTCCCAACAGGTCGACGTTGCTCGCGGTGATGAGGCGCACGTCGACGCGGCGGGTCTGCGCGCCGCCCACCGGCCGCACCTCGCCCGTCTCGAGCACGCGCAGCAGCTTGGCCTGCATCGACGGCGTGGTGTTCTCGATCTCATCGAGGAACACGGTGCCGCCGTCGGCCAGCACGAACAGCCCGGGGTGGTCAGCGATGGCGCCGGTGAACGCGCCGCGCACGTGCCCGAACAGCTCACTCTCGAGCAACGTCTCGGTCAGGGTGCCGCAGTCCTGCACCACGATGGGCGCCTCGCGGCGGTCCGACATGCGGTGAACGATGCGCGCCAGCACTTCTTTGCCGGTGCCCGTCTCGCCCTGCAGCAAGACCGACACCTTGTACGCGGCGACCGATTTCACCTGGTCCAGCACGCCGCGCATCGTCTCGCTCCGGAAGCCCGGGCCCTGCTCGATGGGAATGGGCTTCGGGCCCACGCGCAGCGCGCGCTCGCGCTGGAGGTTCCGCTCCAGCTCCTGCGCCATGCGCTCTTGTTCGACGCGCAGCGCGTGGGCGGCGCACGCGTCCATCACCGCGTCGCGCAGCTGCTCGCCGGTGAACGGAGGCGGCAGCCAGCGGTGCAGCTTGTGCTCGTTGAACAGCGTGGCGATGACGCGCGCGTCGCCGCCGGTGCAGAGCACCACGCGCGCGGCGAGATCTCTGGGGCGGCCCTCGAGCGTGAGGTTCTCTTCGGTCACCGCCGCCATGCGCTGGGCGATGCGCGCGGCGCGCAGCTCATCACCGCAGATGGCCAGCGCCGACACGTCACCGCGCGCGAGGATGTTGGCGACCGCGGCTTCGTCGTCGCCGAACTCCAGCTGCACCGCGCCGTCCAACGCCATCTCGAGCGCGCGTCGCATGGTGCTGTCGGCCGCGGCGATGGCCACGCGCACCGGCGGGCCTTCGAGGTACCGCGCCAGCCGCACGCGCCCGTCGTCTTCAAAGCCGGTGAAGGCCACGCCAAACGCGCTGCTCGCGCGCTCGTCGGTCGCGCGCCCGTCGTGCCGCCACCGCACCTCGCCTCGCGCGCGCAGCGGCGCCTCATCGCCGGGCAGCCGCACCTCGAGCTCCAGCGGCTCACCTTCACGCGGCCCTTCGTTCTGTCGCGGGCTCCCGATCAGCCCGATGCCGATGAGGCTCAGGTTCACCGACCAGCACCGGTTGATGGGCGGCGTCGTTGACACCCGCACGTGGAAGGGTCGGCGCGTGCTTCGTGGCGTCGGGTCGTACTTCATTCATGAAGCATCGCTTCTGCGGGGACAGATTCCAGTCATCTTCAAAGGTGAAGCATCACTGAACTGCCGACACGAATGATTCCAATTGGTTACAGCTGGCGTGGTGCTTGCTCACCCCGGGGGCAGTTGTCGCTGCGAGGAGCGGTTCGAAAACGAAAGGCCACTACCGCCGTTCTCCCCCGGGTGGCGGTCGTGAAGTCGAGGTCGTTCGAACGCGCGGGAGTACACGCCTGAAGTTTTGGAGCCGCTCCTCGCGGTGATGCGCCCCCGAATGAAACGGCGACGCGCGTAGTCTGCGGCCGACATGCGGACACTCTTTCTCGGTTTGCTGGTGCTGACGTCGGGCTGCGCGACGGTGCTGAAGGTGCGCGTGCCGACGGGGCCTGAGGCGTCGCTGGGCGCGGTGAAGACGATGTCGCTCGACGTGGCGACGGACATGAGCCGCTCGGTGGAGCGGTCCATCGTCAGCGGGCTGACGCGCGGGGCGGTGCCCATCCCCGTGCCGGTGCACTCGGTGGTGAAGGAGCGGCTGGCGTCGCGGCTCGAGCAGCTGGGCTACGCGGTGTGCCCGGCGGCGCCGTGTGGTGACGGCGCGATGTCGGTGGAGCTGGTCGAGTCAGACGTGAACACCGAGTTCACGCAGAACGGGCCGCGCGTGCGAGCGCACGTGAAGGCGCGCGTGAAGGTGACGCAGGGCGCCGACAACGCGTTGGTCTACGACTACAGCTTCTGGGACACGCGCTCGGGCTCGGCGGATCGCGCGGGGCAGCTGGTGGGTCTGGTGGCGGACCACATCGCGAACCGCTTCGTGGCGACGCTGACGCCGGGCGTGCAGCGCGTGGAGTTCCACCTCGAAGACGGCGGCCCGCTGACGACGGGCGTGAACATGTTGATGTCGAGCAACTGGGACGGCGCGGTGGCGTACTTCACCGACCTCACGCGGCAACAGCCGGAGCTCGATGGTGCCTGGTACGACCTGGGCGTCGCGTGGGAAGTGAAGGGTGACTGGACGCAGGCGCTGGGCGCGTACGAGCAGGCGGCGGCGCGGGCGCGCAAGCGCGTGTACCTCGACGCGGTGGCGAACGCGCGGCGGGTGGCGCCGGCGCCGGTGCAGCCGATACCGGTGGAGTGAGGTCGCTGATGGCTTGTCGGGCTGGGCTTGCTCGGCGCGAGGGAATGGGCCGCACGCTCTTCGCCGGGTTCGACGCCGTCCAGTCGTGGCCGGCGGGGTTCATGGTGGTGCGGTCCCATGGCGGGTTAAGGTGGTGCTCATTGTGAGCGAGAAGCCCATTCGGAGGTCGGGTGCTTCGTTCCTTTTTCATGCCGCGCCATCTGATTACGAGGCGATGGTTGATTTGACGCTTCGTCATGGATTTGGGTTTTGTCCGTTACGTGTGAAAAGTGAAACGGACTTGCTCGGCTTTCGAGATGTGGAGCGAGTGCGCGAGCTTCTTCGACTGAATCCAATATCTGTTTTGATTGGTTCGTTCACGGGGGCGTTGGCTGTCGATCGGAACGGTTTCATTCAAAAGAGTGGCGCGTTCTTATTCTCGCTGAGGCGTCCAGACATCAGCGTTCCGGGAATGATGGGGGAGTGGCACTCCCTCTCCGCCATCGAGCCGGACGACGTTATGACGGTGGATGCCGGTTCATTGCGATACACAGCTACCTATTCTCACCTGACGAGAGATGGTGCGGATCGCGGCGCCGAACTTCGCACGGCTTTCGTCTCGCTCGTGCGTGCGTGGAAGGCAGAATGCCTGCTGAAGCGCGAAGATCGGTTCGTTGGCCCTGTGATGAACGAGTGGTGCGCAGCGGGTCGCGTCAGGTTTCGTGGCGATAGGTAGGTGTCACGACGTTGCCGTTTGCTCACGCGCGGCAATGATGTCTCGTTTGCGTGTTTTGTGGCGGTCGTGACTTCCGCGTCCCCGGCGGCTTCAATCTGTGGATCGACATGAGCGCGGTCGACGCCCAGTCGATGTCGGCGGTGTTCGGCAAGCTGAACGCGGGCCGGTGATCGGCCGTCACCACGTCGTCGTCAGACCATCGAGCGGCGTCTTGATGCGCGTGATGGTTCCTTCGCGCGCGAAGCCCTGCGCCACCGCGTCGAGGTCTGCCACCTCGCTCAGCGCCGCGCCAGCATGCGTCGGCGCCGTCGATGACGTGCGCACTTCCCACACCACCGACGTCTTGAGCTGCCTGCCCCCAATACACGCACCTGAGCGGCGATGCGCGCGTTCAGCCGCCGGCGGTCATCTCCGCAAACGTCTTCGGCAACCGCCCCGAAGCCGCCCACGTCTCGACAGCATTCGCGAGCAGCCGCGTCCGTGGATGGTCTTCCAGCTTCAACGCGTGCGTGACCGCAGCGCGCGCCGCTTCGATGTCGCCGCAGAGCACCTCGCACATCGCCAGGTTCGACCACGCGAACGACTGTGCCGGCATGCGCACCGTCGCGCGTCGGTTGATCTCCCGCGCCTCTTCGTGACGCTCCGCCAGCAGGCACGCGAGTGCGGACTCCGTCACCACCTCCAGCACGTCGCCGTGGTGCTGCTCGGCCTTCAACCACGCAGCCAACGCGCGCTCCCGTTCACCGAGCGCCTGCCAACCTTTCGCGGCGATCCACAACGAGCGCCATGCTCCGTGCCGGTCGTAGTGGCCTTCGAGCGTCGCCGCTGCTTCGGCCACTGATGTGCGCTTCGATTCGGCGACGGGCTGCCCACGTTCATCGACCAGCTGGATGTGAGGACCGATGACGTCGGCGGCAGCACGAAACACCTCGGGCTCTGTCGCCAACCACTTCGTGAGCTCGTCACGGCGCGCGACGAACTCGGGAGGGCCGTCGATCGACTCGAGGATCGCCGCCACTCGACGCGCTTCGCTCACGTCGTTCGTGTCGATCGCGCTGTGGGCGTACTGAAAGAGAATCGACGTCGCCGTGTGCGGAGGCGTGCGGCGTAGATCGCGCTCGAGCTCCTTCGCGGCGCGGCGCACTGCCGCGTGACGACGCTCGTTCAACGACCGCTTCTCGGTGGCGACCGTCGTGGCGTCGAACCACGCTCGCAAGGCCGTCGAGATGTCCATCCACGCGGCCGGATAGTCGGGCCACGAACTCGCGATGCGCGTGAACCACCACTCGGCGGCGCCGAAGTTCTTCGCGTGCGCGTGGTCAGCCCCATGCTTGCCCCACTCAGCGCTGCGTTCGGCGGACAAGAAGCGCGGGCCAGAGACGGCGCGGCATGAGAAGCACGCCCAGCCGTCGACCACCTTCGGCGCCACGGCCGCGTCGGCATGGTCAGTCGGCAGTCGACTGATCAGCAGCGCGTCTTCCATCGACGCTCCGCAGCGCGGGCAGAGTGCAGCGAGCACACCCTCCGGTGCAGCCGCGTCGAGCACCACCGATTCATCGTCGCGCAGCCGATACACGCGCTGACCGTCGAATCGTTCAATCGGCGCTTCTTCCTTCTGGAACCACTTCAGGAACCCCATGTGTCACCCCTCCATCCTTCACCACGTCGTCGTCAGGCCATCGAGCGGCGTCTTGATGCGCGTGATGGTCCCTTCACGCGCGAAGCCCTGCGCCACCGCGTCGAGGTCTGCCACCTCGCTCAGCGCCGCGCCCGCATGCGTCGGCGTCGCAGTCGATGCCGTGCGCACTTCCCACACCACCGACGTCTTGAACTGACTGCCCGCCGACGCCACCAGCACCTGCCCGCTCTGCGTCAGCGCCGTGCCGTCAGCCAACACGAACTCACCGTCGCCCGGCTGCACGCGCACCCACAGCGTGCCCGCTTCATTCGCGAAGCTCTCGACGCCCGGGTCTGTCGACGGCGACAGCGTGTCGATGGTGGGCCGCAGCATCGGCACCAGGGCGCCTTCACGAATGAAGAGCGGCAGCTCCGTCAGCGCGGCCTGCACTGTCACCGCCGCGCCGGCTTCGCCCAGCAGTTCCTCGCCGGTGAAGAAGTTGAACCATCGCCCCGGCGGCTTCACCACGCTGCGTGACGTCGCGCCGCGCGTCTCGACGGGCGCGACCAGCAACGCGTCGCCCAGCAGGTATTGGTCTTCCGGGTGCACACCCAGCCGCGGAAACGCGAGGCCGAACGCGCGCACGATGGGCCGGCCGGTGTCGCGCATCGAGCGCACCTGCGCCCAGAAGAACGGGAACAACCGCAGGTGCAGCCGAGAGAAGAAGCGGTACGTGTCCAGCGCCTCGGCGTCGCGGCCGTTCTCGGGCGTGTAGACCCACGGCGGCTGGCTCGACGAGTCGCCCGTCTGCATCACCGGCATCAGCGCCGATTGCTGCGTCCAGCGCATGAACGTCTCTTTGTCGGGCGGTGAGTGTCGGTAGCCGCCGGTGTCGGCCGCGAAGAACGGGAAGCCTGACATCGACAACGAGATGCCCGCACGAATCGCCGACGGCAGCCCACCGACGCCCACCACGTTCTCTCCGCCGCGCGTCATGAAGGTCTCTCCGAAGCGCGTCAGCGTGGCGTCGATGTCGCCGGGCCACACCACCACGCCCGACGCCTGCTCGCCCCAGCGCGCCGCGCGCACCAGCAGGAAGCCGTCGTTGTTGGCCAGCGTCGCCCGGTACACCGCGTGGTACGCGCGCGGGTAGCCGTCGGTCATCGTGCGGTCCGTCGCGCCGTTCTCGAACGTCCACCCGCTGCGCTTGCCCGACACGCCAGCGATGACGTCTTCCGCGAAGTCGAGCTTGTAGCCCTCGACCTCAAGCCGCGAGTACTGGGAGAGCTGGTTGCGCCAGAACACCACCGCCGCCGGGTCGGTGAAGTCCAACGGCGCGCTCCAGCGGTTGAGGTGCGTGCCCTGCTGCGGCGGGAACAATGGCAACGCGGCGCTGCGTTGCGGCGCGCCTTCTTCCACGTACGGCGTGTGCCAGAGCGCGAGGCGCAGGCCAGCCGCGTGCAGCGTGTCCACCATGCCGCCCGCGTCGGGGTACTTCGTCGGCTCGAAGTCGAAGGAGTTCACGAACGACGCGTAGGGCCTGTCGATCCACATCGCGGAGGTCGCGAGGTCGAGGTCGCGCAGTTGGCGCACGTCGTCTTCCACCTCGGCCTGGTCGCGGCTCTCGTCGCGCCACAGCCATGGGCCCATCGCCCAGTCCGCCGGCGCGCGTGGGAACGCGGTGACCCGGAAATACTCGCGCGGCAGGTCCATCGGGTCGGCCGCTGAGAAAAAGTGCAGCTTGAGCCCTGCGTGGCTCACTTCTGCTGTGCCGAACATCGCGTCGACGCGCGTGGCGTCGGTCTTGGCGACGTCGATGACGCCGTGCCGCGTCGTCTCGACGAAGACACCCCAGCCGCGCGAGCCGAGCAGCAACGGCACCGCCACGTGGTTCTCTGTCGACGCGCTCTCGACGGTGAGGTCGGCCTCGAGCTGGAGCGGGCGCAGCTTGCCGCGGTGGTTGGCCGAGTCGAACCACTCGCCCAGGCCGTAGAGCCCTTCGCTGGCGTCGATGACGGGCTTCACGCGCAGGTAGCCGATGGCGCCGTCTCCGACGGGCACGAACTCCGCGGCGAGGTGCCCCTGGTCGGCCTTCGTGAAGCGCACCGTCGCCGTGTGCGCGCGGTACGTCAGCGTCAGCACGAGCGCCTCGCCGTCCATCGCGACACTCGCTGCACTCGCCGTGCGCCACGCGAAGCCCGTCGGCAGCGTCGGCGTGAAGATGCCGTCGTTGATGACGAGCCAGTACGGGTCGTACGAGAGCTCCGGGTCGAGCTCCGGCACCGTGCCGAGCTGGAACGTGTCGGGCGGCAACGTCAGCAGCGTCATGTCGCCGCGCGCGAAGGTCAGCGTGCCAGCGTCGTCGGCGGTCAACGTCCAGTCGTCACCGGTGAGCGACGGCGCTGCAGGCGGCGGAGGCGGGCAGGCCGAGAAGAGGACCGCGAGTGTGACCAGAGCGGAACGCATGGGCCGGACCCTCGCACAGGCGACTCAGGTTTGGCGTACGCTCGCCGACATGCTCGCACTCACCGCGCTGGTGCTCTCGCTGAACCCCGTGCAACCCGCCGTTGACGCCACGCTGGCGCAGGCGAAGGTGCAGATCATCAAAGGCAAGCGCGGCACCGTGAAGGCCGCGAACGCCGGTGGTGAGACCGCGTCGCAGACCGTGCAGCAGCAGGACACCTCGGGCGCGCGCGCCAAGCAGCTCGACCAGAAGGAAGCGCAGCTCGCCGCGAAGGAAGCGCAGTTGGCGGAGCAGGAGCAGGCCTTCGACGAGAAGCAGGCCGCCGCGTCGGAGCAGGAGAAGAAGAAGGCCGACCAGCAGAAGAAGCAGCGCGAGCAGATCGAGCGCATGGGCCGCGCCAACGAGCGCGCCTGGAGCGACGCGGTCAACGAGCTCGCCGGCGAGTAGTCCTCAGCTGACGGTTCCACCCAGGGCGCGCACGCGGCTCGTCAGCGACGACACGGCCTCTTCACGGGCGTTGGTCAGCTGGAGCTGCACCTTCAAGCCGGGGCGGCGCGACAGCGCGTCGAGCACCGCAGCGGCGTCGCCGGCCAGCATCGGCGCCCAGGTGTCGGCGGCCGCGCCCTTGCCGACCTCCAGCCGCGCCACCACGTCGGTGGTGTCGCCTGCGCAGGTCACGACGACCCGGGTCCTCGCCGTGAAGCTCGAGTTGTCGAGGCGCACGATGTCGAGCTCCAGCCGCTCGGTGGCGAGCGCCAGCGGTCTGGTCAGCAACTCGCAGTACGACGGCAGCGCGTTCGGCTCGACGTGGAAGCGCAGCGAGCGCCAACGCCTCGTGGTTGCCCAGGCCTCGAACGCGGGCAGCAGCTGCACCCCGAGGCCGAGTGCGAGTGTGTGGAGGGCGGGAAAGGCGCTCAGCGTCGACACGTCTTCGGGCTGGAGGCGGAAGGTCAGCGACTCGAGCTTCGAGAAGCGCGTCAGGTCGGCCAGGCGGACGCGGTAGGTCTCCACCGCGCGCAGCAGGGGGAACGGGCTCGCCAGCAAGACGCTCCCTTCGCCTGCGTACGACCGCACCGTGTTCCACAGCGGGTTCCCAGACGACGCGCGGAGGGCGTTGTCGACGGCGGCGTTCATCGCCGCGCGCACCTCGGCGTGGTCGAGGAAGCCGTCGACGAAGGTCGACTCCGGCTTGAGCGCCGGCGCCAGCGGGCCAAGCAGCGCGTCCCAGTGGGTCTTGATGAGCGCCTTCTCACGCTTCTTCTCGGCGGGCGTCAGCGTCGTCCGCCCCAATTGGAGCGCGAGCAGCTCACCGCGCGGGTGGCCCTCCTCGAGCAAGGCGTCCATCAGCGGCCGGCGCAGCGTGAGGTCTTCAGGGTGCTCCAGCACCTCCGCGAGCAACGCCGCCGTGCTCCGCTGGTCGCGGCTCGGCTCGGCTCGCACCTTCAACGACGACAGCAGCGTGGCTGCGTCGCGGGCCTCGTCCGGTGTCAGCTCGCGGGACGGCGGCGACGCCAGCGTGACGCCCTCGAGCCGCGCTGACGACAGGGCGGCCAGCCGCGCGCGCGCCCCGGGGTCGGTCATCTTCCGCGCGAGCTTCTTGAGCGCTGTCCAGAAAGGCCCCGACCCGGTGCTGGTGAAGGGCGGCGCCTCGTATTGCGTGGCGACCCAGCGGTCGATGCGCGGGTCCGCTGGCCAGCCACCCAACGACTCGACGCGCGCCTTCATCACCTTCGCAGTGCTCTTCGCCGTCGCCAGCAGCGGCGTGAGTGTCGCCGCCCGCCGCCGCTCGACGAGCGTGTCCCAGTCCGACGTGTCGATGCCAACGCCGACGAGGTCGCCGAGCGCGACGATGAGCTCGCTCAGCGGCTCCGAAGGAGCCTCGGCCCACGCCGCCGACGCCGCGTTGAGCGCGCCTTCGAGGTCACGGGCTTCGTACGCGACGACGACAGGTGTGAGTCGAGACACGGTGAGACCTCCAAGCGGGTGCGCGTGAAGACGCACCGGAGCCTGGACTGTCGCA
>CAYWON010000162.1:0-15656 GCA_964459885.1 uncultured Archangium sp.
GTACAGCTCTTCGGCGGCGTACTTCGGCGGCCTCGGCGCGCGCAGTGGGATGTCGGGCTGCTTCTCGACGTTGGTGGTGCCCACGATGCGCCGCGCGATGGCCAGCGCGTGCGTGTCGTTCTGCGCGAGGTGATCGACGACGCCCGAGAGGCGCGTGTGCACGTCGCCACCGCCCAGGTCTTCGGCGGACACCACTTCGCCCGTCGCCGCCTTCACCAGCGGCGGGCCGCCGAGGAAGATCGTGCCCTGGTTCTTCACGATGATGCTCTCGTCGCTCATCGCCGGCACGTACGCGCCACCGGCGGTGCACGAGCCCATCACCACCGCGATCTGCGGAATGCCTTCGGCGCTCAAGTTCGCCTGGTTGAAGAAGATGCGGCCGAAGTGCTCCTTGTCGGGGAACACCTCGTCCTGGTTCGGCAGGTTCGCGCCGCCGGAGTCGACCAGGTAGATGCACGGCAGCCGGTTCTCCTTCGCGATCTCCTGCGCGCGCAGGTGCTTCTTGACCGTCACCGGGTAGTACGTGCCGCCCTTCACCGTGGCGTCGTTGCAGACGATGACGCACTCGCGGCCGGCGACGCGGCCGATGCCGGTGATGATGCCCGCGCCCGGCGCGTCGTCTTTGTACATGCCGAACGCGGCCAGCTGACTGAACTCGAGGAACGGCGTGCCGGGGTCGAGCAGCTGGTTCACGCGATCGCGCGGCAACAACTTGCCGCGGCCGGTGTGCTTCTTGCGGGCCTCTTCACCGCCGCCTTCGGAGATCTTCGCGACCTTCGCCTTGAGATCTTCGACCAGGGCCTTCATCGCGTCTGCGTTCGACTGGAAGTCGGCAGCGCGCACGTTCAACTGACTCTCGAGAATCGCCATCGCGCGCGCGTCTTAGCGGATCAACCCGCCCGAGCGCGGAACCATCTTCCTCTCTTGGCTTTCAGCCCGTGGCGCGGTGCAGCAACGCCTGGTGATCCGACGGCGCGCGCACTTCCTGGTACCGCAAGACCTTCTCGCGAATGAGCGGCCGCACCACGAACTCGGCGGCGTTCGGGTCGCGAATCGACGGTTCCTTCTCGAACCAGCGCTGCACGCGCGGCACTTCTTCTGCGTTGAACAGGCGCGACAGCGTGTCGTGGTTGACGCGCTCGAGGTAGCTGACGCGCACGAACCACTCGATCTCTTCAGGCGTCATCCACCGCGTGGTGCGCTCGAAGAAGCGGCGCAGGAACAACGCCGAGCCGCCGCCCGCCCCCGCTTCTTCGATGACGAGGCTCAGCAGGAACGGGAAGCCCTGCGTGGCGACGAAGAGGTCCTTCGCGCGCGCGTCGGGCACGCCGGCGTCGCGCAGCATCGTCAGCGCCGTCGCTTCGTCGAACGGCTCGAGGCGAATCGGGTCGACAAGCCAGCGCTTGCACTGCTGCGCCCAACCGGAATGCGTGGCTTCGAGGTCGTCACGGCCCAGCACCAGCATGAGGCAGGTGATGCCGCTCGCGGCGAGCGCGGGCACGAGCGAGCCGATGAGGAACTCTTCGAGCACCGGCGCGAGCGCTTCGTAGTCGTCGATGATGAGCAAGAGCCGCTCGGCGCCGTCGATGCGGCCGATGGCGAAGTTGAAGACGCGCCTGCGCCCCTTGAGCCCCGTGAGCGCGGCCTGCAGGTCGATGACGATGCTCTCGGCGGTGACGGCGAACAGCTCGCGGCGCACGCGATCTTTCAGCGAGAGCCCGAGCGCCTTGCGCACCACGCCGCGGCTCGCGCTGAAGGCCTTGAGCTTCTGCACGGCGTCGAACGCCGCCTCGGTCATCACGTTCGAATCGGCGCGGCTGATGGGCGGGATGGACCGGTTGAAGAGGCGCGCCGTCTTGAGCAGCGCCGCCACCGTCGCCTTGGTGCTCTCGCTCACGCCACTCGCCGAGAGCTCTTCGACGACGTCGTCGGACAGATCGCGGTGCGCCTGCGCCACGTCGCGCAGCCGGCGGAAGTAGTCGCGGTTGGCGTCGCCGCGGCTCAGCCCACGCGGAAAGAGCTGCTCCAGCACGCCAAAGAAATCGCCGCGCAACGGCGCGTTGGACCCGTCGACGCGCAGCTGCAGCCAGCCGTGCTCTTCGGGGCGTGCCTGCTCGAGCACCTGCGCGACGAGGAAGCTCTTGCCGACGCCACCCGGGCCGCTGATGGAGCAGATCGACAACCCCGGCTTCGGCGCGCTCAACAGCGCTTCGAGACGAGTCAGCTCCGACGCGCGGCCACTCACGGACATGGGTGCGCGTTGTAGCACCCACGCCCGCGGGTCAACGGCCGCGCTGCGGCTGCGCGACCACGAGGTGTCTGGCGTGGCGACCGTTCACCGCGCGTTGCGACCGTTCGCCCGCTGGCCGTCCCGTTGCACAGGCCGTCGCGCCATGACTCCGACCATGACCCCTGCCGCCACGCTGCCTGCGCCCCCGACGTTCGCCATGCGGCTGCGCCCGCATCGTCTTCAACTGCTGCTCGGCCTCGCGCTCGGGCTGGGCGTCGAGGTGTTGCTCGACGATCAACCGTTCGGGCTCAGCTGGGCGCTCTTCGCGGTGCTGCTGTGCGTCTCGGCGATTGCGATGGGCGGCAAAGAAGCGTGGCAAACGGCTGGCGCCCACCGCGGCCTGGCGGTCGGCGCGACGCTGCTGGTGATGTCGACGATGCTGCACGACGCCGGGTGGCTGTCGTCGCTGTGCGTGGCCGTCGCGACGGTGATGGGCGCGCTCGCGGTGCTCGGGTGGACAGGCGAACGCCCGCTCGCGTCGCTGCGCACCGGTGGCCTCGTCGCCGCGCCCTTCGTCGCGCTCGGCAAGTCAGTGCACGCCAGCGCCATCGTGGCCGACGGGGAGTTCCGCCAGGCGAACGTCGGCGGCGTGCTGGGTCGTGTGGTGCCGGTGGCCTTGCGCCTGTTCGCGATCATCGTGCCGCCGGCGATCATCCTGCTCGTGTTGCTCGCGTCGGGTGACGCGGTCTTCCGTGCGCGCGTCGATCATCTCGTCGACACCCTCTTCAGCGTGGAGCTCGCGTCGTTCATCAAGGGGTCCATCGTCACGGTGCTGTCTGGCGTGGTCCTGGTCGGCGTCTTGGCCCTGATGTCGCGCCGCCGTGAAGCGTTGAGCCCGAACGCGCCGAAGCGCTGGCTCACGCCGCTCGAGAGCTACGCGCTGCTGGGCACGCTGACCTCGATGCTGCTGGTGTTCGGCGTCACGTCAACGCCGTGCGCGCTGGCGCCTTCCGCGTGTGAGCTGCCCGCCGGGGTCACGTACGCCGACGCCGCGCACGAGGGCTTCTTCCAGCTGCTGTTCGCCGCCATCGGCATCCTCGCGCTGACGATGGCGCTGCCGGCCCGCGTGCAGTCGCAGTCGAAGGGCTTCACGGCGATGTCGACGCTGCTGGTGCTGGCCACCGCGCCGATGCTGGTGAGCGCCGTCGCCCGGCTGTGGCGCTACGAGACGACGTACGGGCTCACCGTGCTGCGGCTGATGGCGTACGCGGGCCTGTTCCTCGTCGCGGCGGTGCTGGCGTGGCGCGCGCTGACGCTGTGGGTGTTCGGCGAGGCCTTCGTCGGCGGCGCGTTCGCGATGCTCACCGTCACGCTGCTCGGCCTCGCCGCGCTCTCGCCGGAAGACTTCATCGCCCGCCGCAACGTGCAGATGGACGACGTCGACGTGGCGTACCTGCTGGCGTTGTCGGACGACGCGATCCCCGCGTTGGTCGAGGCGCGCGACCGGCTCCCCAACCCGCTGTACCTCGATCTGAAAGAGGTGCTGCGGTACCGGGCCGAGAAGATGAACGGCGGCGAATCGTGGCTGACGTGGAACCTCGGTCGTTCGCGAGCGAGGGCAGCGCTTGGTACGCTCAAGCCATGAACGTCGCCGTCAAGAAGAAGAGCCCGGACGAGCTGCTCGCTGAGGTCCAGCGGCTGCCCGAGAATATGACCGGCGAGGTCGTCGACGGCGAGTTGTACGTGATGGGCCGACCGTCTCTCGCTCATCAGACCGCGGAAGGGGAACTCGAGAGCGAACTCCGACGCGGCGGCGGTAGCGGCGGGCAGCGTTGGATCATCGCCTCGGAGCTGGAAGTCCTCTTCTCCACGAAGGAGCTCGTCGTGCCCGACCTCGTGGGATGGCGTCGAGACCGAATCGTCGGCCACGAACGCGACAACCCGATGACCGTCCGACCCGATTGGGTCTGCGAGATCCTCAGCCCGTCGACGCGCCTCAAGGACCTCGGTCCGAAACGACAGCTCTACGCCCGACACGGCGTGCCACACCTCTGGCTCATCGACCCGGAAGCGCAAACGCTCGAAGCCTTCGAGCTGCAGCACGAGCGGTGGTCGTTGCTGGGCACCTGGGTGGAGCGCGAAGTCGTCACCGGCGTCGCGCCCTTCCCTGACTTCACCTTCGATCTGTCGAAGTGGTGGCTCACGCCTGCCTGAACGGCGCACACACGCACCTTCACTTGCAGAAACCTCCGTGCGGCGTCATGCGTACGGCCATCATGAACCGCTGGCTCATCGCCCTCGCCATGATGTCCGTCGTCGTTGTGGGTGCCTTCGCCATCTCGGCGTGGGCCCAGACCGCCAAGAAGGAGGCCGGTGCCGTGAAGTCGTTCCCCAAGGCGAACTCTGAAGAGCTGAAGAAGAAGCTGTCTCCCGAGCAGTTCCGCGTGACGCAGGAGTGCGGCACCGAGCCACCCTTCCAGAACGAGTACTGGGACAACCACGCCGACGGCATCTACGTCGACGTCGTGTCGGGCGAGCCGCTCTTCAGCTCGAAGGACAAGTTCGATTCCGGCAGCGGCTGGCCGTCGTTCACCAAGCCGCTCGAGCCCAACGTCACCGAGAAGAAAGACGTGTCGCACGGCATGACGCGCGTCGAGGTGCGCTCGAAGAACGCAGACTCGCACCTGGGCCACGTGTTCCCCGACGGGCCGCGCGCGCAGGGCGGCCTGCGCTACTGCATCAACTCGGCGTCGCTGCGCTTCATCCCCGCGGCGAAGCTGGAAGCCGAAGGCTACGGCCAGTACGCGGCCCAGTTCGGCCTGCAGGCGAAGGCGCCTGTCGCTGACGGCAAAGAGGTCGCCATCCTCGCGGGCGGCTGCTTCTGGGGCATGGAAGACATCATCAGGAAGATTCCCGGCGTCCTCGAGACCGAGGCTGGCTACACCGGCGGCTGGCTGAAGAACCCGAAGTACGACGACACGCACGACTCGAAGTCGGGCCACGCCGAAGCGGTGCGCGTGGTGTTCGACCCGTCGAAGCTCAGCTACGCCGACCTGCTCGAGAAGTGGTTCTTCCGCATGCACGACCCGACGACGCTGAACCGCCAGGGCAACGACGTGGGCACGCAGTACCGGTCGGCCATCTTCTTCACGTCTGACGAGCAGAAGAAGGTCGCCGAAGAGGTGAAGGCGCGCGTCGACAAGGCCGGCAAGTGGAACAAGCCCATCGTCACGGAGATCGCCGCGGCGAGCACCTGGTACCCGGCGGAGGACTACCACCAGGACTACCTGGTGAAGAACCCGGGCGGGTACACCTGCCACTTCATGCGGCAGTGACGTCAGTGCGCGTAGGTCGGCTCGATCTTCAAGACCTCGGCCTTCCACGCAGCGTCGTCGGCGATCTCGGAGCCCAGCACCAACCACTTGAAATCAAGCGTGCGGGCGCCCGCCGGCGTCTTCTTCGCGATGGCGGCGTTCAGCTCTGACTGGCGTCGCTTCAACTCTCCCAGCAGCTTCCCGAAGTCGGCCTTCGCGCGCTTGTCGGTGGCCTTCGCGGCGCGCTCTTCCAGCGTCTTGACCTGACCGTCGACGAACGCGAGCTGCTCTCGCTCACGCGCGACGATCGACAGGTCGACGAGCGGACTCTTGCTGCTGCCGACCGTCACCACCGCCTTCGCCATGGCCTGGCCGCGCTGGCCCGACCCGAGGAGGATCGGCGCGCCGTCTTCCACGCGCTGCGGCGCCACCGTGCCGCGGAACTCACCAGACTGCACGACGAGGTCGGTCAGGCCTTTGAGCTCGCGCGCGAGCTGCATACCGTCGGCGTACGAGGTCGCGGCCAGCAGCACCGTCACGTCGCGCTTGCCCAGCTTCGCCAACGCCGCCTTCGCAGCAGGCAGCGGCGCGCCGGCCGTGACGTCAGCGTCGGGCGCGACAGGCCCGGGCGCGGTGACCCCGACGATGCCCACCTTCACGCCGCCCACGTCGATGATGACGCCCGCGTCGAAGACAGGCTTGCCGTTGCGCAGCAGGTTCGCCGACAGCAGCCTGAGCTTCCCGCCCTCAGCGAGCTGCTTGAGCTTGTCGACGCCGGCCGAGAGATCGCGCTGGCCGACCACCATGGCGCGCGTGCCCAGCCGCTGCATCATGTCGAAGACCAGCTTCGCGCGCGGCCCGTCTTCGGCGCTCGCCACGCCGGCGTTCCGGTACAGCGCGTTGCCGGCGTCCAGCACCAGCACGTTCTCGCCCGACAGCTCGTCCAACACCGTCTTGCGCTTGGCGAGGCCGCCCGTGGGGTTCGACTTGCAGCCGCACGGCGCCACCTCGCCGCCGTTGTCGCCGGTGAAGAGCAACGTGACGCGCTTGTCGGCCGCGAAGGCCGGCAGCGTCAGCAGCACCGACAGCAACAGCGCCCGCTTCACTTCTTCTTCCGCAGCTCAGCGAGGCGCGTCTTGGCCGTCTTGGCCGCGTCGCTCTTGGGGTAGCTCTTCACCAGCTCTTCGAGCGCCAGCCGCGCTTCGTCAGTCATCTTGAGCTGCTTGAAGCACTCGGAGCTGCGCAGGTACGCGACCGGCGCCGACTTCGTCTTGCCGTATTCCTGAATCACCTTGCCGTACTCGTAGAGCGCTTCGCGGCACTTCTGCTCGCCGAAGAACGACTCGCCCAACGAGAAGTGCGCTTCGCCGACCTGCTCGTCCCGCGGCCACTTCTTCATGAACTCCGTGTACAGCTGACGACCGAGGCCCAGCTCGCCGGCCTTGGTCTTCTCGTCGGCCAGCTTCAGGAACTCCTTCGGGTCGTCGGGGCGCTTGAGCTCTTCCTTCTTCGGCTCGGGCGTCGCGCTCGCGGTCGCCACGGGCGCGGCGGCCAGCTTCGCCTCGAGGTCCTGCAGCTTCACCTGCTGCGCTTCGATCTGCCCGCGCAGCACCGCGACGTCCTGCATCGTGGTGTCCACCTTCACGCCCATGTTGGCGCCGGTGGTGCGGCTGGCGCGGTCGAGCTGATCGAGCGCCGCCTGCAGCTGCGTGGTGGCGTCATCGAGCTTGCTGCGCGTTTCCTGCAGCTCGACGCGCAGCTTCTGGTTGTCGGCGGCCAGGCCGTCGAGGCGGTTCTCGACGATGCGACCACGATCAGCAGGGAAGAAACAGCCGGCCATTGTGAGCGCGGCACACCCGACCATGAGGCGACGAATCATGGCCGGGCACCCTACAACCAACCGTGGGTCAGCGCTTCCTCCGTGCGCGCAGGGCGAAGATGAGCGCCGCGAGCGGGAAGAGTTCGAAACCACCGCTGCAGCCACAGCCCGTGGGCATCGGCTTGATGTCGGGGTCGACGGTCTCGACAGGGTTCGGGTTGCGCACGATGACGTCGATGACGGCAGGCGCCGACGTCGACACCGCGTCGCGCGCCACCAGCTGCAGCTGCACCACGCCGTTCACCGGGACGTCGGGCGCCGTGAAGCTGACGATGGCCGTCGACGTGCCCGCGAGCGCGACCTGCGGGCCCGAGAGCTGCGTCCATTCGACGGTGATGGCGTCGCCGTCGGCGTCGCTCGCCATGCCGGTCACGGTGACGGCGGTGCCCATCTGCACTTCGATGAAGCTCGGCAGCGAGACCACCGGCGGGCGGTTGACGTTCTTCACCAGCACCTGCTGCTCGAGCGGGTCGGTCACTGCGCGGCCATCGGTCGCCGTCATCTGGAACACGAGCAGCGTGTCGACGTCGACGTCGGGCGCCGTGAAGGTCGCGCCGCTCAACGTCACGGCCGGGCCCTGCAGCTGCGTCCACGTGGCGGTGACGGTGTCGCCGTCGGGGTCGGTGCCGCCGCCCACCAGCGTGACGGTCTCGCGCTCGTTGACCTCGATGTTCGGCCCGATCGTCGCCGTCGGCGCCGCGTTGGTGCACATGTTGGGGTCCGACGTCACCGCGGCGAAGGGCCGGTTGGTGATGCCGGTGATGACGATGTCGTCGATCTCCCAGCCCTTGGCCGAGGCCGCGTCGTCAGCGCCGATGCGGAAGCGGAAGCGGATGGTCTGGTTCGCGTACGCGGTGCCGAGATCGATCGTCTCGCTGTTGAACATCGGGTACCCGGCGCTCTTGCCGACGAAGCCGCGACGCCCGCCGAGCGGGTTCGAGCTCCGCCCGTCGCCGTCAGAGATGGTGCCCGTGTAGCCGGGCCGCGACGAGCCACCGACGTCGGTCCAGAAGCCGCCGTTCGACGACACCTCCAGCACCGCGCCGTCGTAGAACTCGTTGCTGTCGAACTCGAAGTCCCACCGGTGCTTGAACGAGATGGTGAGCGGCTGCGCGCCCACGTTCAGCTCGGGCGAGGTGAGCCACGTGTCGGCCGGCGCGGCGGGGTTGGGGCCGAACCAGTAGTGCTGCGTGGCGTCTGACTGGGTGATGCGGAAGTCATTGCCCGTGAAGAGCTGCGGGTCTGACGACGCCGTCCACACCGTCGACGGCGCTTCGACGTCGTCGGTGCGGCTGCGCATGGGCACCACGTCGTAGTTGAGCCGGAACATCGCGGTCTGGGTCATCGGCCCGCCGACCAGCGAGCTGTCGGCCACCTCGACGTTGAAGTTGCCGCCCTGCACGCCCGCTACGTCGCCGAGCGCCACGGGGAAGACGAGCGTCGCCATGCCGAAGGGCTGCAGCGGCTGCAGCGCCTGGCTCACACCCGACGGGAACGTGACGCCCGCCACCGCGGTGCTGATGGTGACCGTCGCGTTGGCGATGGTGGCCACGCCGGTGTTGCGCAGCGTGATGGTGACGAGGCCGCTCTCGTTCGCGTCGAGGCGACCGTCGTTGTCGCAGCTGCTCGTCGAGTCGTCGATGGAGACCGAGGTCAAGCTGACAGCGTTGCCCACCATGAAGCTCTCGGTGAGCGGCGAGTTGGTCTGCGAGTCACGATCGGGCGCGACGGCGCCCATGCCGAGGCCGCGGCGCGCGAACGCAGCCCACGCGTTGGCGAAGTCGGTGGCGTCACGCGCCGCCGCGACGGCCAGCACCGCGTCGCGCGCGTCGACGAAGGTGGGCATGTCGGGCGTCGCCTTGTAGCCGCCGATGAGGTACCGCTTCATGTGGCCCTGCGCCTGCGCGAACGTGTAGCGCGGGTCGCGCAGCAGCGCGGCGTAGACCTCCCACAGCATCACCGCCCACACCTCGCCGGTGGCGTGCACTTCGGCGTTGCTGTTGCCGCTCGCGCCGAACGCGGGCGCAGGGTTCATCGGCAGCGCCACGCCGTTGCTGATGTGGCGGAACGTCAGCGGGTTCTTGGTGAGCGCCGTCGACATCGGGTAGCGGCGGAAGCCGTAGTAGTAGCCCTGCGGGTCGGTGGTGAAGCCAGCCCAGCCGGCGAGCGAATAGACGCCTTCCCAGTTGGTGTTGCCCGGCACCGAGACGTCGGTCTCGCGCACCGTCATCAACATGCCGTGGAAGTCGCCCCAGCCCTCGCCCATGCCCACGCCCTGCTGGTTCGACAGGCCGTTGGCGTCGCCGATGAGGCGGTTTGACACGTAGTGGCCCCACTCGTGCGCCACGACGGCGTTGTCGAGCGTGCCGTCGCGGTTGCTCGAGGCGTTGCGCAGCAAGCGAATGGTGGCCGCGCCGCTGCTCGACGTGATGGCGTTCTTGATGATGTTGCCGCCGTTGAGCGAGACCGACATCACGGGGATGGTGACCGCGCCCATGCCCGGCATCTGCATAGCGCCGCCCATCTGGTTGTTGGCGATGACCACGCCGATGGCGCCCGCCGCCTGCGCGCGCAGGGCCTTCTCGGCGAACGTGCACGTGCCGCGATCGATGAGCGCGATCTTGCCGGTGTAGTCGCCGGGCCAGGTGGCGATGCAGCCGTCGGTGGGCGTCGCGTCGCCGTCGGCGGCCAGCTGCACCACGCCGGTGACATCGTGCGTCTGCGGGCCGAACTCCGCGCCGTAGGTGAAGAACTGCGTCGTCGAGTTGCTCAGCGTGACCTGCGCGGCGTCTTCACCGAGGAACACGTACATCTGCATGCGCGGGCTGGCGCCGTCTGACGGCGTCGACATGTTCGCGTTGTCGGTGCCCGAGTAGTCCTGCGCTTCGCCGCGCAGCGCGTCGTTGCCGAGGCCGCCGCGACCGAGGTTGTTGGTCTGCGCGTTGCCGGCCGCTTCGTTGAAGCCGTCGTCGTAGAACCAGTCGTGGAAGAAGTTGTTGTTGAAGAACAGCTGCGTCACCGCCGCGCGCTGCTGGCTGACGTTGCCGTTGGGGCCGAGGCCAAAGTCGTAGGCGTAGTGGAACTCACCCGGCGCGCTCACGGTGCCGGCGATGTCCATGCCCTGGGTGAAGCCGTTGCTGCGCGCGATGTCGGCGTAGGCCCAGACGTTGTTGCCGCGCGTCTCGGTGGCAGCAGGGTCGAGCCACGGGTCGTTCGTCGAGAGGCCGGCGTTGTCGAGCGACACGTCGATCTGCGTGGTGGTGCCGGGGTCGAAGCCATCAGGCAGCCCCGTGGGGTGCGGCGTCGCGGCAGAGCCCTGCGGACCATCGAGCGGCACGTGCGGCGCGGCGGCGTCGGCCCAGACGCGGTAGCTGAACGCGTCGGCGGTGAGGTCTTTGCGGTACAGCACCGCGCCGTCGACGGCTGAGACGACGAACGAGAAGTACGTCGGCCGGCCTTCGGTGTCGTTGGGCAGCTCGAGCTCCACGTAGAAGCCGGGCACGAGGCCGTCAGGCAGCGGGAAATAGACGGGGCGCGAGCGCACGTCGGTGTCGCTGCCCGCGAGCCGCCAGTGCGTGTAGCCACCGTTGAACACGCCGCGCTCGACGAGCGCCGAGGGCTCCAACGCGAGGCCCGCGAGGCTCTGGTACGCGCTGCCGATGGCCGTCGCGCCGCTCAGCGCGAAGTCACCGCGCACGCGCGTCTCGGGCGTGAGGTAGCCCGACATCGCCACCAGGCCGAGCTTCGCCGTCATGATCACGCGCAGCTCGTCGCGGAACACGCGCACGCCGTTGACGCGCTGCTGGAACGACACGATGACCGCGCCGCCGTCATGGAGATCGTGCACGCCGCTCACGCGCGCCTCGGCCCAACGCGAAGGCACGCCGCGGTAGAGCTCCGCGTGCGTCAGCAGGTAGCGCCGCGCGGCCTGCTCGGGCGTCAGGCCCATGTCGGCGAACGAACGGCCCGCGACCTCGGGCGACGACCAGAAGAACGTCGGCACGCCCAGCCGCGGCTCGCTCGAGCTCACGTAGCCACGCGCCAGCGCCGCGCGCGCGGGAGACGACAGCTCGCTCGCGGTCACCAACGGCTTGCGCTCACCGCGCGACAGGAAGGCGTCGACCGGCGACGCCGCCGCCCACGCCGTCGAACAACAGAAGAGCACCGCGGCGAACAGTCGCTTCGTCATGTTTGGAACCCTTTCCCAGGGAGGTGCACCACGTTTCCGCACGTGAGCGGCCGGCGTCCTACTGCCACTGTTCAGGCAGGGCAACCCCTATTCATCAATAAATTCGCACAGTTGCGCGCCACTAAACTGCCAATCAGAGCGACAGAAAGCTGTCGCGTGGCGTTCGTGTCAGTGGCGTGAAAGGTAGGACACGAGCGGAATCCGAGGGTTGAGTGAGCGACGAGCGGGAAGCCATCGAAGCGAGCATCGACGCGTCGCCTGACGACCCCGCGCGCTACGGCGTGTTGGCCGACTGGTACCAGCAACGCGGCGACGGTCGCGGCGAGCTGATCGCGCTGCAATTGCTCCCGTCGATGACCGCGGCCCAACGCAGACAGCACGACGCGCTGGTGGCCCGCGAGCACCTCGGCGGCGGCGAAGCGTCATGGCGCTGGGGCTTCGTGCACGCGCTCCGCTACGAGCTGCTGTCCCGCCGCGAAGACTGGGCTGACGCGCTGCTGGCGCCGGTGTTGGCGCACCCAGCCTGCCGATTTCTGCGCGCGCTCGAGTTGGACGCGGGGCCCGGTGATGAAGCCCTGCGATGGCTTTCAGTGCATGCGCCGCCGCTGCTGACGTCGCTGACGCTCACCTGCAACGAGGTCGACCTCTCGCTGGCCCGCCTCGCGCGACTCGACACGTTGAACGTCGCGGCTCAGCTCGTCACGCCGGGCGTCTTGCCGCCGCTGCGCGCGCTGACGTTGCCGGTCGACGCGATGACCGACGCGGGGCTGGCGCACGTGTTGGGGACCCAGCCACGACTCCGCGCGCTGACGCTGACGTGCCTGGGCGCCATCGACGCCGACACGCTGCACGCGGTGAGCGAGCTCTCGACGCTCGAAGCACTGACGCTGAAGGCGGACCTCACGACCCGCGCGGCCATCGAAGTGCTGCTCGCGTCGCGGCTGCCAGCGCGGCTGACGACGCTGGACGTCTCGGCGAGCGGGCTCACGGAGGACGCGGCGCGGCTGTTGCTCGACGCGGTGCCGTCGTTCGCGCGGCTGTCGTCTCTCGTCGTCGGTCAGCGCTGAGCGCGTCGCCAGAGCGAGGCGTAGACGCCATCGGCCGCGAGCAGCGCGTCGTGGCTCCCCTGCTCCGCCACGCGGCCTGCGCTGAACACCACCAGCTGATCCGCGCGCTGCACGGTCGACAACCGATGCGCGATGACGATGGCGGTGCGGCCGACCAGCACCGCGTCGAGCGCCGCCTGCACCTCGCGTTCGCTCTCGGGGTCGAGGTTGCTCGTCGCTTCGTCGAGCACCAGCACGGGCGCTTCGGCGAGCACCGCGCGCGCCAGACACAGCCGCTGCTTCTGCCCGCCTGACAACGTCACCCCGCGCTCGCCGATGGGCGTGTCGAGGCCCTGCGGCAACGCGTTGATGAAGTCCCACGCCGAGGCCACGCGACAGGCCGCCTCCAGCTGCGCGGCCGTCGCGGTTCGGTTCGCCACCAGCAGGTTCTCGCGGACGCTGGTCGAGAACAGCAGCGCGTCCTGCGTCACCAGCGCGAACTGCGCGCGCACGCTGGAGAGGCTCGCGTCGCGGAGCTCCACGCCGTCAAACGTGATGGAGCCGCGCGTCGGCAGCTCGAGCCCGAGCAACAGCGAGGTCAACGTGCTCTTGCCGCTGCCGCTCTCGCCCACGAAGGCCGTCACCTTCCCCATCTGCACCGTCAGCGTCACGCCGTTCAACGCCGGGCGCTCTCCCCACGCGAACGCGACGTCGGTGCAGACGATCTCCCGCTGCACGGGCGCGAGGTCTTTCCCGCCGCTGTGCGCCAGCTCAGGCACGTTCAGCAGCGCCTCGATGCGCTCGAGCGCGGCCGCCGCCGAGATGGCGAACTGGCTCACGCGGCCGAGGTCCTTCGCCGGCTGGTACACGAGGATGAGCGCGCCCAGGAACGAGACGAGCACGTCGGGCTCGACGGCCTTCGTCGAGATGGCCCACGCCAACGAGCCCGCAATCGCCGCTGAAGCGAACAGCTCCATCAACGCCGGCACGGCCGAGCGCGTCCACGCAGCGCGCACGAGCGCCCGCTCGACCTTGGCGGTCTGCCGCACGAAGCGCGCTTCTTCCGCTGCCTCGGCGTTGAAGGCCTGAATGGTGCGCAGCGCGCCCAGGCCTTCCTGCACCTGGCCGGCGATGGAACCGAGCGCCGCCTGCCCTTCACGCGTGCGCCGCAGCAGCGCAGCGGTCAGCCGTGACGCCGGGAAGACCGCCAGCGGCACGACGATCAACGACAGCAACGCCAGCTTCCACGACATCGCGACCGCGACAGACACCAGCACCACGATCTGCAGCGAGTCGCGCAGCCAGCTCGCCACCGTGTACGTCGCAGCCTGTTCGACAGCGGCCACGTCGGTGGTGAAGCGGCTCAGCAGATCGCCCGAGAGCTGCCGGCTGCGCGCGTGCGGCGGCAGCACCAGGAGCTTCTCGAAGATGCGCCGGCGCAGCGACACCACGACGCGCTGGCCGAAGTAGCCGGCGAAATAGAACTGCCCGAGGTAGCCGACGCCTTTCACCGCGCCGACGATGACGATCACCAGCGGCAGCACCACGAGCGCGTCACCGCTGCCCACGTCGCGCAGCCATGGCGCCACCGCCAGCACGCGCTCGAGGCCGTGCTCGCCGCCCGTCAGCAAGAAGCGCAACCCAGGCCCCATGAGGAACGCGTAGGCGCCCGTCGTCAGCGCCACGACGGCCATGCACACGAACGCCGCGCCCAGCAGCCGCCAGTGCGGTCTGCCGAGCAGGAGCAGGCGCTTCATGGCGGAGAACAAGGGGGACGACATCGCGTGCGCAGCGCGCTCTTTACACCGTCGGCCCGCGTCCGGTACTCGCGCGGCATGGACGTCCTTGTGGTTGCGGGCGAAGCCTCGGGCGATCAACACGCAGCAGACGTGGTGGCGGCGCTCAAGGCGCTGAAGCCCGACGTGCGCTGCTTCGGCATGGGTGGCCCGAAGATGGCCGCGCAGGGCGTCGAGCTCGTCCACGGCGCGCACGAGATCTCGGTGATGGGCTTCGTCGAGGTGCTGCCGAAAGTGCCGCGCATCTGGCAGGTGATGAACGACCTCGAGGCCGCGGCCAAAGCTCGCCAGCCCAAAGTCGCGCTGCTCGTCGACGTGCCCGACTTCAACCTGCGCCTCGCCAAGCGGCTCAAGAAGCTCGGCATTCCTGTCGTCTATTTCGTCGCGCCGATGGCGTGGGCGTGGCGCGAAGGCCGCACCAGGACGATCGCGAAGCTGGTCGACCAGCTCTGCTGCATCCTTCCCTTCGAAGAGGCGTGGTTTCGCGAGCGCGGCGTCAACGCGACCTACGTCGGCAACCCGACGCTCGATCAGGTGCCCGACGACGTGGGCATGGCTGCGTTCCGCACTGCGCTCGGGCTCCCGCAGAACGTGCCGACCATCGCGGTGCTGCCGGGCAGCCGCCGCTCGGAGCTCAAGCGCCTGGGTCCCACGCTCGCCGCGACCTGCGCCGAGTTGTTGAAGCAGCACCCGGGCACGCACCTCGTGGTGCCGGTCGCATCGGGCCTCCCGCGCGACGTGGTCGAAGCGCCGTTCAAGGCCGCGGTCGTGCCGGTCACGCTCATCGAGGGTCGCGCGCCTGAGGTCGTCGGCGCCAGCGAGCTGGCCATCGTCGCGTCAGGCACGGCGTCGCTGGAAGCGGGGCTCATGCGGCGGCCGCTGGTCTGCGTGTACCGGCTCAACGCCATCAACTACGCCATCGGGCGCGCGCTGGTGCGCATACCGTTCTTCTGTCTCGTCAACCTGCTCGCCGGGAAGCGCGTCGTGCCCGAGCTGCTCCAGGACGAGATGAACCCCGCGCGGATCATGGAAGAGGTGAACGCGCTCTGGCGCGGCCCGGCGCGCGACACCTGCCTCAACGGCCTCGATGAGCTCCGCGCCATCCTCGGGCCACGCGGCGCCGCAGCTCGCGTCGCGCAGCGGCTCGCCACCTACTAAGAAGCTCGTTCCGAAGTCGGCTCGTTGCGCGCGGTTACGCTGCG
>CAYWON010000163.1:0-15598 GCA_964459885.1 uncultured Archangium sp.
ATTCGCAACAGCTGGCCGAAGATCTCCCGAGCATCATGCTGCGTGAAACCCCAGACAAGCATGCGCCAGTGCACGCGGACGTGATGGAAGGTCGACGCCTGCCCAAGAACGTGGGCGCGCTCGAGGTGCTTGAACGCATCGCGCGGCGAACCTGACATCTCCGCAAGTCGCAGTTCGCGGTCAACAGCAGGCCTGATTCTCTCTCCAAACGAACTCACGCGTTGCTCCTCTTCGAGTCACACAGGATACGTCGCTACGGCAGCGGACGACACGAGGTGCGCCACGCGTCACCCAGGTCTCCGCGAAGCTGCTCACACTCGTCTCGGTTGCGCGACACGCGCCACTGCCAGTCATCGCGACTGCCGCCGTGCGACATGAACCCGAACGCCTGCTCGACCGCCGAGCAGCGCGGGTCGAAGGTGTATTCCGCGCCGACGTGAACGACGTGTGAGTAGCCGCTGGCGCGCAACTTCTCGCAGCGCACGGCATCCCGGACGCACACGCTGAAGATGGACCGGTTCGTGATCTCTCCGGCGAAGCAGTACCAGCCGACACCAGGAGGCGCCGAGAGAGAGCGCGCGTCCTGGCAGAGCGCCTGGAAAGCGCGGCCGTCCATGTCCACTCCGGAACCGGTTCCGAGCTTGTCGTCTTGATTGTCGAACGGCTCGAGCTTGTCGACTCGGTCTCTGCCTACCTCCCAGGTACCGCCATCGGTCTGATGGAGGACCATGTTCACGTCGAATGCCATCACGCGGCCTCTGTCGCGTTTGCTTCGCATCACCACGCGATCTGAGAACTCCCCATCGGCGTTCTTCAGTCGCGGCACCGCTGCGTCTGCTGGCAAGCCGCAGCGAACCAACCACTCAGTCGACGCTACGTTGGTGAATGTGTCGGCACGCAGCGTCCCGCGCCCGCTCACGTCGAGCTGCCAACTGCCGCACCCTCTCTGCGAACAGAACGGCCGTCGCCTGACGGAGTCGATGTCCGTCACCTCGACCGAGACGAACTCGCGTTGGACGAGCACACGGAGTTCCTCACCCGCCGGCCCGAAAGCGCCCGCACGGGTGAGGCCCCACAGTGCGAGACCAGTCAACACCACGAGCCCGGCGCCAACGAAGACGACCTTCATTGTCAGGGAGCGCTGAGCGCGCACTTCTGGCTCTCGCACACGACCGTTCGCGACTCGCAGGGCGCGCACTCAACCGGCTCAACCCGACCGCAAGACCGTCTGGCTGATGTCGCATCCGCTTCGAAGATCTCCGCCTGCGTCGCGACGATTGCAGCGTTGTTGCAGCGGCAGGGGTTGCAGACGTCTCCGAGGAAGACCGCGACGCACTCCGAGCCGCGCTCGCACGACTGGTCGTAGTCCCTGGCCTCGAGCACGGTCGGTGAGCCGCACGACGTGAGCAGCAACGCAATGACGGGAACGCTTCGAATGAGGGCGTTCATGGCGTCACGCTCCCCTCTTTGTTCCGGCGACGCCGCAGGAGCCCAAGCAACCCGAACGCGAGGAGCGACGGGTCGAGCGCATTGCAACCGCAGCCAGGCTTCGGAGGTGTGTCACCGCCACCGCCAAGCGGCGGGAACGGAATGCCACCACCAGCGCCACCTGAGCCGCCCGTGCCCGCGTCGATGACGTCGACACCGGCATCCGCGACGCCAGCGTCTTCTTCCGAGCTACCGCCACCGCCTCCTGTGCCGGCATCGGCGTGGGAGCTGGTGCCGCAATCTGCCAGGCACGCGCCGCGCGTCTGACTCACGCGCCAACACGAGTACCCCACCGCGCAAACACCGTTGTTCGTGCAGTCCGGCGCGTCGGTGGGGATCGCGTTGGAGGTCGTCACGCACGCGTAGTCACCATCGCCAGAGGCGTTGACGCAGTACTGCCCAGCCGGGCACGTGTCGGTCGCGCCGGTGCCTCCGCCCGTGGAACCGCTGCCTCCGCCCGTCGGCACGACACCGTCAGAGCAGTCACGAAGGCACACGCCCGTAGCGCCGCCGTTTCCCCAACACGACGAGCCTGTCGAGCACGGCGAAGAGCTTGAGCAACTCGGCGAGCCCGGAGGAATTCCGTTCGACGTGGTGACGCACGCGCTCTCACCGCCACTGCCGAGCGCCGCGCAGTACTCGCCGCTTCCGCACGATGACGAACCACCGCCACCTCCGGTTGCTGTTCCACCTCCAGCACCGGTGCCGCCGCCTGCGCCACCGTCAGTCGACGCACATGGGTTCACGGTCGTCGAACCGCCCGTCGCCCACGCGGGCGCCGTGAATCCACCGGCCATCGCCGCTTGGACCGTCTGGTCTTTGATCCACTGCGCGTGACCGAACACGCCGCTGTACACCGAGAGGTTGCATGCATCCGCGCTGCCTCGAGACAACGCGCCAGTGACGCGACCGAACGAGTCGAGCGACGGACCACCGCTGTCGCCCTCGCACGTGCCCTTCTGCGTCTGCGCGCCGCCAACCCATTCGTACGTGTCGCTGATGCCGGCTTCGTTGCAGTTGCCCGAGCACAACACCGTCATTCCCGAGACCTGGTACCGGATGCCGGCAAGTTGGCCGTTCGGTGATGTGATGCCGTACCCGATGGCCCTGTAGCCATCGTTCGTCGGCACTGCGGAGTCGACGCGAGGAATCAGGGGACAGACGTTGTCGATGTTGGCCGACAACCGGATGAGCGCGATGTCACCACCGCAGATGGTGTTGCCCGGCGTCGGAGGGAAGAGAACCTGCGAGCCCGTGAACCACGTCGTGTTGTTCGCGGTCGGCCATTGCGCCTGACCGGTGAACACCGCAGCCGCTGCATTCGGACTCGTGGTGATGCGGAAACTGCTCGCGGGGTACGGCGAGTTGCCAAAGGGAGTGCCCGAGCAACTGCCGAGGTTCCCTTGCGTGCTCCCGACGCAGTGCCGCGCGGTCAACACGAGGTTCGGCGCGATGAGTGAACCGGTGCAGATACCGCCCTGCCCCGCGCCGATGAGGATCGCGACGACGTTGCTCGAGGTCGTGTCGAGCGTGCCGCCCTGAATCGATTCCTCCTGCGAAGCCGAACGCTCACGAATCGTCGCGTTCGAGAGGTCGATGCCTCGCTGCGACTCACAAGCGCTGATGCCCAGCGCAACGAGTGAGAGCGCCAGGTGACCGCGCTTCACTGCGACACCATCGACATCAGCCACGCGGACCCACGCTCGAGCGCAGAGACCGACGCGTGCGGTTCACGGACGTAGACGACACACTCGAACTCGCGAGACGCAGCCGTATTGGCGGAGCGACCGCCCTGCCCTGAACCAGGCGTCGAGCCGCTGCCTTCGTCACCACCGTGCGCGAGCCGGAAGTACGTCGGCAGGTCCAACGCCGACGTCCGCGCAAGCCGGGAGTCGATGACGGCATCGCAGCCAACCTCTGCTGCCTTCCTCATCGCCTCGGCGGCGTAGTCGATGTCCGTCGACACCTCAGGATCGAGGCGGACGCGGATCTCACCGACCACACGGTACGGCAGCGTGGGTCGCTGCTTCGTGCAGACGTCCGGTGCGCCAGCAGACGGAGATTCTTGATGCGCGGAGTCTGTGCGCACGAACGTCGCCGACGAGGCGCAGCCGACGAGCCAAAGAGAAAGACCGAGAGAGAGGAGACGCATGAGTACCTTCCTGCACTGCCGCGTCGGCCGGCCCGACGCTTGAAACGACGCCGCGTTCATTCGCGGTGGGTCACTTGTTCTTCGAGTAGGCGAGGAGCCGAAGCGCGTTAGCGACCACGAGCAGCGTGGAGCCCTCGTGGAGCGCGACTGCCGCGCCGATGCCTGCGAAGCCCACGATGGTCGCGGGCACGAGGAACGCCACCATGCCGAGGCTCGCCCAGAGGTTCTGTTGAATGATCCGTCGCGCCGCGCGGCTCAGGCCAACTGCGAACGGAAGCGCGCGTAGGTCGTCCGCCATGAGCGCCACGTCAGCGGTCTCGAGTGCGACGTCCGAGCCGCCCGCCCCCATCGCGATGCCGACGGTTGCGTTCGCCATCGCCGGCGCATCGTTCACGCCGTCACCCACCATGGCGACGCGAGACTTCGAACGCGCCAACTCGCTGATGGCTTCGACCTTCTGTTCTGGAAGCAGGTCGCCGCGCGCGACACGAATGCCGACCTGCTTGGCCACCGCGTCGGCGACGCGCTGATTGTCGCCGGTGAGCATGATGGTCTGCTCGATGCCGAGTTCGTGGAGTCGCGCGATGACTTCGCGAGCACTCTCGCGAGGCGTGTCCATCACCCCGAGCACGCCCAGGAAGGTGGTGCCCCTCCGCACCACCATCACTGTGCGCCCTTCGACTTGCAGTTTCTCGACGGCGGCCGCGACGTCCGGCGGCAACGTGCCCTCGCGTGTGAACAGGCCTGGCTTGCCGATGGACACAGGCTGGCCGCCGACCTCTCCGCGAACGCCGTAGCCGATGATGGCTTCGACGTTCTTCGCATCGGGCACCGTGACGCCCTGCAACCGAGGCACACCACCGTCGACGATTGCCGAGGCGAGTGGGTGGTCTGAGCGCTTCTCGATCGCCACGCTGACGCGGAGGAGATCGAGTTCATCCACACCGAGCATCACCGAGACGTCAGTGAGCTTCGGCTTGCCCTCAGTCAGCGTGCCCGTCTTGTCGAACGCGATGGCGCGCACGAGACCGAGAGACTCGAGGTGTGCGCCACCCTTCACCAACACACCCGATCGCGCCGCACGCGCGACGCCTGACAATACTGCGCTCGGCGTCGCGATGGCGAGCGCACACGGGCTGGCGGCCACGAGCACAGCCATCGCTCGGTAGAAGCTCTTCGAGACCGGCTCGTCGATGACCACCCACGCGAAGAGCAGGATGACGACCGCGACGATGATGGTCGGCACGAAGATTCGCTCGAAGCGGTCGGTGAACTGCTGCGTGGGCGACTTCTGCGTCTCTGCCTCTTCAACGAGCTTCACCACTCGAGCGAGCGTGCTGTCGGCAGCGGCTTTCGTGACAACGGTGACCAGTGCAGACGCACCGTTGATGGAACCGGCGAAGACTTTGTGAGCTGCGTCGACCGAATCAGGAGCGTTGAGGGCAGCCTTGTCGTCAGGCACCGGCCGCTTGTCGACGGGGACGCTCTCGCCGGTGATGGGCGCCTGATTCACGCTCGAGGTGCCGTCGACGACGAAGCCGTCTGCGGGCACGCGCGTGTTGGGTCGCACCAGCAGCCTGTCGCCCACCGCGAGTTCGCCGACTGGCACTTCGGTCTCGACGCCATCTGCTGCGACGCGAACAGCGGTCTCGGGCACCAACTTCGCCAGCGCCGCGATGGCGTTGCGCGCACGCCGCATCGCATAGCCCTCGAGCGCGTGCCCGATGGTGAAGAGGAACAAGAGCAATGCGCCTTCGAACCACTCGCCGAGCAACGCCGCGCCGATGGCGGCCAACAGCATCAGGAAGTCGATCTCGAACTTCCTCGCGCGAAGCGCGGCCACGACCTCCTTCACCGTGAACCAGCCGCCCAGCACGTAGGCGATGACGAAGAGGGCGACGGGAATCGCGGCCGGCACCGACACCTTCTCGAGGATCCAGCCCGTGAGCGTCAGTGCGCCACAGCCGATGCTGAAGATGAGTTCCGAGCGTTCACCAAACGGACCACCGTGACCGTGGTCGTGGCCGTCGTCGTCACCATGCTCGTCGCCCTTCGGCGCAGCCTTCTCACGCACTGGGCTCACCCCGACGCGCTCGAGCGTGGCCACCAGCTTCTCTCGGTTGGTGAGCGAGGGGTCGAACTCGAGGTACGCGCGACCGCTCCCGACGGCGACCGCTGAGTGAAGAACACCAGGCGTCGCGGCGAGCGCTTCTTCGACGAGGCGAGCCTGCCGCTCGTGACCGACGCCCTTCACCTCGATCGACAGGTGCTCGTAACGCGACTTCAGCGATGCACCCGTCGCCGCAACACGCGCTTCGATGTCCTTCACCCGAATCGCGGTCGAGTTGTAGTGAAGGCAAAGAACAGGGTTTGCGGCGTCACTGCGATCGACGTGCGCTTCGACGATGCCTGGTCGGCCCTGAAGACTCTCGACCAGTCGCTTCACACACACTTCGCACGCGTGTGCATCGCCAGGCAGAGCGAGCGCGAGGTTCAGCTTGTGCTTCTTCATGAGGCCTCCGGAGTGGCAGGTGGGAGAGCGCCATCCGCAGCCGGTTCATCTTCGCGTCGGTAGACGAACGCGTAGACGGTCGGGAGAACGAACAACGTGAGGAACGTGGCGCTCACGAGTCCTCCAATGACGACGGTGGCGAGCGGGCGCTGCACTTCCGCGCCTGCACTCGACGACAGCGCCATCGGGATGAAGCCGAGCGCTGCCACGGTCGCAGTCATCACCACCGCACGAAGTCGCGACTCTGCGCCTTCACGTGCTGCGTCGAAGGCCGACTTTCCCTGCGCTCGGAGCTTCTTGACCGTCGTCAGAAGCACGACGCCGTTGAGCACCGCGATTCCGAACAGCGCGATGAAGCCGATCGCCGCGCTGATGGAGAACGGCATGCCGCGCACCGCCAACAGGAACACGCCACCGACGGCCGCAAAGGGCACGTTCAAGTAGATGAGCAGCGCGGGCTTGAGCTGACCGAAGGCCATGTAGAGAAGGACGAAGATGAGCGCGAGCGCGAGGGGCACTGCGATGGCGAGTCGGCCGGTCGCGGCGCTGAGGTTCTCGAACTGGCCACCCCACTTCACGACGTAGCCAGGCGGCATCGGCACGGAGTCGCGGACTCGGGTCTGCGCTTCGTTCACGAAGGACGCGAGGTCTCGACCGCGAACGTTCGCTTCGACGTTGGTGCGGCGACGAACGGCCTCACGACTCACGCTCGCCGGTGAATCGACGATTTGAATACTGGCGATCTGTCCGAGCGGAATCAAAGGCCCGCTTTGACCGCTCACTGGCAGGTTGCGCAGCTGGTCGATGTCGTCACGCAGCGAACTCGGAATTCGAACCTGCAGCCGGAATCGACGTTCGCCTTCGTAGACCTCACCGACGTTGCGTCCACCGATGGCTTCGATGGCGTCGAGCGCATCGCGTACCGAAACGCCGTAGCGAGATGCGGCGGCGCGATCGACTGTGACCTCGACGGTCGGTAAGCCAGCGAGTTGTTCACCGCGAACGTCGGAAGCGCCCTGCACACCCTTCAAGGCCCGCTGAACCGCGAGGCTCAATCGCTCGAGGGTCGCGAGGTCGTCGCCATAGATGGTGACCGCGACGTCGGACCGAGTTCCGCTGATCAGCTCAGCCATACGGAGCTCGATGGGCTGCGAGAACGAGAAGCCGAGCCCAGGCAACGTGTCGGTCAGTCGCGCTGAAATTTTCTCGACGAGTTCTTCGCGCGTCGGCGCCGTCGTCCATTCGTCTTGCGGCTTCAGCATCACGATGCAGTCCGACAGCTCGACGCCCATCGGGTCGGTGGCGATCTCAGCGCGACCCGTCTTCGAGACGACCGTGACGACTTCCGGGAACTCCTTGAGCACCTGCTCGAAGCGCGTCGCGCTCCGCACGCTCTCTTCGAGCGAGACGCTCGGGAGTCGCAGCACTTGAATCGCCAGCGCGCCTTCGTCGAGACGGGGCACGAACTCAGCGCCCATTCGTGACGCAACCACACCGGCGACGACCAGCAGCACGAGCGCCACCGCGATGATGCGCTTCGGCCAGTGCATCAACCTGTCGAGCATTCGTGGGTAGATGCGGTGCAGCAGCCGAACGAGGAACGGCTCCTTCTCCTCCGTGTGCTTGCCCATGAAAGTTGCGACGAGCACCGGCACGAAGGTGAGCGACGCGATGAACGCGCCGAGCAGCGCGAACAGCACGGCAATCGCCATCGGCTTGAACATCTTCCCCTCGACACCCGCGAGCGTGAGGATCGGCACGTAGACGATGACGATGATGGCTTCGCCGAACAGCGCAGCCTTGCGGACATCGAGCGTCGAGTTCAGCACCACTTCCGATGCCTCGCGGTACGTCAGCGGACGTGACTGACCACGCGCAGCTGCGGCCAGATGAACGACGGCGTTCTCGACGACGATGATGGAGCCGTCGACCACGATTCCGAAGTCGATGGCGCCCAGGCTCATGAGGTTGCCGCTCAGGCCGAGCGCCTTCATCGCGGTGAACGCGACGAGCATCGCGAAGGGAATCGCCGCCGCGACGATGAGGCCGCCTCGGACACTGCCGAGCAGGAGGAACAGCACCGCGATGACGAAGAGCGCACCCTCCGCGAGGTTCTTCGCGACAGTGCGAATGGTGCGATTGACGAGGTCTGCGCGGTCGTAGAACGGCTCGATGCGAACGCCCGGCGGCAGCGAAGACGACAGCTGCGAGATCTTCGCCTTCACGTTCTCGACGACCTCGCGGCCGTTCGCGCCGACGAGCATCATCACGATGCCGGTGACGACCTCGCCTCGACCGTCACGCGTCACCGCGCCCTGACGAATCATCGGCGCCAGGTGCACTCTGGCCACATCGCGCACACGCACCGGAATTCCTTCCGCGCGTGTCTCGATGAGCACGTCACCAATCTCATCGATGCTCTGAATGCGCCCTTCCCCGCGCACCAGCAGTTGCTCACCGGAACGCACGAGGTAGCCACCACCTGCCGTCGCGTTGTTCGCCTCGACCGCTTCGAAGAGCTGATTGAGCGAGACCTCGAGCGCACGAAGGCGGTCGGGCAGCACTTCGATTTCGTAGGTCTTCAGTTCGCCGCCGAACGCATTGACCTCGACGACGCCGGGGACGGCGCGGAGTTCGTACGCAATGAACCAGTCGAGCGTGGTGCGCAGCTCCATCGGCGTGAAGCACTGCTCGGTGTCGGGCTCATCAGCGCCGCACATGCGGTCGGCACGAACCTCGAACTGGAAGATCTCACCGAGGCCCGTGCTGAGCGGGCCAAGTTCCGGCGACACGCCTGGAGGCATTCGCTCTCGCGCCTGCGTCAGACGTTCCGAGATGAGCTGACGCGCACGAAGAAGGTCAGTGTCTTCCTCGAAGACGATGGTGACGGCCGAGAGCCCGAAGCGAGAGACGCTGCGGATCTGCGTCACGCCAGGCAGACCACTCATCGACGACTCGACCGGGAACGTGATGGTCCGCTCGACGTCGACGGGGCCAAGCGCCGGCACGTTGGTCAGCACCTGCACCTGGACGTTGGTGATGTCAGGTACCGCGTCGATCGGCAGTTGCAACGCACTGCGAACGCCGATGGCGGCGACGATGACGACGAACGCGAAGACCAGCGGTCTCCATTGCAGACAGAACTCGAGAAGTCGCTTCATGGCCGCCTCAGTCCGTGTGGCCTTCAGCGAGTTCGCCGCTCTTCACCGCGCTCTTCAGCGTGAACGAGCCGCTGGTCGCGATGGGCGCTCCCTCTTTGAGACCGTCCTGCACCTCGAAGAAGCCACCCGCTCGTCGACCCAACGTCACCGGAACCGGTCGGAACGAGTTCGCTTCATCACCTGGGACGAACACGACGTTCTGGCCGTCGAGCGTTGCCACGGCATCGGCTGGCACGACGACGACGCGCTCATCGATGGCGCCTCCGACGAGTTCGATGCTGCCGAACAACCCGCTTCGCAGGCGCTCATCCGGAACTTGCAACGACACGCGTATCGGCAGCGACCGCGTGCGCTCGTCGAGCGAAGGCGCGACGTAGGTGATGGTCCCTGGCATCGCGACATCAGGGAACGCGTGCAGTCGAACGACCGTCGCCGAGCCCGCCTGAACTCGGGCCAGCTCGAGTTCAGGGACGTTGCCGCGAACCCAGATCTTCGTCGGGTCCGTCACGATGAAAGTCGGCTGGTCCGGCGTGACCGTCTCACCGAGCGTGGCGTGCACGGCCACCACCACACCGTTCATTGGCGCTGTCAGAGACAGCTCGCCTGCGCTTCCAGAGCCGAAGACAGAAAGCTGACGTCGCACGCCTTCAACCTCGGCACGCAACTCAGTCACCTGCGCCTCGGCTTCGATGAGCGCGCGCTGCGCGCCGATGCCCTCAGTCGAGAGCTGTTGTTGCCGTCGAAACGTGGACTCAGCGGCGGCCAAACGTGCACGCGCCTGGTCGAATCGTGAACGCGCGGCGGAGACGTCGCTCGACGCCACGACACCGAGCACCTGGCCTTCTTTGACGTTCTCTCCGAGGGCGACGAGCACCTTCGTGATGCGGCCAGGCACGAGCGGGCCGACGTGCGCGGTGCTGGTCGGTTCGAACTGAACCTCTGCGGGAATCGCCGTGCCGCCAGTGAGTGCGCGACGTTCAACGGGCGCGACCCGAATTCCTGCGCGCGTGATTGCCTCAGCCGAGAGCCGCACTTCCGACTCGTGCTCGCCTTCGGGCGGGTGTTCTTTCTCAGCAGACTCGTTCTTCTTCGAGCACCCGAAGGCAAGGAGCAGCGCCAGGCCACCAACTGCGATTCTCATTGTGAAACTCCTGCGTCACCGTGCTCGTCGCGCCAGAGGTCGACGCCCACCACGCGCTCGAGGGTCGCCAACGCGACGAAGTAGTCCTGCTGTGCCGAGAGCGAGTCGCTCTGAATTCGCAGGAAGCGCTCGCGCCCCGAGGACAACGCGAGGATGTCGATCTCACCCAGCTCGAACGAACGCCGTAGCAGCGACAGGTTCTCTTCGAGGCGCGGCACAATCTCGGTGCCGTAGGCCTGGGTACGTTCAGCGGCGGCCGCCACTTCGCTGCGCGCCTCCGCGATCTGCCCTTCGAGCAGCTTCAGCGCGGCCTCCAACTCAGCGGTCGCGACCGTGAGGTCGGCACGAGCCTTCGCACGCTCGCCCTGGTTCACCTGGAAAGTGGGAATGGGCACCGAAATCGCGCCCATGAAGATGTCGTAGAAGCCCTCGGTCGAAGGGTTGCCTTCGTGGCGGTACTGAACGCCAATCGACGGTCGCGGCCAGCCTTCGCGGTTCGCAACCGTCACGCGCGCTTCGGCCTCGCGCAGGCGTGCTGTGGCTGCGCGGAGGCTCGGCAGCTTCTCTCGCGCAATCGGACCCAACGACGACGCTGGCGGCGGCTCGCGAGGGTCGTCGACTTCACCGCCCGGTGTCGGGAGCGAATCAACCGGCCACCCCGACAACAACGCCAGGCGAACACGTGACGCGTAGAAGGCTTGTCGCGCGCCCACGAGCACCTGCTGCGCTTGCGCGACCTCGGCCTTTGCCAACCGCAAGGTCAGCGGCGCGGTCTCACCGGCGGAGATCTGCCGCTCAACGACGCGCAGGACATCCTGCTGAAACGAGACGACGCGTTCTGCCAGCGCCAGCCGCTTGTTCTCGACGAGCGCGCGGTGAAACGCCGCGTGAACATCGCAGTGAACAGCCCAACGCAGTTGTTCGATGTCCGCCTCGGTCAGCTCCGCGAAGCGGTCCGCTGCATTCTTTCGAGCGCCTCGTTCACCGGCGATCTGAATCTGCTGCATCAGGGACGCTTCGACGTCGAGGCCGACTCCAGAGATGCCGAGACGCGGGCCAACTGCGACCGACAGCTCAGGGTTCGTCGGCAGGAGAATGGACGCTGCGACGCGTGCAGCTTCAGCGCGCGAGCGGGTACTGCGTGCGGCTGACAACACAGGCGAGTTCGCGTCGGCGTACGCGAGCATCTGCTCGAGAGAGACGTCAGTCGGCTCCGCCCACGCAGCCATGCACGTGAGGGCAACGACGAGGGTCACCAACCTACTACTAGTGATAGTAGTTAAGACCGAACGAGTGCTGATGAACGTGAACACGGGTGAACCTCAGCGAGACAGGTACGCGAGCATGTGCTCGGCGGTCAGGTGCACGGCATCGAGCGCATCGGTGCCGGCCTGATGCGGAAGCAGCAACGTGACGAGGAGGAGAAGCGCGACCATTGGAATCGCGACGCGGCCTTCGTCGCAGCATCGCTCAGGCGTGCGCTCCGCAAAGGCGAGGAGAAACGAGACGCGCAGCTTGAGCACCGCGACGTCGGAGTAGCCAAGCGCGGCGGTCTCTCGCGGTGAGGGGCGTGCGGCACGCACGATTGCGTCAGCGAGCGCGAGCGGCGCGGCGCCGTTGAGGACCGCTTCACGATCGCAGTGCGCTTCGCGGGCGGCCTTCCAACGCGCGACGTGCGGCTCGAGGAGGAACCGACCGAACGGGTTCACAGCCAGCGCGAGTTCCAGCAGCAGGTAGCGGAGCGGATCTCGAGACTCCACGTGCTCACATTCGTGGTGCAGCGCGCCGACCAGCATCTCGTCACTCATCGCGCGAGCGAACTCGACCCCGACGAAGACACGCGCCTTCAAGAAGCCACGCGTGCCGATAGCGAAGGACGCGTCGTCCGTGACGACCACTCGCCCGACGAGCGCGTTCAGCGCAGGTGACTCAGCCACAAGTCGTTCGATCCGCGCGGCGAGCTGTCGACCTGACGACGACACCGACGCGTCCACACGTCCTGCGCTGCGCACGGCACGCGCCCACCCGACGCCGACGCCGATGGCGAGCAGCAACGAGAAGAAGCCGGGCTCGAAGCACAGCGCCGCGTCATCGTGCGAGAGAAGGCAGACGAGCGCCGAGGCGCCGGCTTCCGTTTGGTGGAGACCAGCAGAGAAGAACCAGGCCAGCGGAAGTGCGCTCGAACCCGTGACCAACAAGAAGCGGCGATTCAGCCCTCGAAGCACCCCACCCTGTTGACGACGTTCGATGAGCACCAGGCCCAGCTTCGCGAGCAACGCGCACGCAGGCAGCACGATGAGCACGATGAACGCCGCGCCGAGAAGTGGGAACGCTGCCTCAGTCATCGCTTCAACTCCGCGCGACGACGACGAATCAACTCTTCGAGTTCATCGAGGTCGGCTTCTGAAGCGATCGACAGCTTCTCGGCCAACATCGCGACCGCCTGCTGCCCGCCAACGGCACCGTCGAGCACCTCGCGGGCCGTGGCGTTGAGGAACTCTTCACGCGTGAGCTTCGACGAGTAGAGGTAGCGCTTTCCATCGCGCACTCGCTTCAACAGACCCTTGTCGTGCAGGCGCGCGACTGTGGTCATGACTGTCGTGTAGGCGATCGTCCGAGAGCGCTCGAGTTCGACGAGCACGTCAGAGACCGCAAACTCCCGGAGCTGTTTGCTCCAAACGACATCCATGACTGCGGCCTCCAGTTCGTGGAGCCGAAGCTCCAGACCTTTCTTTCCTGAACGAAGACGAAACGTCATGACCGGTCCTTACGAGAATCAACTACTACCAACAATAGTAGTTGTCCAACCACAGAGGTTTCGCCGCATTCCATGCTCGCCGTTCTCGTCGCGCTTTCACTGAGTCAGACCGCACCGCCACCGCAGGGACTGCGCTGGGACCCTCGCGTCGACATCCCAGTGACTGGCGCGCTCGTCACCGGCTGGCTGTTGTCGGAGTTGGCCTTCAAGAAGGACCTCGGGCCACCGACGTGTCGATGGTGCGAGACGAATGGGTTCGATGTCGCCGTTCGCGGGCTCTTCGTTCCTTCGATGCAGCCGAGCGCGAGCGGAATCTCGGGGCCTGACGTGGCGAGCAACGTCATCGGCTTCGGTGTGCTGCCGGTGGCGCTCATTGGTCTCGACGCGCTCTTCACGTGGAGAGATGGCGGGAGGGTCGACACGTTCCTCGTCGACGTCCTGCTGATCCTCGAGGCGACGTTCGTCTCGCTGTCGGTGAATCAGGTGGTGAAGTTCGCAGTTGGTCGCGGCCGCCCGTACACCGTCGGTGCGTCACCCGAACTCCTCGCGTCTGGTCGAGATCCGCCGGACAACAACCTGTCGTTCTTCAGCGGCCACGCGAACTACGCGTTCGTACTCGTCTCGTCTGCGGCCACCGTGGCGACGCTGCGAGGGTACCGATTGGCCTGGCTGATGTGGCTCGTGGGCCTGCCGCTCGCGACTGCGACGTCCGTCCTCCGAATCGCCGGCGACAAGCACTGGGCAACCGACGTGCTGGTGGGCAGCGCGTTCGGCGTCGCAGTCGGCATCCTCTTGCCGAAGTTCCTCCACGGCCGCGTTGGACCAGTGAGCGCGCGTCTCAGTCCGATGCCGAACGGCCTCGGCATCAGCGGGCAGTTCTGACGCGTCGCACCGACAACATCTCCGCAACACAACGAAGCGAAGTCCCGACAACAACCCACAGCCACACCGCACAGGATCAACAATGTCCCTCTCCATCGGCTCCAGCGGCAGTCAGGTTCGTCAACTCCAGCAGCGGCTCCGCACTGCTGGCTTCAACCCCGGCGGCGTCGACGGAAAGTTCGGCGCACGCACTGACGCTGCGGTTCGTGCATTCCAGCGCGCCAACCAACTTCAGGTCGATGGCAAGGCCGGCACGCGCACGATGCAGGCGTTGCAGCGCGACTCGTTCGACGCTTCTCCCTCACGCCGCACGGCTACCAACAGTTCAGCGGCGACCACCACGCGCCAGACTGGCAACACGCGCACCGCCGCACAGAGCACTTCGAGTCGAGCTGCCGAACAGGTTCCGTACCGAAATGGTCGCATCCCGAGCAACGCGCTCACCAGCGTCGGCAACGGCCACCGCATGTACGGTGACGCGGCCCGCGCGTACACGCAGATGCGTGATGCCGCGCGTCGCGACGGCGTGAACATTCGTCTCACCGACAGCTATCGCTCGTACGCGGCGCAGGTCGATGTCGCACGTCGCAAGGGCATCTACGGTGTGCGCCAGCCGAACGGTCGCCTCGGCCTTGCGGCCCGCCCGGGTACGAGCAATCACGGACTCGGCCGCGCCGTCGACGTGAACCTCGAGGCCAGCCCAGGTGCGTCTCGTTGGCTCCAGCAGAACGCCTCGCGCTTCGGCTTCCGCACGATCCCGCGCGAACCGTGGCACTGGGAATTCCGGGGCTAAGCGACGGCGCAGCAAGCGGAGTCGTTGTGGCGTGGCGCTCAGTCGCTGCGTCACCGCTTCTTCCACATCGACGTCGTCACCATCGAAAGGTGCTGAAGGCTGCGCTGCGAAAGCGTTCCGTCGAGAAGCCCCTCCCACTTCTCTTGGAATACCGGGTTGGCGGAGACGCCCATGATCGCAATCCTCCTGGCGATCTCTTGGCGCTTCTCTCCATCTCGCATCTTCTCGCCCCACGCCTTCTCAGTTTTCAGCGACGAGTCGTGGGCCGCAGCAACTGCCGATGCGGTGCTGCTGGCCCTGATGTCGCAATACGTGCACGTGCTTGATTGCATTCCCGCACCGCATGCCGCGCCTGCTCACGATTGGCACGTATTGGTTGTCGGTCCGATTCAGAGTTGTTGATACGCCGTCAGTCGGCCAGACAGTCGCGCATCCTCCAGATCGTGGAGCACCACGTTCAACGCTTCGAGCACGAGCCTGGCAGTGTCCGGACGAGCGCGAAGCTTCGTTGTCGACATGTTCACCGGATGAATCAAGTCGCGGTAGTTCTTCAGTACCTGGAGCGAAGATACGACCGACGGTTGAATCAGGCCGAATTTCTCGGAGCCTTCAATGAGGTCGGAGAGGCCAGCGTCCTTCGGCCATTTCGCATGGTTCTTCTTGAGCAGGCCCTCCGCCAGATCCGGTCTCAGGCTGAGCACGTCGATGAGT
>CAYWON010000164.1:0-15432 GCA_964459885.1 uncultured Archangium sp.
TCGAGGTGCGCCAGCTTGGGGTCGCTGCGGTCGCTCACCTCGGCGGGCGTGAGCGAGAAGCTCGGCAGGAACGCGTCGAGCCACACCGCGTACGCGCTCGGCTCGAGGACGCGACGCATGAGGTCCGCCTCGGCGATGCACGGCGAGAGGAAGTCCTGACCATTGGGTTCCCATGACAGCGGGCACGCCTTGTCAGCGCCGTAGTACGCGGTGATGCGCTCTTTGAGCAGCGCCGTCATCGCGTCGTCCTTCGCCACGCGCGCCCAGTCCCAGATGAGGCCGAACGCGAACGCCGTCTGGTCGTGCTCGCCGACACGAATCGGTTTGTTCAGCTTCGGCAGCCAGTTGGTGAGGCGCGACGCGGCGGCGCGCTCCAACGGCTCGAGCCAGCGCACCCACTGCGTCGCTTCAGCGCTGTCCCACTCCCGCAGCTCGGCCGCGAGTTGCAGCAGCCACGCGAGACCGTAGGGCCGCTCGAAGCTGACGCGGCCCGCACCGTTCAGGTACGCGAGCTCGGCCTCGAGGTTCTTCTTCGTGAGGCTCTTCGCCAGCGCCTTGCGCGCGGTCGCAGCGAACTTCGCGTCAGGGAACGTGCGCGCCAGCCGCGCGAGCAACCAGTGCCCGTGCACCGCCGAGTGCCAGTCGTAGCAACCGTAGAACGCCGGCGTGAGCTGCCGCGGCGCGCGCACGTCACGCGCGCTCTGGAGCACGTGCGCGAGCTTGTTCGGGTACTCCTTGCGGACGCACGCGAGCGCGAGGTTGGCGAAGCGCTCGGCGGTCGCGGCGTCGAGGTCAGCAGGTGGTGCGGCGCTCAGCAGCGCAGCCAGCGTCAGCGCGAAGGGCATGAAGCGGGTGTTCCGCAGTCCGTCGTGATGAGCAAGGCGTTTGCACTCTTCAGGGTGACGCAGGCGCAGCGTTGAGCTCAGCGACGCGGGCCCTGGCCTCACTCAGCGGCGGCAGCGCCCACTTCGCTCGTTGCTCGTCTGAAACACGCTCATCGACCGGGTACAGACTCCAACCACCATCCCCGTCGCGAACGAACTGCGTTCCATACTTCTGTGGCAGCCCGGCTCGCATTTGAAGCCGATCGTCGGCAGCGCCCGCGAGCGCGCGCGCGAGCAAGGACGACGGCGCGAGTGTTGCCGCTCGAACGGCGAGTTCGTGCGCCAGTTGGTTGTCCGCGATCTCCTCAGAGTGATTCAGCACCGCGGCTGCGAAGAAGAAGTCCTCAGGGGCCCGCAAGCCTCCATCGAGCTGCGCCTTCACTTCCTGGAACCGAACCGCGTCGTGCGCGAGCACTTCGTTCCAGTCTGCCGGTGGCTGGAGCCGCTCGTGTTGGTCCTCATCGAAGAGCTGGCGCAATCGCTGGTTCACTCGCGCCGCGTAGGCTGCCTCGTTCGCGAGGAACGTGGACTTGAGGTGTACGAGCTCCGCAGCAGGGAGCGCGCTGAAGGACGAGTCCTCCAGGACCGCGACGTTGCGTTGACCGGCCTGAGCGGCACGCCGCAACAACTTCACCGCGCCAAGTGCATCACCAGACTCCGCAGCGCAGCCCGCAGCCCAGACGAGGTCGCTCCCGTCGTCCCGGAGCAGCACATGCGCCTGCTCATAGGCGCGGACACACTCGACCCACGCTCTCGCGTTCGTCGCGCGCTCGGCCGCCGCGCGCTGCTGCTGAATGGCCCGGTAGTCCGGCCAGCCGCGCGCCACTCGCACGCAGCCGAGCCCGATGAGCAAGATGACAAGCGAAACGCCGGGTTTCATCACAGTTCCCCCGTGCTCGATGCGAGCGGCTACGTCCTCTCGATGATGCGCCCGTTGGGCGAGGCGGATGCTACGGATCGGCGGTCAGGCCCGGGAGCCAAAGCGTTGCAGGAATGCGCCAACGTCGACGCCGGGCGTTCAGAGGTGCCCGGTGAAGGCAGGCGGTTGGTGCCACGCGTTGTCGCGGCCGTTCGCGAAGCGCATGCCACCTTCGACGAGCTCTTGCGGTCGAACCTCGTCGAGCGTCGCGACCTGCACCGACACGTACGCGCCGCCGAGCTCAGCCACCACGCCGTCGCCGTGCGTGCGCACGCCGCAGTGCTTGCAGAAGTACTGGTGCCCCGTCGGGTTTCGCCCCGAGTAGCTGGTGAGGTCGTCCTTGCCGGACAGCAACGTGAACGCCGCCGGCTTCACGAAGGTGCCCCAGTTGCGAGACTTCGTGCAGAACGTGCAGTCGCACTTGCTGGTGCCGGCCGCGAGGTCGAGCTTCACTTCGTACGTCACGCGCTTGCAGTGACAGCTCCCACGCCAGGTCTTTTCGGTCATGGGCGCACGTTTAGCCGCGCCGCTGACAACCGGGTGTCAGGAGTCGTCGCGTGGCGTTTCGGTCACGCCTACCCTCGACCGCATGAGCCCGCTCGAGGCGCTGAAGAGTGCGATTGAAGGCTGGAGCCAGACGCGGCACCCACGCTTCGCCACGCTGGCCGACCTCGCCACCAGGGCGGCGCTGACGGAGCCGCGGCCGCCGCTCGGCGCGAGCGGCAAGGCGGTTGACCTCGCGGCGTGGCACGCGGTGTACGCGAAGGCCGACGCGCTCGACGTGCCGCGGCTCTTCGCGGCGGTGGGCGGCGGGAAGTCCGCGGTGGCGGCCGAGCGGGTGACGTTGCTTGCGAAGTGGAAGGACCCCCGCGTGGTGGACGGCGTGCTGGCGCTGCTGGCGGCCCCGCCGTACCGCGCGCAGACCGCCCTGCCCTTCTTTCGCGCGTGCGCCGCGGCGCTGGTGGCCAGCGAAGACCCGCGCGCGCGGCCCGCGCTGGAGGACCTCTCGGCGCGGTACAAGAGCATCCTCGAGACCTCGGTGGGCGACGTGGTGGCGAGCCTGCTGCACCGCAGCGCCCAGTCGATGGACCAGGTGAAGCCCGGCCCGTTGCCCGCCGACCTCGAGGCGTTGGCGGCGAGGCTCGAAGCGAAGTTCTCTGACGCGCGCGCGGCCGAGGTGCGCCGGGCGACGACGCGGGCCACCGCCGCGCGCGACGACAACGCCTTGCTTGACGCCATCTACGCGGCGCCCGACGACGACGGGCCGCGGCTGGTGTTCGCCGACGCGCTGACCGAGCGCGGCGAAGTGCGCGGCGAGTTCATCTCGTTGCAGCTGCAGCGGGCCCGCGGCACCCACTCCCGCGCCCAGTTCTCTCGCGAGCGCGCGCTGCTGGCTGACCCCAAGCAGCGCATGGCGTTCTGCCTACCGCTGGCGCGCGGCGGCCGGGCGACGCTGGCGCGAGGCTTCCCGGTCGCGCTGGACCTCGAGCCGCGAGCGGCGAAGCACCTCGTGGGGCTGCCAGCGCTGCGCACCGTGTCGGAGCTGACCTTCGTGCAGGCGCTGTCCACCAAGCTGGCGCGCGAGCTGCTGCAACACCCGACGACCGCGCACGTGACGACGGTGGGCGAGCTGCAGCGCGCGCAGTTCGACGGGCTGGTGGGCGCGCTGCCATGGAAGGAAGTGCGGCTGCACTTCTCACCGACGGCCGACGACCTCTCGCGCCTGCCGCGGCTGGAGCGGCTCTCGGTGCGGCCCCTGACCGGCGACGCGCCGCCGCGCGGCGACTTGAGCCGGCTGACGCGCTTCACCTTCGACGGGGCGCTGCCGCCGGGCACGCTGCCGCTGGCGACGCAGGTGCGCGCGCTGCGGCTCGCGTTCCCCGGCGCGTGGCCCGCCTTTGCGAGCGACGAGCTGCGCGCGCTGTCGACGCTGCGGTCGCTCGAGGTGCGGTTTCTCCCCGAGGCGGCGGCGCTGGCGGGCCTGCCGCTGGAGCGCCTCACCGGCCGCCTCGTCGCGGGGTTGCAGCTGGGGCCATTCCTCGACGCGCTGCCGGCCCTCCGACACCTCGTGCTGCCGGCCGACTTCAGCGGCCCCGCCGAGGTAGCGCACGCGCTGGTCTCGGTGGGCGCGCGGCTGCAGCAGCTCGAGACGCTGCGCTTCGGCGACCTGCACTTCGAGCGGCCCTTCTCGCCCGACGCCACGCTGACGCTGCAGATGGCGCTGACCATGGACTCGTACTTCGAGCGCCTCGCCGAGGTGCTGGCGGTGCTGCCTGCCGGCATCGCGCCCCGGGCGGTGCTGAAGCACCGGCAACCGACAGACCCGTCGATTCAACTCGTGGCGCCGCCCACGGCCACGCAGCTGGCGCGCCTACAGCAGGCCAACCCGCGGCTGCCAGTGGAGTTGGACTGGTACTGACGGCTGCGCCGGCGGCACCTCGCCCAAAATGAATCACCCCGACGTGGCGCACTCGGCGACCCGTCGGGGTGAAGACTGCCAGACAGCGAGACTTCAGAACGTGGCGTCGAACGTCACATCACCGGTCACGCCCACCTGGTACGCCGAGACGCGCCGCTCGAAGAAGTTCGCGAGTTCCTGCACGTCCTGCAGGTCCATGAAGGGGAACGGGTTCTTCGCGCCGTAGTGGCGCGGCATGCCCAGCATCGCGAGGCGCTGGTCGGCGACGAACTGCAGGTACTGCTTGAGGTCCGTCACCGACAGGCCGGCCACGCCGCCCGACAGGATGTCTTCAGCGAACTGCAGCTCGCACGCGATGGCTTCGTCCATCATCGCCAGCACCTGCGCCTGCAGCTCGGCATCGAAGAGGTCAGGCTCTTCGCTGCGCACGGTGTCGACCACCTTGAACGCGAACGCCATGTGCGCGCTCTCGTCGCGGAACACCCAGTTGGTGCCCGCCGCGAGCCCGTGCAGCAGCCCGCGCGAGCGCAGGAAGTACACGTACGCGAACGCCGCAAAGAAGAAGAGGCCTTCGATGCACGCCGCGAAGCAGATGAGGTTCAGCAGGAACTGCTTCCGCTGTTCCTTCGTTTCGATGGCCTTCAAGCCCTGGATCGAGTCGATCCACTTGAAGCAGAACTCGGCCTTGCGACGGATGGACGGGATGGTCTCGACCGCCTGGAACGCGCGGGCGCGCTCGTCGGGGTCGGGCACGTAGGTGTCCAGCAGCGTCAGGTAGAACTGCACGTGCAGCGCCTCTTCGTACAGCTGGCGCGACAGGTACATGCGCGCTTCGGGCGCGTTGATGTGCTGGTACAGGTTCAAGACCAGATTGTTGGAAACAATCGAGTCACCCGTCGCGAAGAAGGCCACCAGCCGCTGAATGAGGTGCTTCTCAGCGACCGTCATCTTCGCGCGCAGGTCGACGAGGTCGGTGGCGAAGTCGACCTCTTCCACCGTCCACGTGTTCTTGATGGCCGCCTTGTACATCTCGAAAAAGACGGGGTACCGCATGGGACGCAGCGTGAGCGACATCCCGGGGTCCAACAGGCTCATTGGCAGGCCTCGCAGGCTTCAGGGTTCTCGAGCGAGCAGGCGACCGCTTCGGTGTCGGTGACCTTCGCCTTTTCCTTCTCGACCACCACGGTGGCCTTGGCGATGCGCGTCGCGGGGCGCGAGCGCAGGTAGTACGTGGTCTTGAGGCCCTTCTTCCACGCGTACATGTACATCGAGGACAGCTGGCCGATGTTCGGGCTCTCGATGAACAGGTTGAGCGACTGGCTCTGGTCGATGAAGGCGCCGCGGTCGGCCGCCATGTCGATGAGCGCGCGCATGGGCAGTTCCCACGCGGTGCGGAAGCGCAGCCGCACGCTCTCAGGCAGGTCGGTCAGGCCCTGCACCGAGCCCTCGGCCAGCTTCAGGCGCGCGCGGGTGTCGTCGTTCCACAGGCCCAGGTTGCGGAGCGCCTGCACGAGGTGACGGTTCACCTGCAGGAAGTCGCCCGACAGCGTCTCGCGCTTGAAGAGGTTCGAGACGAGCGGCTCGATGCACTCCGAGCAGCCGGCGATGGACGCGATGGTGGCCGTCGGCGCGATGGCGATGCACAGCGAGTTGCGCAGGCCGACCTGCTTGATGCGCGCGATGAGCCCGTCCCAGCGCTCGGTGTCCGCGGGCGTCACGCCCCACGCGTGGAACTGCAGCTCGCCGCGGGCGGCGCGCGTCTCGGGGAACGCCTCGTGCTGGCCCTTCTCTTCGGCCAGCTCCATCGAGGCCACGAGCGCGTGGAAGTAGACCTCTTCGGCGACCTGCTTCGACAGCGCGCGCGCCGCGTCAGAATCGAACGCGAGCTCGAGCTGGAAGAAGAGGTCCTGCAGGCCCATGACGCCGAGGCCGATGGGGCGCCAACGCAGGTTCGACTTCTTGGCGTTCTCGATGGGGTACAGGTTCAGGTCGATGACGCGGTCGAGCTGACGCACGGCGGTGCGCACCGAGCGGCCCAGCTTGTCGAAGTCGAAGGCCAGCGCGCCGGCGTCGTTCTTGGTGACGTGGCGAGCGAGGTTGATGGAGCCCAGGTTGCACACGGCCACTTCATCGGCCGACGTCACCTCGAGGATCTCCGTGCACAGGTTCGAGAGGTGCACCGTGCGGCCCGGCAGCGCCGTCTGGTTGCACGCGAGGTTCGACTTGTCCTTGAAGGTCATCCAGCCGTTGCCGGTCTGGGCGAGCGTCTTCATCATGCGCGCGTAGACGTCGCGCGCCTTCAGGGTGCGCTTGGCCTGGCCCTTCGCCTCGGCCGCCTCGTACGCCTTGTCGAACTCCGGACCGTAGAGGTCGGTGAGCTCCGGCAGCTCCTTCGGGTCGAAGAGGCTCCAGTTGCCGTCGGCCTCGACGCGACGCATGAACAGGTCGGGCACCCAGTTGGCGAGGTTCAGGTTGTGCGTGCGGCTGGCCTCGTCGCCGGTGTTGTCGCGCAGCTCGAGGAACTGCTCGAGGTCGGCGTGCCAGGTCTCGAGGTACACGCAGGCCGCGCCCTTGCGCTTGCCGCCCTGGTTGACGGCCGCGACCGACGCGTCGAGCGTCTTGAGCCACGGCACGATGCCGTTGCTCTGGCCGTTGGTCGACTTGATGAGCGAGCCCCGCGCGCGCACGCGGTGCCAGGCGATGCCGATGCCGCCCGAGAACTTCGACAGCTGCGCGACGTCGCCGTAGCGCTTGTAGATGTCGACGAGCTCGTCCTTCGGCGAGTCGAGCAGGAAGCACGAGCTGAGCTGCTCGTGGCGCGTGCCCGAGTTGAAGAGCGTCGGCGAGCTGGGGATGTACTCGAGCGACGAGAACAGGCGGTACAGCTCGAGCGCCTCGGCGACCGTGGTCGAGAGCGCGCAGGCCACGCGCAGGAAGAAGTGCTGGGGCGTCTCGATGACGTCGCGCTTCGTGGGGTGCTTGAGCAGGTAGCGGTCGTAGACCGTGCGCAGGCCGAAGTACTCGAAGTGGTTGGTGCGCGTGTTGTCGATGGCGTCGTTCAGCTTGCGCGCGTTCTGCTGCACGAAGGTGAGCAGGCGGTCATTGACCAGGCCCACCGCGTGACCCGCGGCGATGCTCTGCGTGAACGAGTGGATCTCGAGGCCCGCGACCTCTTTGTCGATGAACGTGGCCAGCAGGCGCGCGGCCAGCTTCGAGTACTCGGGCTCTTCGATGATGAGCGACGCCGCGGTCTGAATGGAGAGCTGGTCGAGCTCGCGGGTGGTGGCGCCGTCGTACAGGCCGGAGATGGTCTTGAGCGACACGCGCATGGCGTCGACGTGGGGCACGCCTTCGCAGCAACGGCTGACGGCGCGCACGATCTTGTTGAGGTCGACCGTCTCGAGCGCCCCGTTGCGCTTCTTCACGCGCATGCCGGTCGGCACCACCGAGTCAGTCGCCTTCGCCGTGGCCATCACCTGCTCGCGAAGACCTTCCTTCAAGCCCGTCGACATCTGCTTCTCCATGGTCGTTGTTCCCCTCTCCAACAACTGGACGTATTGACAAGTTGACTACAAGTACGTGTTTCAAAACGCGACAACCCAGGCTCGGTGCGAACTGCAGCCCCGAGTGCGACAAAGCGCGAAATGTGGGTTTTCCCTCTCCCCCGAGGTCAGCTTCGACCTTGGCCGCGACCCGGAAAAGGCGGCGCGGGGGGGCGACTTATGCCTTGCCCGTCACAACGGAGTCAAGCCTCTCAGCACTAGATATGGTGTCAAATTTTTGACCAATCCCCCAGACTTAGGGGGTTCCAGCCCCACTGCTACAGGCCTGAAATCGTGCCGGAGGCGGCAAATCGGCCTTGCACTCCAGTCGACCTTCTGACCCCCCTCGGAGTGCGATGAATCGGCCTCATCGCGCACCTCGGAGCGTGTGTTTTTTTCATCGGGAGTTCCCCGGGGGCGGGTTTTCGGTGAGTGGAAATGCAAAATGAAAGTTTTGCACTTTCAGTCCCACATCGCACTCAGGAGCCTGACAAGCGGCGACCTGTCTTCCGAGCGGAGGTCATTTTGCGCGGGCCGACTGTTTCGACTCCACCACTGGGCGCTGCCGGCCTGAGCGCCTGGCAGCGGACCAGGCGAAAGCCGGGCCTGGCGCGGAGTGGGCGAGGCTCGTGGACGGTCACTGACTGCAGCGCAGCAGGCCACCGACGTCTTCACAGCTGCCACCGCAGCACTGCAGGTCGCTGTGGCAGGAGTAGTTGTACGTCGGCGCGCACCACGGGACGCGATGGTCGGAGCGGAAGCAGCGCGGCACATCGAGCCAGTCGATGGTGCAGAACGAATCGCCGCAGCAACCTTCGGGGTCGCGGAGGTCACAGAGCGCGCCTGCGGGAACACAGGCGCCCGCAGCCCGGCACGCCCCAGCGTCGCAGCTGAACCGCTGGCAGCAGCCGCCGGCCGCCGTGCACACACCCGCTTCGCAGGTCATGCCTTCGCAGCAGTCGCCATCGACCTGGCAGCCGGCGGTGAGCGGCTGACCGAGGTCCGAAACACAAACCGAGTCGAAGACCTGCAGGCCGGGGCAGCAGTCGTTGCCCGAGGAGATGGCGCCGCACGGCAGGACGCCACCGTCGGGGTTTCCGCCGTCGTGCCGTGAAGGTCGCCCACCGTCGTGCGCGTCGGGCGGGCGCCCGGCGTCTTCACTGCCCGCGTCGATCGCACCCGCGTCTTCGAAGCCTGCGTCGGTCATGCCCGCGTCCGCGACAGGGGAAGGCACGCCCGCGCAGGACACGCAAAGAACCAGGAGGAAGGCTCGCCGCATGGCCGCCCTCTGAACACGGCACGCGCCGGCTCACAGATTCATGAACAGGAGCGACGTTCCTGTTCTCGGGAATGCCGTCGCGGCGCGAACGACGCAGCGGTCCGGAAAAAGAAACGCCGGGAGACACGGCCCCTCACGACCATGCCTCCTGGCGATGTCGGCCACCTTCGCCGACGCATTCACCAGTTCAGGCCATCCGGGCACGCGCACAGCCCTCGTTCACCTTCCAGGCACGCGAGGTGACCATGCGCCGACTTCACGAGGTCGCGTTTGTTGAGCACCAGCACGTCGGCGAACTCCCCCTGTTCGACGAGCCGGTCGACCACTGTGCGGTTGTCTTCTTCGGGCACCAGGCCGGGGTCGCTGAGCGCCTCGGCCTCGTCCCAATCGCCGCCAGACTCCACATTGCGGCCGCGGCTCACCGATGCCCGTCGACTCGATGATGATGACGTCGAAATTCCCTTCGGAGATCACCCCACCACGAAGCCGCTCATCGACTGGCTGGAGTAGCGCTCAGGCGCAGTCGTCGCACTGACCGCGGAGCTGCACTTCGACCTTGTGCCTGGCCAGCGCCCGCGGCGCGCCGCGCACCGGCTTCACCGCCAACACGGTCTCCGGCAGACACTCAACAGTGCCGCAGTCGGTGCAGGTGAAGTGCGGGTGCTGGAACGAATCGTGGCCGTCCTTCTTGAGCTCGAAGCGCCACACGTGGTCGCCGAGGTCCGTGCGCTGCACGAGGCCGACCTCGGTGAGATCCGTCAGGTTGCGGTACACGGTGGTGCGGTCCAGGCCCTCGGCGGCGAGCGCTTCCGACAGCTCGCCGTGAGAGACGGGCTTCGAGGCGGCTTCGAGGTGTCGCAACACCGCGAGGCGCGGGCCCGTGCTGCGCAGGCCCTTCTCACGAATCTGCGCCTTGAACTCCGCGGGGGTCGTCGTCGCCATAGCGACATTCAAGTAACACAACCCTCGCCGTCAGCGCACGACGCGCACCTTCCAGTCGGTGTGGCGGCGCAGGCTCAGCAGCAGCGCGCGCGCCACCTGGCTCTCCGGAGCCGACAGCCCCACGTTGGCGTCGGTGAACACGGCCCCTGAGAACCGGGCAGCGACGATCGACTCGATGAGCAGCGTGACGGCCATCTATCGCAACTAGATAACACTAGTAGCCAGAAACCAACAGACTCCAACATGCATCACGCGCGCGCTTGAAATTGCCGAGGGGTGAGGCCGGCTGGCGCTGCCGTACGTTCGAGCGATGTCTCTTCGCGCGCTGTCCACCCTCGCCGTCAGTCTCTGCCTGCTGCACTGCAAGCGCGCCCCGCCGGAAACGCCCCCGCAGACTGCGAGGAGGTCGCGGGGCTGTGGCTGAAGATCGGCGCCGACGCGCCCGCCGCCGGTAAAAGAGAAGCCCGCGCCGCCGCCGCGCACGTTCGAGTGGCCGAAGCACCACCGGCCGGTGCGCTCTACATCGGCAACACCGACCGCGTGGTGGCCTTCACCGCGCAGGGAGAACACCTCGCCGAAATCGGAGCCGCGCTTCACCGCGAGGGTCGTCGAGCTCCCGTGGTGATCACACGCGCTTGACCACCCGCAGGGCGAAGCGGACGAACTTCCCGTCCAACGGTTGGTCGAGCATCAAGCGCTGCCACACCAGCCCCGAGAGCACGTTCACGATGAGCTCGCGGTCTGCCGGCCTGCGGTCGGTCAAGCACGCGCGGAGCTCGTCACCTCTGGGGCGCACGAGCTGCGCCAGCAGACGTTCATGCAACGCGGGGTCGAACTGCGCCTCGGCCATGAGCGCTCGCAGCACCGGCGCCGCGTGGGTGGCGGCACGGCAGAACTCCACCAGCGTGGAAGAGAGCGACGGCTTGCGGCGCTGCTCACGCGGCGCCTGCTGTACCCACTGCGAGAACGCGTCGAGCACCAACGCGCCCTTGCCGGGCCACCACCGGTAGATGGTCTGCTTCCCGGCGCCGGCGCGCGCGGCGACGTCGGCCGTGGTGACCGCCGCGTAGCCCTTCTCGAGCACGAGCTGCTGCGTCGCCTCGAGAATGGCGCGGCGCGTGTTCTCGTCCCGGGGTCGCCCTCGCTTCACCGCGCCGCCTTATGAGACGACGCGGCTGGCCGGCAAGGCGCCTACTTCGCGAGCGCCGTCCTGCAGCTCTCGGACGTGCCGGCGTACAGCGCCACCGCGCACGCCAACCCGCCGTTGGTCGCGGCCTCTTCGTTGCCGGTGGTGCACGCCGGCGCCTTCGACAGACAGTCGGCGTACGCGGTCAGCGCCTTCTGGTCGCTCTCCGACGGACACGCCTCGTCGTTGCACTGCAGCGAGCTGCGCTTGATGGTCACCGTGGCGCCGCCGCTCGACGATGAACACTCGGTCTTCCCGGCGAAGAAGGTCTCTTGCGCCGAGTCGATGCGCGCGCAGACCGAGCCACACGAGCTGGCGGCAGCGGCGAGAACGACGAGGGCGGTGCGAAGGGTGATGCGCTTCATGAAGACGACTCCTGGGCTTGAGGCCGGCGACCATTCGCCGGGTGCCCGTCTGTCGTCTGACCCACGCTTTCGTGGGTAGGTCTCGTCAGCGGAAGTACCAGCTGATGCCGAGGTTGGCGAAGCCGAAGCCCTGCCACACGCCGACGCGCTTGTTGAAGAACAGCATCGGCCCGCCGCCGAACTCCACCGAGAAGCCGCTGCGCGACATCCACTGCAGGCCGACCTCCGCGTGGAACATGGTGCCCCAGATGTCGTCGTACGCGAGGCCGCTGGGCATGCCGTTGACGCTGATGGAGCTGCCGCGCTGCCACGCGTTGAACCCGTAGTGAAAGCCGCCGGACACGAACGGCGACCAGGTCGACGGCAGCGGCGTCACTTTCACCGCTGCGTCGAGGCCGGGGCCGATGAGGTCGGTCGAGAGCGAGAAGCACAGCCACCACAGCGGCAGGAAGTAGCCCTCGAGCACGAGGATGCCCTTGGTGCTGATGAGCTGCGCGCCAAGGCCCCAGCGTCGGCCGAGGCGCGGGTTGAGCCGCACCTCTTCGCGCGCGACCTCTTTGACCACCTTCTGGCGTTCGAGCGCCGCGGCCAGCACCTTCGAGCGCTCGGCGAAGCGCGCCACCGACGGGTCTTCACCCAACGTCGGGTCGAGCGAGAGCGCTTCCTGCAGGGCCTTCATCTCGCCTTGTTCGTCGCCCTGCTCGTAGAGCGACACCGAGCGCAGCAGCAGCGCGCGGGCCTTGCCTTTGCGAGCGCGCTCTTCGTGTGGATCTTCATCGAGGATGCGCTGGAACATCGCCACCGCGGCGTCGACGTCTCCGTCAGCGAGTCGCCCTGACGCGGCCCACTCACGCACCGTCTCGCCGCCCTTCACGAAGCCCGCCTCCACGGGCTCGGTGCGGTACTCGAGCTGCGAGGCCCAGCGCGCCGCGCCTGCCGTCAACGTCAGCGAGGCCACGTCGATGCCCGCCGGGCCGGGCCGCTTGACCTGGTACACGCCGGCCGCGAGCTGCAACCGCAAGCGCTGCCCGGGCTGGCTGCGCGCCTCGGCCACCAACCGTTCGCTGCGCTCGTCGACCACCACGTAGCGGCGGCTCTCTTCGGCCTCGAGCTCGAGCGTGGCCGCGGTGGGGGTCAGCCGCGTCAACGGCACGTCGCCCTGCCCCTTGAGCGAGAAGCGAAAGCCGGGGCGCTGCGGCAGCGCGGCGGCCTCGGCGTCGATGCGCGTGCGGTCGTACGCGTACCCGTACGCCTCGGTGAGCTGCACCACGCCGTCGCCGTCGAGATCGCCGGCGCCGCGCAGCGCGGAGATCCAGTGGTGGGTGAAGAGCGAGCCCGCGAGCGCGCGCGACTCTTGCGCCAGCTCGTCGACGCCGCTGCTGCTGAGCAACGCGAAACCCTGCACGGGCTCGTCGGCCTGCATGCGCACCGTCGACACCTTCACCGGCGCCGCGCCCTTGGTGCCGAGAATGGCGCCGGAGCGACACGCGTCGACCACCGCCAGCGTCAGCGCGGCCTTCGACGCGGCGAGCCGGTCGGCGAGGGCCTGCACCTCCAACACCGGGCCGCGCAGGTGCAGCGCCGTGGCGTCGGCGTGGCCGGAATAGAAGAAGTAGAAGAGCGTCGGCTCGCGCTCCGCCGCCAGCTGCGCGTCGAGCCGGTCGAGCGCCGCCGTCAGCTCACGCGTCGTGGGCTCGAGCAGCACCGTGGTGTCCTGCGGCGCGAACTGGCCCAGCTCGACCAGCACGTCGCGCATGCGACGCGCGTCGTCATGGGCGAAGCGCAGCGGGCGGTCGGCGGCCCAACCCGAGTTGGCGCCCACCACCAGGGCCACGCGGCGCTCGGCGAGCGCGCCCGAAGCGACGAGGAGCACCACGAGCGTGGTAAGGCGGCGCGCGTGTCGTCCGAGCAGCAAAAGGAGGTCGAAGCCCTCTACCGCCGCTACGGCCCGGCGCTGTTCCGCCGTTGCCGGAAGCTGCTGGGCTCCGACGCCGAAGCGCAAGACTGTCTTCAAGACACCTTCCTCGGCTTTCTCAAAGGCAACTGGCGCGGCGAAGCCCAACCCTTCACCGTGCTGTACCGCGTCGCGACGTTCCAGGCCATCGACCGGCTGCGCCGCCGTGGCCGCTGGTTTGGCCACGCCGAGCACCTCACCGTGCGCGACGAGGAGGCCGACGCGTCATTGGAACAACAAGGCGCGGCGTGGGCGCAGCAGCAGCCGTCGACCGAGACCGAGCGCGTCGAGTGTGCGCACGACCTCGCGCTGCTGACGAAGGGCGAAGACGAGTTCACGCTGACGGCCGCGGTGATGCACTGGGTCGAAGGCCACACGCTCGAAGAAATCGCACAAACACTGGGCGTGACCCGCAAAACCGTGTCCGCACGACTGACTCGTTTCATGGAGCGCGTCGCGTCACGGAAGCAGAAGGAGGAGGTGTAGCGAATGAGTCGCCAATTGACCGACCTCCAGCTCGAAAAATTCAACGCCGACGTGCTGTCGCCGGCCGACAAGGCGACGGTCGAGCGCGTGCTGGCCGCTTCGCCGGATGATGCCGAGGCGCTGCGGCTGCTGCGCGCGGACGACGCGGCGCTCTTCACCGCGCTGCCTCCGGCGGCCTTCGCAGCGAAGGTGTCGCCGGCAAAGAAGTCGCGAAGCCTGGGGTGGCTGTTCGGCGCCGTGGCCGCCGCCGCGTTGGCGGTGGTGGCGTGGCAGCAGCAGCCTGACGATGCGTTCCGCGTGAAGGGCGACGTGGCGTGGGCGGTGCGCGCCGACGGGCCGCGCGCGCTGCAAGCACACGCCAGGGTACACGGCGGCGAGACGCTGGCCTTCGAGGTGACGACCGCCGAGCCGGTGTGGGCTGCGGTGGTGTCGCACGCGCCCGACGGGTGGTTCGTGTACGTGCCCGCGACGCGCGTCGAGGCCGGCGTCACCACGTTGCCGGTGGGCGCGCAGCTCGACGCCACCACGGGTGACGAGACGTTGTTCCTCATCACCGCGCTCGCCACGTTCGACGCGGAGGCTGTGAAGCAGGCGCTGGTCGACGGTGGCCGCGGTGAGTGGAAGGCCGAGGCGTTCCCGCTGCGCAAGGAGTAGCGCGCGGCGCGCCTCGATGGTGGTGGTGACGGCGAGCCACCCACGCAGTGCCCGAGGCTGACCGGCCCCGCGACCTCGCGACGAAGTCGGGCCAACTGTGCCGAGTTGTAGAGCGGAATCGCTCGCGTTCGGCACACGGTTCGACGTGGAACGACCTCGCGGCGTGCCGAGGGCCTGTCCGTGTTGGCCCAGGCCAGAATCCTCCGCGGCCGCTTCCGCCCCGGGCTCCGACTTCGCCGCCACCCGACACCGCTACTTGCGGCAGTAGTTCGAGCTGCACGTAGTGAACGGCGCCGGGCAGTCGGTGGCCGACGTGCACTGCTGTGAGCAGTACTGCTCGCCCTGCGTTCCACCCGCGCACACCCGGATGCCATTCACCGCCACGCACACCGACGCCGACGCGCAGGCGCCGCCCATGGGCACGAACGCGAGGCACGCGCCGCTGCGGCACTCGGAGTTCGTAGGGCAGGTCTGCGAAGCCGCGCGACAGTCGGGCACGCACACCGTGGTGGTCTGACCGAACGCCGCGCCGCACGTGAGGCCCGCCGCGCAGTCATCGGGCACGGCGCACGCCTGGAGCGCAGCGCTCGGGCCTTCGGGCATGCAGTACCCGCGCGTGCCGCAGCGCCGCCCCGGGCCGCAGTCTTCGCCGATGGCGCACGTGATGACGCACTGCTCGTCGCGACACGAGTGCCCGCTGCCGCACATGCAGTCGGCGTGCACGCACGTCTCGCCCGCGTCGGCCTCACAGACCTCGTTGTTGCGGATGAACGGCTTCGGCGTCGCGCACGTCGTGGGCAGC
>CAYWON010000165.1:0-14933 GCA_964459885.1 uncultured Archangium sp.
ACGAGACGTGAGGGATTGCCCCGTGTGAACGGGGTTAAGCACCCCTTCGGGCATAGGCCCGTCGTGCTGTCAAAAGCGCTCGACTCTGTCGTTCGGCTACGAGGAACGGCCAAGTCGAAGTCGACGCACGCCGTCCGAGGAAGGCTGTCGGTAAGCCGTATGCGGGAAATCCGCACGTACGGTTTGAACGGGGGTCGTGTTTCCCGAACCGGCTGCAACTTCAACCCGCAGTAAGGAAACACGATCTACCAATGATCTGGCTCGGCGTCGCATTGCTCTCTGGGGTGGTCGCAGGTGTTGGCTTCTGGCGCGGCACGTTGGCAGGGCTCTCAGCGCAGGCGATTCCGGCAGCGGCGGGGGTGCTGTTCAGCCTGCTCATGTTCCGCGCCAGCACGTTGATTCGTGATCGCCAGGCGCTGGGGAAGCAGGGCGGCTGGCCGATGCTGGTGGCCGGCGCGCTGTCGCTCACGGCTGCGCTCGCGGCGGCCGTCGACGTCGTCATCTGGCTGCGCACGCGCTTCGGCACCGTGGGCCCGTACGTGTTGCCGGTGGCCGCGCTGGGCTTCGTCTTGATGGCCGTCGCCGCGCTGCGCTTCTCGCTCGACTCGCCGCGCCGCACGCACTTCTACGTGCTGGGGCTCGCGGCGCTGGTGAACGCCGTCGCTGCCGGCTTCGTGTTCCTGCAGGCCTTCAACGCGCCATAGCGACACAAAGAGTCTTGACGACTTTTAGGTTGGTGTTTAATACTTCCTTTGCGAGGAGACGGGCATGACTGCGCCGCTGCTGCTGACCGACGGCTACAAGTTCTCGATGGCGGAGGCCGGGTGGCCGCTGCGGCGCGAGACCTTCTATTACTCGCACCGCAAGGGCGGCCTGCAGGTGCTGCCGTTCGACGTCGAAACCGAGCTCAAGAAGGTGCTGCCTGAAGCGCGGCCCGGCGACTGGGAATACCTCTCGGGCAACGACTACGAGCTGGGCTCGGCGGTGAAAGCGGCCGTGCAGCGCGGCGAGGTGTCGGTGCGCGCGCTGCCGAAGTTCTCTGTGTTTCACGATCGCGAGCCCGTTTTCAGTGTCACGGGCCCGTCGGCGTTGGTGTCGTGGCTCGAGCCGCTGCTGCTGCAGTGGAGCTTCCGTATTCAGGTGGCGACGGTGGCGCTGTTCCGCCCCGACGAGCTGCCCGCGGCCATCGGCGTGGTGACGTGCGAAGCGCAGAAGCAGCTGGTGCTGGCGACGTTGGATGCGGTGGGTGTGAAGGCGCCGGACGTTCGCGTCGACAGTGAGGGCTACGTCGAGCGCGTGCGCGCGCGGGTGGCGGAGCTGGTGGACATCCTCGGCGCGCCGACGCGGCTCTTCGAGGTGGGGCTGCGCGCGGCGAGCTGCCCCGAGCAACACCTGCTGGCGTTGGAAGGCGCGAAGCGCGCGGGCCTGTTGCGCACCAGCAACGTGTACGGCGCGCAGCAGCTGGGCCTGGTGCCGGTGGGCACGATGGGGCACGAGCACATTCAGCGCTACGGGAGCGACGACGCGGCGTTCCGCGCGATGGTCGAGCGGCGTTACCAGCGCTCGAGCTTCCTGCTCGACACCTTCGACACCATCACCTCGGGCATTCCCACCGCGTACCGCATCATCTGCGAGCGGCCCGGCGCGCAGGACTCCATCCGCTACGACTCGGGCGACAAAGAAGCGCAGTACCGCTTCGCGACGAGTGAGGCGAAGCGGCTTGGGATCCGCCCGGTGCAGATCCTCGAAGACGGCTTCGACGCCGCGCAGACGCGGCACTTCGAAGCGCTGCGCGCCGAGCTGGGGTGGAAAGCCGAAGAGCAGGTGTACGGCTACGGCGGCTACCTCGTGGCGCAGACGAGCGGCTCGCCGCTGACGCGGGACAAGGTGTCGGCCGTCTACAAGCTGTCGCAGACCGGCCGCACGGCGACGATGAAGTTCGGCAACGAGAGTGGCAGCGGCAAGCAGAGCGTGCCCGGGAAGCCGGTGCTGTTCCGACGACGCGCGGGGGCCCACGGTGGCCCATTCGGCATCGTTGGACAGGAAGGCGAAGTGGTGCCCGACGGGTACGAGCTGTTGACGGGCGCGCCGGCGTTGAAGTCACCGCCTGCGCGCGTGGACGCGAGCGACCTGCGCATGGGGCACTCACCGGCGACGCAGGCGCTCATCGACGAGCTGAGTTCCTGGAGGAAGTAGGCATGTACGGAGCCACCCACGTTGGTCGCGACCACGTGCGCGTGGGCCGCAACAATCAAGACGGCGTGTTCGCCACGCGAGACGTGGTGGTGGTGACCGACGGCTGTGGCTCGCAGCCGCACAGCGAAGTGGGTGCGCAGCTGGGCGCACGGTTCCTCGGCGAGTGGCTGCAGAAGGCTGTCGTCGACAGCACCTTGCCGATCCGCGCGGTCGACGCGATGACGAACTGGCTCTCACTCATGACGACGTGGCCCCCTCTCCCCGACGGGGAGAGGGTTGGGGTGAGGGGCCAGCTGCTGGAAACCCACTTCCTCTTCACCTTCCTCGCCGCGGTCCGCTCCGGCGACGAAGTCCTCGTCTTCGGCATGGGCGACGGCCGCGTGCTCATCGACGACCGGTCGCTGGTGCTCGACGCAGGCGACGACAACGCACCTGATTACTGCGCGTACCGCGTCTTCTCCTCATCACCATCGTCACCGGTGACGCACTTCCACGGCGCCGCCTCGCGCGTCGCGCTCATGACCGACGGCCTGTCATCGCTCCCGTCGGACGCGGTGAACGAGCTCTGCAGCGAAGGCCTGAACCGCAACCCACTCACGCTGCAACGCCGTCTCAACGTGCTGGCGTCACGTGAGCGCCTTCACGACGACGCGACGATCGCTGTCCTGGGAGGTACGTAATGCAGGTCTACCTCTCTGGCGCGCCGGTGAAGCTGAGCGACGCGGATCTCCTCGGCGAAGGTGGCGAGGCGCGCGTGTACCGGCACGCCGGCACCGCGCTGAAGCTGTTCCACCAACCGTCACCCAAGAAGCTGCAGAAGCTCGCCGCGTTCCCGCGCGGACTCCCGTCCTCCGTCATCGCGCCAGGGGCGGCGGTGCACGACGCGAAGGGGCACGTCGTCGGCTACCAGATGCGGTGGGTCGGCGGTGCGCACGACTTCTCGCGGCTCGCCTCGCGAAAGACGCGGCCGTCGCTGAACGACGTGACGGCGCTCTTCACGCGGCTGCACGAAGTCGTAGTGGCGCTCCACGGCGCGGACGTCCGGGTCGGCGACTTCAACGACGGCAACGTGCTGTTCGTTGACGCCACGCCCTACCTCATCGACGCCGACTCGATGCAGTTCGGCGGCTTCGCCTGCGAGGTCGGCCATGAGCGCTTCCTCGACCCGCGGCTGTACGGCGTCGACCTCACCATCGCGCCACGCTTCACCGACGGCAGCGACTGGTACGCCTTCGCGGTGCTGCTGTTCCAGAGCCTGCTCTCGGTACACCCGTTCGGCGGCACGCACCCGAAGTTGGCGACGCTGTTGCGCAGTGCCGAAGCTCGACATTCGGTGCTGCGGAGCGACGTGCTCGTCCCCCGTCTGGCCGCATCGCCGAAGGTCCTGCCCGACGACCTGCTGCACTGGTTCCACGCGACGTTCGAGAAAGACGAGCGCCAGGTCTTCCCGCCGCGGCTCCTTCAGTTGCCGTGGACGCAGTGCACCTGCGGCACCGAGCACGCGCGCGCGGTGTGTCCGGAATGCAAGACGCTCGGGCCCACGGTGACGCGTCAGGTGCTTCGATCACGCGGTCGCTGCACGGCGCGGACGGCGTTCGAGACGCGAGGCCGCGTGCTCGCCGCGGCGATGCAGGGCGGGCTGCGGTACCTCGTCGAAGAAGACGGGCTGCTGCGGCGCGAAGACGGCACGTTGATCGCGTCGTCCTGCGTCGGGTCGCGTCGCGTGGCCGCGCTGGCGGGGGCGGTGACGTGGCTCGCCGACGAAGAAGGCCGCGTAGAGAAATGGCAGGGCGATCGCCTCGTCGAGCGCGCGAAGACCGAGACGCGGAATGGCTGGCCCGTGCTCGCGGCCTCGCTGGGTGGCGCGTGGCGCCAGGAAGAGGCGTGGCTCATCGAGCAGACCGCGGGCACGCGCGTCGGTCAGGTGTTGGAAGGCCAGACCTGGCTCTGGGCCGGCGAGCGCCTGGGCCTCGGCTTCTACCGAGCGGGCGGAGTGACGGTGCCCTTCCTCCTCCGGGCTGGCAAAGCAGGTCTGAAGCAGCTCGCGGGCGTGACGTGGAACGGCCGCGTCATCGACGCACACGCCGTCTTCGATGCACGTCACGCGTTGCTGTCGGTGATCTGCGACGACGCCGGCCGCGACGTCGTGCACCGTTGGCTGTTCGACGACGACGGCGCGCTGATCGCCCAGTCGCACGGGGGCGTCAGTGGCAACGCCGCGTTGTTGAACGGTCGGGTGGTGCTCGCGACCGACGGCGGGCTGGTGGCGATGCGCGCCGACAGCGGACACCTCATCGAAGCGATGCAGTTCCCCGACTCGCAGCCGTTCGTCTCCGCGGGCGACGAATTGCTGCCCAACTCCGACGGCTCGTTGTTCATCGTCGGCGCCCGCGACATCACGCAGCTCTCGCTGTCCTGAAGGAGGTCCACCGTGTCGTTGCCGCTCCCTGATTTCTACGATCCCAAGCAGGTCTCTCAGCTCTTCATGGAACGCGCCGGGTTGGTCACGGAGGCCGGCGAGGCGTACGCCGCGAAGCACGGCATCAAGCCCGCGGGGCAGGACAAGTTCCGCATCGCCGCGTTCGGCATCGACGTGCAGGTCGGCTTCTGCACGCCGGGCGCGAGCCTCTTTGTACCCGGCGCCGTCGAAGACACCACGCGCACCGTCGAGTGGCTGTATCGGCACCTCGACAAGATCTCCGGCCTCTTCTTCTCGTTGGACACGCACCGCGTTTTCCAGATCTTCCACCCGGCGTGGTGGGTCGACGCGCAAGGCAGGCACCCGGCGCCGCTGACGCCCGTGTTCCACGAAGATGTTCGCTCGGGGAAATGGACCGCCGTCGCGCACCCGAAGGAGAGCCTCGAGTACGTGAAGAGGCTCGAAGCGACCGGCAAGTACGTGCTGACCATCTGGCCGTACCACACGCTGCTCGGCGGCCTGTCGCACGCGCTGGTGCCTTCGATGATGGAAGCGGCGCTGTTCCACGCGGCGGCGCGCAAGCACCAGACGCACTTCGAGACCAAGGGCACGCACGCGATGACCGAGAACTACTCGGTGCTCTCGCCCGAAGTGACGGAGCTGTCAGGCAACGTGGTCGGCGCCTTCAACGCGCCGTTCTTCAAGCTGCTGATGGACTACGACCGCGTGTACGTCTTCGGCCAGGCCAAGAGCCACTGCGTGCTGTCGACGATCAACGACATCCAGAAGCACGTGATGTCGACCGACCCGAAGCTGGCCGAGAAGATCTGGATCCTCGAAGACGCGATGAGCCCGGTGCCGGCGCCGCCGCTGTCGCCGCTGCCCGACCACCTCAACTTCCCGAAGATCGCAGACGAGGCCGTCGAAGGCTGGAAGCGCGCGGGCATGAAGGTCGTCCGCACCAGCGACGCCGTCACCATCTGAGCTGACCCACCCGAACTGACGCAGAGGTGTGCCTTGGATCGAAAGACTCTTTCTCAAGATGAAGTGACTCAATTGGTCGGCGCCGCGACGGCGAACGGAACACTGTCGGCGGCGAGCAGCTCGCTCATCACCGGGAACCTGGGGAACCTGGTGTTGGCGGGCGCGGCCGGGAAGGACCTGGAAGACATCACCGCGAGTGACGTGACGCTGGTGACAGTGCTCATCGACGCGAGCTCGTCGATCGCTGATCGCGGGCTCGAGAAGGCGGTGAGGGAAGGGCAGAACGCGCTGCTCGACGCGTTCTCGGGCGCGAAGGAGCGCGACGCGGTGCTGCTGGCGTGCTGGACGTTCTCGGGCGCGACGCAGGTGCTGCACAGCTACGTGCCAGTGGGTGACGCGACACGCCTCGACGCGAAGAACTACCGGGCGGTGGGCTCGACGGCGCTCTACGACACGTGGTGCAGCGCGCTGGCGGCGAACGTGGCCTACGCGCAGCGGCTGCGCGACGGTGGCACTCCGGCGCGCAGCGTGGTGGTCGTGGTGACTGACGGCGAAGACGTCGGCAGCTCGCGGTCTGCGGCCGATTGCGCGCGGCTCAGTCGAGACCTGCTGGCCAGCGAGTTGTTCACGCTGGCGCTGGTCGGGGTGGGCGGCGACGTCAACTTCGAGCACGTCGCGAAGTCGATGGGCGTACCGCCCGGGTGCATCCTCTGGGAGAAGGACGCGACGCCGGCAGGCCTGCGTCGCGCCTTCCAGTTGGTGAGTCGGAGCGCCGTGCGCGCGAGCCAGGGGAAGATTCAGCCCGGCGCAGCGGCGGGGTTCTTCGTGCCTTGAGTCAGTTGTCTGCGAGGCAGTTGATTCTCAGCCGCCATCGATCTCGTCCCAGCGCGCCGGCTCGGCATCGAACGTCGACGTCGAAGCTGCCGTTCTGTCCGTTGGCCATCCACCCACCGAGGACGTCCGTGACCTGCGCTTCTGGGTTGCTACGCACGAACGTTGGCTGAGACGCAGAGAATCTCAGAGGGCAACTCCACGTGATTCTTCTGGTCTCGGTCACGAGCGGGTTGTCGATTGCGCACACCTTCTCGACCTCGTTCGACCAGACCTGTGTCTCACAGAGCGTGGTCGCCGACTGGTTGGTGTCACGACAGTCATTCGTGGCGTTGCACTGGCTCGGGAACACGTACGTCGCAGGAGGGGTCGCCCCGATGCACGTGTAGCTGCTCCCCTGCGCGCAATAGCCGTCGCCGTCGAAGTCACGTCGAATCGTTTCAAGTCGCCACAGACTTGCACTCGCGTCGTTGCAATCGCTGGTGTCATCGCACGTGTTTGCAGGGCGACGGCCCGGCACCGTTCCGGTCTGCCCGACGCACGTCATCGCCGTGCCGGCGCAGTGCCTGTCGTTGTCGCCGTCGATCCCAAGCAGCGCCATGCGGAAGGTCGAGGCGTTGTTGTCGGCGCAGTCAGTCTCGGCGGCGCAGTTGCCTGCGATCTGGCTTCCCAACGGAGCGGACGCTCCGATGCATGCGGTGAGCGGGAACCCAACACAGGCACCGTCACCATCGGCGTCAGTCCTGACATCCACGTTGCGGTAGATGCTCGCGTTCGCGTCGCTACAGTCGTCGGTGAGGCGGCACTCGGCGGTGAATCGCTTGCCCGCGGGGGCGGACACCCCGACGCAGACGGAGGTGACGGGGCCCACGCAGTAGGCGTCTCCGTCAGTATCCGTCTTCACGCTCGCGGTGCGGTACGCGGAGCTTGTTGCATCGTTGCAGTCGTCCGTGGATTGGCAGGCCGTCGAGAGTGTCGAGCCGCTCGGAGCCGTCGTGCCGATGCACGTGTTCGCGGCAGGACCCACGCAGTACCCATCGTTGTCGGCGTCAGTCCGCGTGGACGCCATGCGGAATCGGCCGGTGGCGCTGTCGTCGCAGTCGTCCGTCGCCTGGCACGTCGACGGCTCACGCACGCCACTCGGCAAAGTCGCGCCCACACAGCGCTGTACGGAGCCTCCAACGCAGTACGCGTCACCGTCAGCGTCGACGCGAACCTGTGCGTTGCGGAACGTCGAAGCGTTCGCGTCGTCGCAGTCGGTGCCCAGCGACGAGCCGGGCGCGACGTAACCCGCTGGGCAGTTCCCGAACGCGGCGCGCATTACGTCGGGGCAGACTTCCACAGTGCTCGTCCCAGGCGCCGCGTAACGATCGTTGTCCGTGTCGATCACGCAGGTCACCTTCGTGCCCTCGTCGGTCGTTCCGTCGCAGTCGTTGTCGATGCCGTCGCAAATCTCGATCCCCGCATCGACGACGGTCGCGCCGCAGGTCGGCATGCCGCTGCTGTCGCACACGTAGAAGCCGTCCGACGCGCACGCGCCGACGCCAATCGAGCACGCCAACTCCGACGTCACGCCACCGTCGCCGTCGTCCCACGCGAGCTCGTCGTCGATGGTTCCGTCGCAGTCGTCGTCGATGCCGTTGCAGCTCTCTGCTTCGAGCGGCGCGTCGCAAGCGCTCCACGAAGAGCCGCCGTCGACCGACTCGCAGCGTTGCTCGCCGCGGTCTCCACAGCACGCTCGCACGTCGCCGACGTCACACTCCGGCGGAGGCCCCGCGTCGGGAACGCCGGAGTCCACGACACCTGCATCGAGTCCGGCGTCGGCAGGATTGCCCGCGTCGGCAGCGCCCGCGTCGGCCACCGCGCCGGCATCCGTGGATGGCTGTCCCGCATCCGGCTCCTCGCGGAGCACGCACATCGTGTTCATGCAGAACGAATCAGGATCGCAGTCGACGTCGGTGCGACATTATTGCGACATCGGGCCGCAGGCCGAGACGACGATGAGACAGAGAAGAGACGACAGGCGACGCATGGCAAGCCTCCGGTGAATGTTCGGAGGCCGCGTGAGCAGCCGCTGTGCCGGATGTAACGCTGCGAATTCACCGGCAGCTTCCTCGGAACGATCCCGCAGGCCGGACTCCGCCGCGTAGTGTGTGGACGGTGGAGTTCGAGCTGACGGAGCAGCATCGCGCGGCGTTCACGGCGCTCCTCGACCGAGCCAACGGCAACCGTCGGCTGAGGCGCCTCTCGTCTGCGGACATCGAGGCGACGATGCGAGAGGCAGTGACCAGCCCGCTTCGCTATGCGTGGCGGTCGGCTGGTCCATCTCCTGACGCGCGGGCGCTCACTGCGGTCTGTCTTGCCGTGCTGCTTGATGACGAGGTCGTCGTCGCGGTGTCGAGCAGCCGCGGTGACGGAACGCCAGCGAACGCGTGGCACGACATCACGTCGTGGAACGTGGTCACGCCGAGCGCCAACGCGCAGTTGGTGCGCGCGTGGGCCCGCCGCCGCGATGAAGCCCGCTTGCGTGTTCCGGTGTTCCAACGCGCAGCGACCGACACTGAGGCGTCGCTCCGCGCGCAGATCCTCGCGTCGCCCGACGACGACGCGCCTCGGCGCGTGTTGTCCGACCTTCTATCGGACCGTGGCGACCCGCGGGGTGAGTTCATCGCCGTTCAGCTCGAGCTGGCGAGGGCGCCGACCGCCGCGTTGAAAGAACAGTCAGCCGCGCTGCTTCGCGAACACGGGCGCGCGTGGGCTCCGATCGATCCGCAAGACGCGGCGGTCACCTTCGCGCGTGGCTTCGTGGAACACGTTCAGGTCTTCGCGTCGTCAGTGCTCGAGCCGCTCTCGTCGCTGTGCGCGACCGAGCCAGTCACGCAGGTACGCTTCGTCAGTCGTCGACGCTTTGAGATGGAGTCGCTGACGTTGGCTCCGTGGCTCGCGCGGCTGCGCACGCTCGAGTTCTGGGCGCCCGATGCGTACTCGGTCAGTTCGGTCTCCGACTCGGCGCTCGAGACGCTGCTGACGTCCGGTTCGCTGGGCGCGTTGTCGAGGTTGGCGCTGCGTGGCCAACGCATCGGCGACTTCGGTGCGAGGACCCTGGCGGAGCACTCCGGCGCGCTGGCGCGGTTGCGTTCGCTCGCCATCGAAGACGCGGGCGTCGGTGCTCCGGGAGCTCGGTTCCTGGCGCGCATACGATGGCTGTTGCGGTTGTCTGCGCTCTCGCTCGCGGGGAACCCGCTTCAGGTCTCAGGGCTTGAGGCGCTGGTCGGCGACGGAGCCGGACGGAGCTGGCGCGAGCTGGACCTGTCGAACACGGGCGTCGGCAACGCGGGCGTGTTCGTGCTCGCGCGCGCGAAGCGGCTCGAAGGTCTCGAGGTGCTCAGGCTGGCGCGGAATCGCATCGGTCCTACCGCGCTCACCGCGCTGCTAGACGCGCCCCAGTTCCACTCGCTGCGGGAGCTGGACGTCGCTGGCAACCCGGTGCGCGCTGCCTCGTTCGCGCGGCTCGCTGCGCGTTTCGGCCATGCACCTCACCGTGTTGAGGACTAACGCGCCGTGGCATGATCGCGGCCATGCGATTGAGCGTGGTGGTTGGTGTTGCGCTGATGTCGGTGGCCGCGTGGGGGGCTGACAAGCCGAGGCTGGTGATCCTCGATCTCACGAGCGCCGGTGGCGTCGACCCGGGGCTCGCGAAGTCGCTCACCGAAGCGCTCGGCGCCGAAGCGCAGCGCACTGGCTATTTCACGGTCACTACGCAGAGCGAGCTGGCGACGTTGCTGGGGCTCGAGCGTCAGAAGCAGATCATCGGCTGCGCGGACGACGCGTCGGCGTGCACCGCGGAGCTCGCTGGCGCGCTCGGCGCGAAGTTCGTGATGAGCGGCAGCGTGGCGAAGTTCGGCGACGACGCTGTGCAGTTGTCGCTGCAGCTGCAGGACACCGAGAAGAGTCGAACCGTGGGCCGCGCGACGCGCATCGCACGAGATCTCGCGGCGCTGCGGAACGGGCTGCCCTGGGCGTTCTCTGAAGCGGCGAACACGCCTCCACCTCCTGAGCCGTCGCGCGCGGGCTCCATCGCGTTGATGGTGGGCGGCGGCGTCGCTGCGGTCGGCGGCGGCGTGCTGTTGCTGCAGGCGAGCCTGCGTGAGTCGGCCGTCGCGGCAGAGCTTCGCTTGTCCAAAGAGCAGCCGGCGCTGCAGTTGCGTGACGCGGACTACTACCGGCGCGAAGCCGAGGGCGTAGCGGCGATGCGCATCGGTGGGGCAATCGCCGTCGGGGTCGGCGCGGCGCTGGCGGTGGTTGGCGTGGTGTTGCTGCCGAAAGATGAGGGCGCGCGCGTGGCGGTACTTCCGTCGTTCAACGGCGCCTCGATCGTGGGGAGCTTCTGATGTCTCGCGTGATTTCGTGGGTGGCCGCGTTGTCGTTGTTGTCGTGCACGCCGATCGAGCCCGAGAAGGGCTACGGGTACCTCTGTTCTCGTGAGACCGGGCCGGCAGACCAGTGCCCGGGTGACTTTCACTGCGGTCTTGAGGGCCGGTGCCTCAAGAACCAGCCGGGCACCTACCAATGCGAGTCGGACATCGACTGCTACGGCTGGCACTGCGGAGTTGAGCAGCGCTGCTACGACCTGATCGATGCCGGCGCGGTCGCGTGCGCTCGTGACGAAAACTGCGATCGAGCGGGCGGGTGGCAATGCGGGCCCGACGGCGTGTGCACAGATACGAGCCTCGAGCGTCCCCGCGCAGCCACGGACGACCTGCTCGAGTTTCGTCTCGCGACTCGAGAACTCTGGGCCGGTGAACCAACGTTCGCTGAGTTCGCGGCAGTGAGAACCGAGTTCCCCGACGGAGGCGTCTGCGACGAGCAGACCATCTGGGTTGGAGGGACCGAGAACGTCACGCGCATCACCGTTCCCGGCCTCATGGCGTCGTGCTCGAAGAAGCCGACCTGGCTCCCCGCATTCGTGGGTGACGCTCGGGCGATCGCGAACAGCGAAGGCGCACTCGTCGCGCTCACTGGGAGCCAGATTCTTCATCTCTCGCTCAGCGGTGACGTGCCTTCGGAGTCTCGCATCGACTTCGCTGCAGCGGTCGGGCTGCGCGTCGACCCTCGTGGGTGGACGGCCTTCGGTCCCGACTCCATCTACCGTCACGAAGGAGACGCGGGATGGTTTGTGACGATTGATGCCGGCGTTATTCGCGATGTGGCGTTCGTGGGGAGCCCCGGCGCCAGCGACTACCGACTCGCGGTTCTCAGCGACGACTTCCGGACTGCAGCGATGGGGCCTGCGGGGCCGCTGCTTCCGCTCCAGCCCGAGAACATTTCCGGCAACGCCATCTGCACGAGTGCGTCCGGCTCGCTCAATCGCTTGTCTTACACGGACCTGTCCCTCGCGGCGTTCGACTACCGCGCGCAGTCGTTCATGTCCGTTACCTCTGATGGTGGGTGCGTTGACTCGGCGTCTCCCTGGTCGATGGCGAGGGTCGCGGAGTCGCCGGTCGGACAGTTCGAGTGCCGCCCAACGTTTGTCGACACCACTTCTGGGCTTCGCGGCGAATGCGTCACGAACGACGGCTCCGTGCAGTTCTGGCCGCACCACTCGAACGGCTCGGCGAGAGCGATCGATGGGCACATCACGGCGGCGTCGCGGTCGCGTCTCGTTGACGCGACGTACGCCGGCCGATTCCCTGAATTACACGTGCAGCGAAGTGGTTCTCAGCGATCGCCGAGCCCTGCGCTGTGGACCGGCCCGACGGAATTCACGACTGTCGTTGACGGCACGACGGCGGTGTGGGCGAACCGCTCCGCTGAACAGGGCGGGCTCGTGGGTCTGGTGGGAAATGGACTGATCGCGAGTGCTCCGATTCCTTTCCCCGGACTGGCGTTCGGTATCCGTGGCGCACCAGAGCTCGTGGGCATCACTACACCCTCGGGAATCACGCTGATTGACCTTGGCAGATTTGAGTTTGCGTCTCTTCCTGAAGACGACCTGATCGACGATGTCGTCACGGTTGCCTCAAGCGCGCCGCTGCCTGATGGCCGGTCGCTCGTCCTGTTCGGGCGAGGCGACGTGGTTTCCCACATTCTGGTCCAGGGTGTCGCGCCCGCCTCAATCGCCGTGCGAAACGGTTTCGCACCAGCGCCTCGCCTCCACGTGCGCGCGATCGACCTCGCGGAGGACCTTCTCGGCGCAGAGTACGCGGGTGGGTACGTCGTCGCCGGTGGCCGCGTGTTTCGCTTCACGGCTGACAACCCCATCGTCTGGAAATCGACGGAGCTGGAGGTCGGTGGTCAGGAGGCGATCGATGTCTGGCACGACGGCCCGCGTGCGCGCGTCGGGCTGCGAGACGGAACGGTCGTTGCCTTGCCTTCGCGTGTGCCGATCTCGTCGCAAGCGCATGGCGTAGCGAGACATTTCCTTCAGGTCTGTGAGCGTCTGTTCGTCGCGACCTACGAGGGGGTGGAGGTCTTGCTCGTCGAGCCGGGCGCAACCGCGGGAACGTGGAAGCCCATCGTCACCAAACCGGGCGCGTCGCGTCTTCACTACGGTGACCACACGCTCTCTGTGTTCTTCGACGACGGGTCCTACGGCGAGATCCCCGTCCTCGACTGCGCGGACTGACTTCAGACCACGACGACGCCGTGCGGCAGTGTAGGGTGCCGCGCCTCGGAGTCACCCGCACATGAGCACCAGCCCCACCAACTTCATCGAAGAGATCGTCGAAGCCGACAACGCCAGCGGCAAGTGGAACGGCCGCGTCCAGACCCGCTTTCCGCCGGAGCCCAACGGCTACCTCCACGTCGGCCACGCCAAGAGCATCTGCCTCAACGCCGGCCTCGCCCGGAAGTACGGCGGCAAGTTCAACCTGCGCTTCGACGACACCAACCCCGCCAAGGAAGAGCAGGAGTACGTTGACTCGATCATCAACGACGTGAAGTGGCTCGGCGGTGACTTCGAAGATCGCCTCTTCTACGCGTCGGACTACTTCGAGCAGATGTACGCGTGGGCCGAGAAGCTGATCGAGAAGGGCAAGGCCTACGTCTGCGACCTCAACGCGGATCAGATGCGTGAGTACCGCGGCACGCTCGACAAGCCCGGCACCAACTCACCGTTCCGCGATCGCACGCCGACCGAGAACCTCGACCTCTTCCGCCGCATGCGAAAGGGCGAGTTCGCGCCCGGAGCCAGGACGCTACGCGCGAAGATCGACATGTCGTCGGGCAACATCAACCTGCGCGACCCGGTCATGTACCGCATCGTCAAGGAACACCACCACCGCCAGGGCGACAAGTGGTGCATCTACCCGTCGTACGACTGGGCGCACGGCAACGAAGACTCGCTCGAGGGCATCACGCACTCGATCTGCACGCTCGAGTTCGAGAACCACCGGCCGCTCTATGACTGGTTCCTCACCGAGCTCGGCATCCACCACCCGCAGCAGATCGAGTTCGCCAAGCTGCAGCTCACCTACACGGTGCTCAGCAAGCGCAACCTCCTGCACCTGGTGAAAGAGAAGTACGTGCGCGGCTGGGACGACCCGCGCATGCCCACCATCTCTGGCATGCGACGCCGCGGCTACACGTCAGAGGCGCTGCGCGCGTTCTGCGAGGAGATCGGCGTCACCAAGAACGAGAGCGTCATCGACGTGGGCCGCCTCGAGAACGCGGTGCGCGCGCACCTCAACGCCACCGCCCACCGCCGCATGGTGGTGCTCGCGCCGCTCAAGGTCGTCATCACCAACTGGGCCGACGGTCAGGTCGAGCACGTCGAGGTGCAGAACAACCCCGAAGACCCGAACGCCGGCGTGCGCCAGGTGCCGTTCTCGCGCGAGCTCTTCATCGAGCGCGACGACTTCATGGAAGACCCGCCCAAGCAGTTCTTCCGCCTCGCGCCCGGCAAGGAAGTGCGCCTGCGCGGCGCGTACTTCATCACGTGCACCAACGTCGTGAAGGCCGCCGACGGCTCGATCACCGAGCTGCACTGCACGTACGACCCCGCGACGAAGGGCGGCAGCTCGCCCGACGGCCGCAAGGTGAAGGGCACCATTCACTGGGTGTCGGCGCAGCACGCGGTCAGCGCCGAAGTGCGCGTGTTCGATCGCCTCTTCGCCGCTGAGTTCCCCGGCAAGGCGCACGAAGGCATCGACTTCCCGTTCTTGAAGGATCTCAACCCCGCCTCGCTCGAGGTCGTCACCGCGAAGCTCGAGCCCGCACTCAAAGACGCGAAGCAGGGTGATCGCTTCCAGTTCGAGCGCCTCGGCTACTTCACCATCGACGCTGATTCGAAGCCGGGCGCGCTGGTCTTCAACCGCACCGTGTCGCTGAAGGACTCGTGGGAGAAAGAGAAGAAGGACGCGCCCGCACCGGTCGCCGCGCCGAAGAAGGCCGAGAAGCCCGCTGAGAAGAAGGCCGCCCCCGCGCCCGCCGCGCCGCCGTCGGAGATCGAGTTCGGTGACTTCGCCAAGGTGGCGCTCAAGGCCGGCAAGGTGCTGACCGCCGA
>CAYWON010000166.1:0-3778 GCA_964459885.1 uncultured Archangium sp.
CACTCGTGCTTGTCCCGCGAGAGGGCAGGGCGGAAGGACGACGTCCACTCCAGGAGGCACAGCAACGGCACGGCTCGCGGAGGCAACTCGAGAGAACGGCCCAACGCGCCTGCCTCAGCGGGGAAGGTCGCGCCCCAGCCATCCGGGATGAAGCCGTCGAGGTCCTCCTGCTGCAAATACAGCGCGCTCGTCTTCCGCCCGTGCGCTGGGAGCTTTGGCCCGCGGCGACCGTCCTTCAGTGCGTCCTTCAGCGCCATGCGAAGCAAGGTGCCGATGTCTTCGATGACGCGGCCGCCACGGCGGCGTGCGCTGCGCGTCAAGTCACGGCCGCCGGAATGCCGCTGCAGCTTCTCTCGCTGCGTGGGTAGCAACACCGTGGGCAACACCTTCGGCAGGGACGCGACGGCCGCCATCGCGGCCTCCGAAACGCTGCGCTGCTTGGCGACGTGCACGCCGCGCGACGCCGACTTCGCGGCGTAGGCCTCGAGCTCGAGCAGCTCGCTCTCAGTCAGCGCGCGGCCGAGCTTCGTCTCACGCCCTCGCTTGAGGACGCCGAACAGCATGGTGCTGCGGGTTGAGGCGGCCGGAGGCCCGCCGGAAGACGATGTAGGCAAAAAAAGGCCCCACACGTGCTCGACAGCGGATCCTCCTGTGCTAGGAAGTCCTCAGTCGGCACGCGAAAGTGTGACGGCAATCCGGGGTCCAACCGAATCGCTTATGGATTTCTGAGCCGTTTCGAGTTGGCGCTCGAAACGGCTCAAGTCTTTTCAGCAGTCAGCTCCGCTGGACGTCACGCGAGTGGCCCTCGCGGCACCGCGGCCCTATGCGGCGGTGCGAAAAGTTGAAGACGGCTCGCTTCGGACGGATCCTCCCCACCGTGGAACACACGGCTACATCCAGGCCGTGGAGCGGTATCGGGCAAGGCCCCTCCATAGAAGCTGAGTGAAATCAGCAGCGTTGGGTTTGACCATACGTGACGTGACGATACAAGGGGCGCGCTGATCAGCTGATCAGCTGCGCGACGTCGAGACGCGTCCGGAGGCGGCAAATCGGCCCGCGCGCGATTTCGACGACGCCATCTCTCTTGGCCGCGGCTGATCAGCTCGTGCCGATTCAGGCGGATCAGCCCACGTGAGACGCTCACAGGTACCAACTCCAGGAGAACTGCAGCGGCAGGATGACGGCCCACGAGAAGCTCGGGCCGAGCAGCAGTTGCGCGCGCGGCAGCACCGCGAAAGACCAGCTGTCGCCTCCAACCCACTCAAGGCCGATGAGCGGCGCGACGACGAAATTCGCGACCGACGCGTCTGGCAGCACGAGGCCGTAGTCGACGGCCGCCTGCGGGTTCGACGTGTCGAAGTGCTGCTGCCCCACGTAGAGCTGCTGGCACCAGCCGAGCTCCACGCCGAGGTGAAAGCGGAAGCGCATCCCCAGCACCAGGCGCGCGCCGCCCTGGGCGCCGAAGCGCCAGAGCTCGTGGCGCGTGGTGCCCGGGTACGTGCCTGAGTCGGTGACGAGATTGATGTCGTTGTGGAAGAGCTGCGCGGGCGGCTCGAAGAAGCCCGTCACCGACAGCTCGAACCAGTTCGTCAGCGCGTAGCGGCCGCCCAGCCAGAAGGACGCGTCGAAGGACACCGTGGAGTGCTGCGGCTCAGCCTTCAGCGCTGGCACCGCCGCGGCCACGCCGCCGGCGCCGACGTCGACGGAGAGCGCGCCGCGGTCGGCCGAGGCCGAGAGCGCCGCCAGCAACATCACCAACTGTGCGAGTCGATTCATGGGACACCAGACAAACCCATGCCCGGAAGTACATGCCGGACACGAGCAGGGGGGATGGGACAGCTTCGACGCCTAACGCGACGTCACGACAATCACGCGCAGGTCTTCTTGCGCGAACTCAGGGCACCGCGATGCAGCAGATGACGGCCTGCGCGCCCGACGTTGCGAAGTCAGGGAGCGGGCTTGTGGTCTCGGCCGACCACTCACACGTCCAGGTGGCCTCGCCGACGTCGGCGGCGTAGTTGCCGCCGGCAGCGACACCGACACCGGAAAGCGGTCCGTTCGTCCGCAGCATCCAGCGGCCCGGCAGACTGCCGGCACGACAACCGCCACTCAGCAGGAGATCATTCGCGTCGAGGCAGCGAGCCTGAACCACGTCGGACGTTGCATCCACGGCACGGCAGTACGCAGCCTGCTTGCTCACGTAGAGGCCGCCACCATTCATGCCCGGCATGCCTTCGGGGCCCTGCGGGCCGGTAGCGCCCATCGGCCCCGCGAATCCCTGCGGACCACGCGGACCTTCGGCACCTGCAGGGCCCTGAGGACCTTCGGGACCGGGGTCGCCCTTCGGACCCTGGAATGAGCTGCAGCTCGACGCGACGACGACGACGAAGACCAAGATGTTTGAGCGCATCACATCGTCCTATCAGTGGTTGATGGTGAAGTTGCTGAGAGAGGCACTGCTCACCTGCCGAGCAGTGACGCTCGAGTACTCCTGATTCCCCGTGAGACCACCGAGGTAGAGGCCACCACCGCTGCGAATGGAGAAGTTCGCGGTGACGCTGGTCGAGGCGGAAGCCAGACGCCGGTACCAGTAGAACATCGGGTAGCCGGGCGAGTAGGTGAGCGCGCCGTTGCACGTGACTGTCGGCCGCACACTGTGCCCGCTGATGTCGACCATGTCGGCGAAGTAGTACTTGTACCCGCCACCCGAGAGGTGCGGCAGAGCCGCCGTGCCCAGCGGTACCGAGTGGGCTTCCACGGGGACCACCACGTACACAGCCACTACACCTGGTGAGTTGCCCGCGGCTGCAGGGACACGCGTGCCCGCTGGCGCGAAGGGCGCGAAGAAGACAAGCGGGGCAGCGAGCGACTCATTGCCTGTGCCCGGCGCCGCCGGCGCCGCCACCGCCTGCGTGAGGACGTCGCTCGTCGTCGCGCCGTTCAGCTGCGTGTTGGTGTTGTGTATGAGGGCGGGCCCGTACGAAGGCCCCTCGGAGCGGAGGTTGCCGAAGCACTCCCAGCGCGTCGCGGAACCCCGCACGTGGCGGATGTATGGGAAGGACGCTGGCGTGATGGCGCACGGGTATGGCTCCACCAGCCGCGCGGTGTCCGCGCAGTAGTCGCTGGAGGCCGTAAACGTGGAGATGTAGTCGCGACAGAAGCCATTGTTGCCGTCCACCGAGTAGCACCCGCCGCCTTCGAGGGGCACGCGGTTGCCGAGCAGGTTGGTCCAGTCCTCCCGCGTCATACGGCTGCCCACGATGGTGGGTGCGAACTGCACCGCCACGTCGACCGGCGCGGGGTTGTAGATGTAGTACTTCTTCACGCGCGCCTGCCCGTTGAGGAAGCCGGTGGTACCGACGCCGAAGATGCGGCCGAAGGTCTGGTTGTTGAGGCGCGCCGACGCGACGGCCTGCGGGTCACCCGCGGCCTCCCACGCGATGTCCGGGACGACGACGAGCGGCGGGCCAACGAGGTCCCAGTCGACAGAGAATGGTCGCGAGGCCGTGTTGCCAGCCGCGTCGGTGACGACGAAGGTGTACGCGTAGACGCCCTTCAGCGGCATCGTCAGCTCAAGCGAGAAGTACCGACTGTTCTCTGCGGGGCTCGGCACCGACGAGTCAGCGGGCACAGAGCCACTGCCAGCGCTCACCGTCGGGCAAGACGTCGGCGAGTCCGTGCGGCAGTAGGTGCGCGTCGCGCTCCAAGTGACGCTCGTGATGGGTGCATCAGAGGCCGCGTTGTAGGGGACGCGCCAGGTGATGAGCGGCCGATTGGT
>CAYWON010000166.1:3788-4516 GCA_964459885.1 uncultured Archangium sp.
CAGCACCTGTCAGCGTCACGGCGCGACGAATTGTGATGCTCGGCGCCGCGAGGTTGATGGTCCGGTCAGGCGCCGCGCCGTAGTTGTACTGCGCGGGCACGAGCGGCAGACCATTGGGTCCAGTGGCAACCGTGATGGCGTCCTCGTCTTTGAACGTCCGGTACGCCGCTGGCTCAAGACTTGGAGCGTTCACGTCACGAATGACCGTCAAGCTCAGCTCGACACCCGAGACAGCCCCCATTCGACCGCTGTTCGATGGCACAGCCAGATCTTCAGCCCACACCAGCACCCGATTCACACCGGGGTCGACGCGGAACGCGGTGAACGTCGCCACGCCGCCCATCAGCACACCCTCAACAGGATTGAGGTAGTCGATGCCGGCGAAGACGCGCCGCACGCCGGCGGCCGCGTCGGTGACGTTGACCGAGAAGGAGACCGTCGACGCCGACGTGTACGCGGTGGGCTGCGTCTGCCACGTCAAGACGGGCGGCGTGAGGTCCACGACGACGGGCCGCATCTGGCTCTGGCAGTTCCCCACGACGTCGCACCCGCGGAAGGTGACGTTGAGCGGACCCTCGGGCGCCGCCAGCGTCCACGACGTCGACGGCGCGTACGCGCGGGAGACCTGAGAGTCCTGGTCCGCGGCGGCCGGGTTGTCGATGACGAGGCTTGCCAGCTGCGTGTTGTCGGTGGCCGTCGCCTCAAGGTCGAAGGACGCCGAGACAAAC
>CAYWON010000166.1:4526-7611 GCA_964459885.1 uncultured Archangium sp.
ACGAGAGCGACGTCGCCGGGCCCAGCACGGTGATGACGGGCGCAGTGCGGTCAACCTGCACCGCGTAGGTGCTCGAGCCGCAGTTCATCAGCCGGTCACACGCGGTGGCCGTGAAGGTGAGGGTGCCGTCCTGCAGGCCACTGGTGTTGAGGCTCGCCTCGTACGAGCTCGGCGACGTCATCGGCGACTGCAGCATGCCGGCGCTGGACGTGACACCCACGCTGGCGACGCCGCTGGCGTCCGTGGCCGTGACGCCGATGGAGAGGACACCAGCCACCAGCTTCGACGCCCCGATGGGCGCGCCGCCAGTCACGCTGCCGTTGGTGAAGGTGACGACCCAGTCGATGGTCGGCGGCGTGTTGTCGAAGGCGATGGGGGCCTGCGACGAGGGGTACAGAATCGACGTGTCGCCGCTGATGGTGTCGTAGATGGAGCTCGTCTGCAGGTCCTGCCGCGTGAGGCCCGTCGTGTTCTGCGCGCCGCGGATGAACGCGTCGAGGCCGAGCGCTTGGCGGAGGCGGGTGGTGTTGGCATCCAGCTCGTACGGCGTCACGCCGCCCGTGCGCAGTCGCACGCCGGAGGCAAAGCCGTCGAACTGTCCATCGGCGATGTCGGCGCGCAGCAGGTCGACCAACTGGGGCGCACCGAAGCCGGTCCCCGGCGTCAGGCCGACGTCGAGCGCCAGCATGCGCGCGAGCGAATTCAAGCTGACGTCGGGCATCGCCGCGTAGACGACGTCGCGAAGCGCCTGCGGGCCCGCCGTCAGCCGGACAGGGTGTGCAGCGCGAATTCCCCAAGGCTGCGACGTGATGTGCCGGGCAAACAGCGGGTCCACCGCACGCACGGCAGCGCCGAGCGCCACAGGCGTCGGCTGCGACGGATTCTTACCCTGCAGGTAGGCGAGAGCGGCCGCGTCGGCCAACGTCGTCCAGTACGTCACCGGGGCCTCGAGGCGGTCGCCCGTCGAGTAGCTCTCGAAGTAGCTCGACAGCTTGAACGTCGCCGGCAGCGGGATGGACGTCACGCCATCAGACGGGTCCACGTAGGTCGCCGCGGCGCCCTCAGCGACGAGTTGCACGGGGCCCGTGTAGTTCTCGGCCGACAGGTCGAAGGCCACCAAACCGCCGTCCGTCACGTCGGCGGACTGACCCAGGACAGGCCCACCCATGCGGCCCGCGACGGGCCCACCCGTCGCCGGGTCCACGGCAACGAGCTTCACCGTCACACCCTCCACCGGCGCGCCGCCCGAGACTGCGGCGACGACGCGGCCGAACGGCACGTTGTCGACGGTGACGACAACGCTGGTCTCCGTCGACGTCCCGAAGGTGTCCACCGCGCGCAGCGTCAGCGCGGTGCGCCCCTCGAGCGCCAGCGTGGTGTCCCACGTCGCGGCGAAGCTGTCGGCCGCCGGCAACACGTCAACGCCCATGCCGCCGGGCGGCGTGACGAACTCAATCTTCTGGATGGTGGCGCCGGGCGCCTGCGCCTGCGCGCTGGCGGCCACGGTGACGCTGGCGCCGCTCACCACCGTCGCGTCGCTCGGCGCGGAGAAGGTGATGCGCGGCCCCTGGTTCGACACCGTGATGGTGAGCGACTTCGCCGTTGGGTTGCCAGACTCGTCGGTGGCCTCGACGCGGAGCTCAAGCGGACCGTCGGGCAGCGCCGAGACGTCCAGCACCGCCTGCAGCACGCCCTCACGGCGCTCGTTCGAGTACAGCGCCGTCGTCGCGGCCAGCTGAGCCGGGGCGGTGAAGCGCAGCGTCGCCAGCTTGGCGTTGTCGGACGCGCGCACCTCGACGACGGCAGAGCCCGCGACGCCAGCGCCCTCTGACGGGGACGTGAAGGCCACCACAGGCGGCTCGGTGTCGACAGGCCCGCTGCCGCACGAAGACACCGGCATCTGGCCGGGACAGAAGAGGTACGCGTCGCTGTTGGTGCCCACCTCGGCGAGGAACGCAGAGACGTCCTGCAGGCGCAGCTGCGACGCGTTGCGCGGCGAGTTGATGAAGCCGCTCATGCCGCTGACGAGCTCGGCGCGCAGCGTGGCGCCGGTGAGCTGCACCTTCGCCTGCTTCACAGCCTCAGTCCCGGCGGCACCATCGAACGTGCCATCCGCAGCATCGCGCGCCAGCGCTGCCGTCAGCGTCGCGGCGTTGACGACGAGGCCCGGTGCGACGTCGCTCGTCTCGGCGTGGCCCTTCGACATCCAGCTGAGGCCAGCCAACAACAACCCCGCGCGCGCCTCTGGAGAGAGGTTGGTGACGCCTTCGACAGTGAGGTCAGCGGGCGTGATGGTCGACCAGTCGACGCCACCGAAGTGCGCGTGCAGGTGCTTGAGCGCCTCTCGGTGCGCCTCGCCCACAGCGACCCCCTTCGAGACATGGAAGCGAGTCAGCGGCACGGCGAGGGTGGACACTGGCGTGATGCGGAGCCCCTCGAGCTTCGTGCCCGTCCGGAAGTCGGGAAGCATCAGCTGCAGCTCGACGTCGCCGAGCTGGACGCCCAGCCCGATGGCCTCCTCGAGGTAGCTGCCGCCCGTGGCCACGACGAGCACGTGGCCCTGGTACGGAGGGAGAGCGAGCGCGAAGTCACCCGCCTCGTCGGCCTTCGCCTGGGCGAGTTGCTCGCCGCGCTGAAGCGACTCATCGAGGCGGTAAGCCGTCACGGTCGCCAGCGCGACAGGCGCCTTGATGACGCGGCCCTTCAGCTCGCTGGCAGCCTTGCCGACCTCGTTGATGGGCTTGCCACCGCCGCAGGCCACCGCGAACACAACACCCACAATCAACAACCACGACCGAGTCAGACGCATAGGAGCCCTCCGTTAGTTACACATCGACCATACCCGCACGCACACTACATGTGCAATACCAAAGATTCAGAACGGCTCGCGGATGAACAGCGTGAAGTCGGCCGGGGCCTCAAGGGTGAGTAGCTCCTGGGCTGGAGCGGAGCTGCTGCCTTCGTGGTTGAGGATCGTCTGTCCCGCCCCCTTGGCCATGTCGACGACGACGTCGCCCGGGAGCTGGCCGAGCGCCGCCGATGCCGTGTTCTTCGCAATCTGGGTGCCGAGAGCCGGTGACTTGTT
>CAYWON010000166.1:7655-7938 GCA_964459885.1 uncultured Archangium sp.
CCGCGGTTCTGCGTGCGCGTCGTCGGCTGGAGGCCAGGCTTCTTGTCGCCCGCGTCGTACGCGATGGCGTCGAACTCCAGCTCCTGGCCGTCGGGGAGCTTCATGCGCGTGAAGCGCACGTCGAAGCGGCCAGCGCTTGAGGCCCCTGCGGTGCCGTAGAGCATCGTGCCGGTCGGCAGCAGCAGCTTCCCTCGAAGCGCGAACGGCCGCGCGAGCTTCGCCACCGCGGGCCCGGCGTTGGTGGTGCGCGAGTCGAGCGGCTTGACGATGCGCGCAGGAATCT
>CAYWON010000166.1:8008-8717 GCA_964459885.1 uncultured Archangium sp.
GTCCATCCCCTGCACCCACGACTTCTTCTTCACCACGGCAGGCGCGGTCGTCGGTGACGTACCGCCCAGCGTCGGCCGCTGGCCGCCGTACTCGCTGGCGAGGAGGCCATCGATGGCCTTCGCGTCGGGGTTCGCGCCCCGCTTCACGCTGGACTTCGTCGCCTGCGGCGACGGCACGACGACGGCGTTCGGTTGCGGCTCAGCGTCGGCAAGCGGCGCCGGTTGTGCTGCAGGGTCAAGAATCGCCGGGTTCACCGGCGCGGGCGCGGGTCGCGGTGTCGCCGTCGCGTCCTTCTCGTCGAGCAGGCTCGTCGACTGCGGCGCTTGAGGCGGCGGGGCGCCGAATGACGCAACCAACCCGACGACAAGCAGCACGACGAGCACCGCGAGCGCGCCGATGACGTACCGCTGTCGATTGCCGGAGTCCCCCGTCGCCTGCAGGCGCTGCTTCGCCGCGAGGAGCTGCGATGGCAACTCTGCCTCCGCGGCTTCCACGCGCGGCGCAGGAGCTCGCGCGCCGACGGACTGAAACACAGGGGCCGGCGCGGCCGTCGGCGGGTGAAAGCCAGGCTGCGCCGCGACCGACCGCTGGAGCGACGGTGCCGGCAACGACGCCGCGGCGAGGGACGGCGCGACCAACGAGCCAGGCGCGGGCTGGGCAGAGCCCTCAGCGCGCGTGGCCGAAGGTGGCGGAGGAGGCGGTGGGCGG
>CAYWON010000166.1:8727-9243 GCA_964459885.1 uncultured Archangium sp.
CGTCGACTCGGCGCCTCGACCTGCTGCTTCGACGGCCGCACGCGAGGCGGCGGCATGAAGGGACGGTCCCACTCGGCTGCCGTTGCAGGGATGTCCCGAAGCAGGGCTTCGGCCGCGTCGAGCAGCTCGCCGCCCGTCGCGAAGCGCTGCGCCGGGTCACGCGCCATCATGCGCGCCAACAGCTCGTCGACCTCCGCCGGCACGTCGGCGTTGAGCGACCGCGCCGACAGCGGCTCGTAGGAGGCGAGCGAGCGCTGAAACGTCGGACTCATGTACCCGAGCGGCTCAAGGACGCCAGGCACGTGCTGGTAGGGAAGATGCCCTGTCAGAAGGTCGAAGAACGTCGCACCCAGACAGAAGATGTCAGCGCCCGCCTGGTAGTCGAAGACCTGCTCGGCGCTTCGCTCGGGGCTCGCGATGTAGCCCAGGTACTCCGGCGCGCCGTACTCGTACGTCGTCAGCACCTCGGTGCTGGTCAGCGTGCTGGACGCGCGCGAGCGCGCGATGCCGAAGTCC
>CAYWON010000166.1:9330-13714 GCA_964459885.1 uncultured Archangium sp.
CGGGCTTCACGTCGCGGTGAAAGATGCCCTTGGAGTGGATGTAGTCGAGGGCGTCGGCGACAGGACAGAGCAGCTGCGAGACGACGACGCGGAGGCTCGGCTGCTCGCGCCGCATGTGCGCCGTCAGCGTCGCACCCTGCACGTACGGCATCACGATGCACGGATGCCCCGCCCGCGTTGGCCAGGTGAAGAACTCGAAGGGCTTCACGATGTGCGGGTGCTCGAGCTGAAAGACGGCGCCGAACTCACGCTCGAAGCGGCGGATGCGTGCGGCGCGGTCCTCCTTCGATTCGTCAGACGCCGGCGGCAGCGAGAGCTTCAGCGCAGCGAACTCCGGCGGGTCGACCTGGTCATTCCGCGCGAGGTACACCGCGCCCATACCGCCTGCGCCCAGCTTCTCCACGACGGTCCAGCCGCGGAGCTGCGTGTTGGGCGGGAGGTAGTCCGGCCGCAACGCGCTGGGTGCCGTGTTCGCGACGGGACCGGCGAGGGAGCCCAACTCGACAGACACGGCGTTGCTTGTGGGCTGCGGCGTGGGCGCTACCGACGGGTGATTTCCACCAGTCCCTGCAGGCGTCGGTGGTTCGCTCACCACAGCGCCACCGGTCTGGGGGCGCGGCGTCGGAGCCACCAGCCCCTCGGGGAGCCGTCCGGTAATGCTCGAGTCGCTGTTGTCGTCAGCCATGGTGCAGCTCCTTCACAGCTTGAGGCCTTCCAACTTCACGTGGCGGTTGCCTGCCTTCTCGAAGAGGCGAAGCGTGTAGCGGTGGTCGACGGACTGGGACGTCGGCGTCTTGAAAGCCACGACGACGCGCGCCTCCTCACCCGAGGGAACGCCCTGAGAGAGGTCGAGCGCGACGTCCAGCACGCGCGCTTGCTCGTTTGACGAGCCGTCTTCGACGGCGACCTCCGCGCGGTCGAGAATCCACCGCTTCTCGGGGTCTCGGTTCTCCACCGTCAGCACCACGTAGGTGGCGTCGAACAGGCGGTAGACGTGGCGGGTCTGCACGAGCAGCGCCGACTGCTTGTCGAGGTGCCGGGTCGGGTGCTGCTCGACGACGAACGCGACTGGCTTGCTCCAGTCCTGGCGCAGCACGAGCTCGGCCACCTTGATGGCGCCGCGCTCGCCGCCGGCCGACTCGCACTCGTCGAGCTTCGACTGCAGCTCCGCCACCTGCGTCTTCAAAGCGACGGCCGAGTCCGCCGCGGCGCGCTTGTTCAGCTGCACGTCGACCTCAACGTAGAGGTCGGCCGAGGCGGGCTGCGTGACGAGCAGGAACGGCGGGAGCAGGGTGCCGTCGTCGAGGCTCAGCTGCAGCGTCACCAGCTCGCCGGCAGGAATGTCCTTGTCTGGCAGCAGGATGAAGAGCCGGTCAGCCTTCCCTTGCTTGTCGGCCGGGAAGTAGCCCTTGGCGTCGACGAGCGCGTGCTTGCCCAGCTTCGTGGGGAAGCGCAGCGTCGTGGCGCCGCCGGCGACGACGTGGATTTCAACCTCACGCGTCTCGTCGGTGATGGTGATGGTGCGCCGCACGAGCTCGCGCTTGCCGGGCTCCATCTTCAGCGTCGGAGCCTTCTTCGGAGATGCGGCGAGCACGGACAGGACGACAAGAGGAAGGGCAAGCATCACGGAGTCTCCGAAGGAGTAGGGGCGGCCGGCGCAGCGGGCGGGGTGTACGGGCCGGAGCGCCAGTCGAGGACCTCGAGCCCGTCAGGGTGAAGGCGCGAGCGAGGGACGTCGACGACGACCAGGTCAATCTGCAGCACATCGTCCGACGCCATTCCGCCCACCAGCTTTTCCTTGTGCCGCCGTACCCGCGCCCGTACGTGCGTCTTCGAGTCGCGCCGTTCAACCACCTCCAGCGCATCAAAGTCGAGGGTGGTGCGAATTCCGGCGAGTCGGTACGTCTCCAGCAATTTTTGCGACTCAGCCTCGAGCCGCAGCTTCTCGCGCAGGGGAGTAATCATCATCGACGTCGCCTCATCGAAGGCCTCGTCGAAGGTCGTGCTGTTGACCGCCGTCATCAACCGCACGAAGCGCTCAGAGAAGGCGCGGATGGTGATGTCCGACGCGCGGTTTCGCTGTGAACGCAGCCAGTCCTGCAGGGCCGAGGAGGCGACGCTGGCGGGCAGGTAGGCGCCGGTGCCGTCGGCCTCCACGACGACGACGTCGGCGGGCCGCGTCGCCAACTCGAAGCACATGACGAGCAGCGCGAAGATGACCGCCAGCTGCCCCACCAACACCCAGTTCTTCCATCGCCCCTGCTGCGCAAACGCCGTCCAGATTGCAGGAGGCGCGCTCGTCTTCGTTGTCGTCATCGTGTGCTCCTTTCAGGACTTCTTGTTGAGTGGCTTCGTCGGCAACGCTGCGGCTGGTGATGGCGCGGCCTGCTGCAGGCCTCCGCGACGAAGCCCGCCTTGATGCAGGTCGAGAATCTCCTGACGGTGCTCGCGCCAGTCCTTGCCGGGGTTCTGCGCCGCCCACTTCTGGAAGGCCTCCTCGGCGCCCTTCGGCAGCGCGTTGACCAGCTCCTTTCGGGGCGACTCGACGCGAGGCGCAGGCGCGTTCTGCAGTACGCCCGCCGCGCGCTGGCCCGGCCGCGTAGGCGGAGTGGGACGCGCAGCGGCTCCAGGCATCGGAGAGGGTGAGGGCTGCGTCGGTGTCGAGTCGTCGGGGCCTCCCGGCACGATGCCGCCTTGGCTCCAGGCAACGGGTGGAGGCTGTGGCTGTGCGGGCTCGGAAGGCGGGAAGTTCACTCCGCCGCCATTCGCAATCTCGGCCGCCGCGGCGACGTCTCGGGCCGGGGACGCCGCGGCCTGTGCTGGCGCGATGGAGCCCACCGAGGCCTTCGCAGCCCACGCGGGGTTCAGGTCGCGTTCACGCGCGCTCCAGTCGCCACCACCGACGCCAGCAGAGGGCGCCGAAGACTGGAGACCACCGCCGCCCGCACCACCCCCACCGCCGCCTCCACCTCCCTGCGGCATCGGTGCCGCGGACGGCGCTCGCTGCAGCATGCCGGCGGCCGCGCCGCCGCCAGCCATGGCAGCCCCAGCTGTCGCTGCTGCACCGGACCACGCGTTGAGCGAGCTCCACCCAGCGCCGACGGCGCCCATGCCGGCACCCGTCAGCGCGCTGGCCACCACCGGCACGGCGAAGGCTGTCACCGTGAGGATGCCGGCGAGCACGATGGACGAGTACGCGGCCTCGTAGCTGTCGTTGGGCTTGAGGGCCTGCAGCGCGTAGCCAGTCAGCAAGCCGACGAGCACCGACGAGATGAGCGGCCACGACAGGACGCTGACGAAGACGCGGAGCCACTTCGTGCCGGCGTCGCTCGAGGCGGGCATCGACGCGGCGATCGCCAGCGGCCCCAGCACGTACAGCAAGCCGGAGAGCACCGCGCCCAACGTGCCGACGATTCGAAACGCAGCCTGCCCACCCAGCACAATGAGAGTGACGGCGCTGTCGATGAGCGTCCCGCCGAGCGCATCGACTTGCCCCGCGACCCACTGCATCGCGGTGTTGCCAGCGCCGCTCGTCCCACCCATCTCACGGTCCTGGTACTGCGCCTTCGCCTCCAAGAAGGCCTTCGTCGCCTCCTGCAGCTTCGCCCACGTCTCCGTCGGCGCGATGGAGTTGGCGGCACCATTCAGCATGCCGGCGAGAGAGCCGAAGATTTGCCCGTAGAAGCTGAGCAACACAAAGATGACGATGAAGCGCTGCACCACCTTGCCGAAGTCGCGCGGCTCGGCCGGCCCCTTGCCCCAGGCCTCCGCCGCCATCGAGACGATGAACAGAAACGGGAGGAACGAGAAGGCGATGCCCTTCGTCATCCCGGCCCACGCGCCAACGAGACCACCGCCGACGTCCATTCGGACCAACGACGCATCGGACGACGAGCCAGCCAGCGCGAGCGACGGCACGGCAACGACGAGAAGTGCGAGGGCGCGCATCATCGGAGCGACCCCTCACCACCGATGAACTGAATCTGCGGCGGCGCCATGCCGCGCGTCGCCGCCTCGAGCTGCTTCTGGCGCTCGTTGGTCTCCTGCTGCGTGCGCTTCTCGATGGCGTTCTCGCGCGCGAGGTCGAGCGCCTGCAGGCGAACAGACTCCGCGACCTGCTGGTTGAGCGCTGCGGTCTCCTGCACCTGCATCAAGCTGCCGATGTTGGCGGCCGACTGACACGCCTGGACGGCCTCACTCCCCGAGCCGCTCATGCACTTCTGCATCAGCCGCGCGGCCGTCGCGTCGAAGGCCGGCGGGTGTTTCAGACAGCGGCCGCACACCTGCGCGGTCGGCACCGGCAGTGCGCACACCGGGCAGTGTGCCGCCGGCAGCCGGGGCAGATCGTCATGGCAGCCGGCGCACAGCAGTGCGTTGCCGGCGG
>CAYWON010000166.1:13724-14880 GCA_964459885.1 uncultured Archangium sp.
TCAGCCGCGCGGCCTGCTCTGCAGAGACAGTCGACCGCCCAGTGACGGACATTGAGCCGCTGATGGCGCGCGCCGCCTCGATGTCGACGGTGGCGAGGTCGTCACGTCCCTTGGGCACCGTGCCGAAGGTGTCGGAGATGGACTGCTGCGCGTCGTACGCGGACACCGCTTGCTTCACCGCCGCGCACTGGCCCTGCCCGGAGAGGCACACGCGCACGAGGCGCTGGAGCTCGCCCGTGCCACGGCCCCAGGACTCCGGGGACTGCAGCTCCTGCCGAAGGTACGCGGCCTCGGGCAGCACCGAGTACAGCGCATTCTCCGGTTGCTGAAAGATGCTGTCGGCCCACATGCCGAACTCGCGGAAACCCTCCACCGCGTCAGAGGCCATGCCGACGTACTTCTTCGTCTCCTCGTACATCTGAATCATCTGCTGCAGGCTCTGCGCGCCCTGCGCGAACTCGGCGATGCCCTGCGTGACGAGCTGGTAGAGCGGCCCGTTCTCCTCGCCGAACATCGACGCGTGCGCGGGGCGAGGCGACACCAGCGCAGCGACAACAAGCAACGACGCGACCTGGCGAACTGTGAAGCGCTTCATGGTGTGTGCTCCTCGGTTGGGTGTCATGCGGCCAGCGAGCCCTTCGGCGCGCCGTTGGGGTAGCGAGCGGCGAGCTCGCGCAGCACCTGCAGGCGCGTCAGCGTCGGGTTCCGTTCAGCGCTTCGCTCGATGAGCTTCTTGTCGGCGCCGTCGGTGGTGAGAATCCAGTAGGCCAGCGGGTGCAGCGCGAGCCGCACCGTCGCGAAGCGCTCGCCGTAGAGCAGCAAGAAGTCGGAGTGATGGCCCGCCTGCATGTCGAGCGACGTGAAGGCCGCGCGCGTACGAGTCGAGAAGCGGAAGTAGTCGGCGACGGTGTCGTGGCCGCTGCGATGCCGCAGGAAAATCTTGATGGGCGAGTTGCCGATGATGGCGTCGCCGGACTTCGCCTTCACGAAGTCCGAGAACTGCTGCGACACCATCCACATCGCGACATCGAACTTGCGCATCACGCGGTAGCAGCGCTCGAGGAAGCGCTCGGCCGTCTCGTCCTGGCCCAGGTACGCGTGCCCCTCGTCGACCTCCACCAGCGTGCGTCGACGGCGGGAGGCCGCGCGCGTGGTG
>CAYWON010000167.1:0-14818 GCA_964459885.1 uncultured Archangium sp.
TTGCCCTGGCAGCGCGCCATCTTCGCCACGCGGGGCAGCAGCAGCATCGCGTCGCGTGACATCGGCTCTTCGCCGGCGGCCTTCGTGCAGACCGACTCGGCGAGCACCCAGTCTGGCTCGCCCCGTGTGGTGTCGGTCAGCCGACGGCACTCGGCGAGCGGGTCGTCGACCACGACCGGTAGTCGCACCGGCTCGCGAGCGACGAGCATGCTGAGGAGCGTGATGAAGACAGCGGCGATGGCGGCCGCCACGAGCCAGGGAAACGCGCGGCGCGGTGGCGGCGCGTCCTTCGAGGTCGGCGCGGCGTAGTCGACCAGCGGCGTCGCCTGGTCCCGCGTGAAGGCCGGCGGCGCCTCGACCGGCTGCTGCTGCCACAGCGACTGGAGTTCTTCGGGCGTCATCGCGACGTTCCTTCCTGAAAGCGGCGGGCCAACAGCGCCTTGAGTCGGTGAATGCGCGTGGCGACGTTGGACGCAGAGTGGCCGGTGACGTCGGCGATGGCGCGCCCGTCGAGGCCCTCGAGGTACAGCATGAGCAGTTGGCGATCGTCGGGAGCGAGCCTGTGGATGAGCTCGGTGAGCCGTTGCAGCGCCCGCGCGCGATCGATCGTGGCCTCGACGTCGCTGAGGTCTTCGAGGTCCTGCAACTCGACGAAGCTCCCGCGGCCATACCGGCGCACGTGACTGGCGCCGACGTTGTGGGCCACACGCCAGGTCCAGGTGGTGAGCGAACACCGTCCGTCGAAGCGCCCGAGGCTGCGCCAGAGCGCTGTGTGCATGTCCTGAACGAGGTCGCGCCGGCGGTCGGGGTCGGCCTCGTAACCCAGCGCCACGCGGGAGATTGCGCCTCCGGCGGCCTCGACAGCCCGGGCGTACAGCACGTCGCGGTCCTTGGGAGGCGGGTCTGCCATCGCGGTCATGACCCCATCAGTCGCCGGGCCGGGGAACTTCTTACGCTCAAGATCTGAAGACCGCGGAGATCCGATGCGAGTAGGCTCCCGGGCCCATGAGCGACGACAAGGGCGCACAGCCGGTTCGCAAAGCGGAGCGACTGCAGCACGAGCTGTTGGTGGCGTACCGCACGGTTGATGGCTTCATCACCGACTGGGCGGTCAACATCAGCCGCGGCGGCATGTTCATCAACACGCGCAACCCGCTGGCCGTCGGCAGCATCGTGCGCCTGATCGTGTCGCTGCCCGACGCGGCGTTCCCGTTCGATCTCACCGGCCGCGTCATCCGCGTGCACGCGCCGGATCCCGACTCCGATCTCATCCCCGGCATGGGCATCGAGTTCGTCGACGTCGATGAAGAGAAGAAAGGCCGCCTGGCGCGCTTCGTCGAGCGCCTGCGCGCCGAGCTTCCCGACGCAGAAGTGCCCCAGAAGAAGTGAAGCTGGAGCTGCGAGTCGAGCGGTTGTCGAAGTCAGGTGACGGCGTGGCCCCTCACGAAGGCCGCGCCGTTTTCATTGCTGGTGCGTTGCCTGGTGAGCGCGTGCTGGCCGACGTGGAAGAGCAGGGCAAGGCGCTGCGTGGCGAGTTGGTGGAGGTGCTCGAGCCGAGCGCTTCACGCCGCGCGCCTCCGTGCGCGTTGGCGTCGACGTGCGGCGGCTGCGACTGGCTGCACGTGAGTGAAGACGAGCAGCTGCGGCAGAAGCAGGAGATCGTGGTGTCGGCGCTGGAGCACGTCGGCGGCGTGGCGCGTGACGCGTACCAGCTGTTGCCGGTCGTGCCGTCGTCGCACGCCATGGGCTACCGACGCCGCGCGACGTTGCACCCGGTGGGCGCGGCGTTGGGCTTTCACGGTCGTCGTTCGCACGAGCGCGTGGCGGTCACGACGTGCCCGGCGCTCACGCCGGCGTTGGCCGATTTCCCTGGACGGCTCGCGACAGCGTTGGGCGCGGCGACGTTGAAGGAGATTGAAGAGGTGCGCCTGCTCGAATGTGAGGGCCGCGTGTCAGCGAGCCTGCACGCCAAGGCGCAGCTACGGCCCCGGCATCGCGAGGCCATCAACGCGGTGATCCGCGAAGGGCTGCTGGACGGCGCGATTCTTCACCCGGCCGACGGGAAGGGCGGCGCGGAATTGGTCGGCAAGCCTGTGTTGGAAGAGGAGGGCGTGCTGCACCGGCCCGACGGCTTCGCGCAGGCCAACGCCGAGGTGAACCGGCGGCTGGTGTCACAGAGCATCGAGCTGCTCGACGTGCACGGCGGCGAGCGCGTGCTGGAGCTGTACTCGGGGAATGGCAACTTCACGTTCCGGCTCGCGGCGCACGCGCAGCAGGTGGTGGCGGTGGAGTCGTTCCCGCTGTCGGTCGCGCTGGCGCAGAAGGCCGCGCTGAAGCACGGCGTGGCGAACGTGCGCTTCGTGCAGGGTGACTCGGAGAAGATCGCGAAGGGGCTCGTGAACGAGCGCGAGCGCTTCGATCGCCTGCTCGTCGACCCGCCGCGGTCGGGCGCGCCCGGCATCGGCGCGTGGGCCAACGGGCTGCTGGTGTCTCGCGTCGTCTACGTGGCGTGCGACCCGACCAGCCTCGCGCGCGACGCGAAGGATCTGGGCGAGCACGGCTTTCACCCCATCGCGCTGCAGCTGTTCGACCTGTTCCCGCAGACGCATCACATCGAGGCCGTCATGGCGTTCACGCGGTGACCTCGTGCGTCTGGTGCCCTCGCGTAACCCGGACGAAGAGATTCTCATGAGCAACGCGATGGAGCTGCTGGCTGGTGACTTCACCGGATTCACTTTCGAGATCGGCATTCCGCCGTTCATCGAGCCGCTTCGGTACATCGGCTGGCGGCGCGTCAACAGTCACTGGGAGATCGCCACGCAGGGCTTCTCGGAGTTCGCGCAGAAGGAGACCAACGATTGGTCGCGCAGCGGTCTCGGCGTCGAGTTCGTGCTGCGACTCGAGGCGCTGCCCGGCGAAGAAGCGCCGCCGAAGGAATGGACGATCGAGCTCTTTCAGACGCTCGCGAAGCTCGCGTTCCTGTCGTGGCAGGTGCCTGCTGACGGCACGGTGCTCCGCTTCATTCGAGAGGGCGATGACGTGAAGTACGACACGGCCATCGGCTTCGGCACCGATTCACGACCGCTCGAGTTCACGAGCGCCGAGGGCTTTCTTGCTCGCGTCAGCGCTGCGCTTCGTATGCCGAGCAAGTACGGCAACCTGGCGTCGCGTCAGTCGTGGACCTCGATCATGAAGCCGTTTGATGGTCTCGCGTTCCAGAACGACTCGCTGGGCCTCGTACAGACGACGAACGGTCCCGTGCAGTGGTTGCGATGCGTGCCGTTGCTCCCGGGGCAGTCGATCGCTGACGTCTCCGCCGACGGAGTCGTTCGTCGAACCCCATGAGCAACGTGTTCGAGCTGTTGAACGAAGGCGGTGAACTCACCGGCATGACGTTTCAGCCCGGCGCCGTGCCGCTGCGAGATCCACTTCGCTTCATCGGCTGGCGTCGCGTGAAGAAGCACTGGGAGATCGTTACCACCGGCCTCTCCGAGTTCGCCGGCAAGGAGACGAAGGACGTCAAGCGCAGCGGCTTCGGCATCGAGTTTGTCCTGCGCATCGGCGTCGAAGACGGTGAAGAGGACCCGCCCGAAGCGTGGACCATCGACCTGTTGATGCCGCTCGCGCGCATGGTGTTCTGGTCGTCGCAGATCCCGAAGAGCGGGTCGGTGCTCTCGTTCGACGCCATCGAGGAGTTCGAAGGCGCGCGCTACCGCGTGTACGACGAGGCGAACCCGTTCGGCACCAGGGCCAAGCCGCTCGAGTTCGCGAAGCACGATGGGTTCCTCGCGCGCGTCGACAGGGATCTCCGCACCGGTGCACAGCCCGGTTTCGGCGTGTGGAACACCCCGATCGTCTCGGAGTTCGCCGGCCTCGGCTTCGTGAAGGACGCGACCTTCGGCGTGATGAAGACCGACACCGGGCCCGTGCAGTGGCTGCGTTGTCTTCCGCTTCGCCGGGGTGAGACCATCAAATCGTTTCCGGCGAACGGAATTCTCAAGCGAGGGTGAGCTGTGGAAGCGCGCGTCGTCGAGTTCGTCGAGGTGCTGCGGCAGAACGGCCTCCGCGTTGCGCTGAGCGAAGCCAAAGACGCCGTGCGCGCCGTCGCCGAGCTGGGCGTCGACGATCGCGACGTCACCCGCGCCACCTTGAAGGCCACGCTCTGTAAGCGCGCCCAGGACGCTGTCGTCTTCGACAAGGCGTTCGATTTCTACTTTTCGGCGGCCGCGAAGACGCTGGGCAACCTCGAAGGCGCGCTGGCCGACGTGCCGCTCTCTGCCGACGACAAGAAGGTGCTCAACCGCGTGCTCGCTGAGGCTGAGCTGCACGAACTCACCGAGGCTGCGTTGGAGGCCGACCGCGCCCGGTTGGCGCAGCTCTTTCGCCAGGCCGCGCTGCAACTCGACTACACGCGCATCCAGAACGCGCTGCAGACCGGCTTCTACAGTCGACGGCTCGTCACCGCCGCCGGCTCCGAGGCCATGCGGTCGGAGCTCGAAGGGCTCGCGCGGTCGCTCTCGGGCGGCGGCATGTCGGCGCGCGGTCAGGAACTCGTCAACGAGCACCTCGCGCAGTCGCTCCGCCGCATCGAAGAGGCCGCGCGCGTCGAGGTGCGCCGCCAGTCTGACGCGCGCCTCAAGAAGGCCAGCATCGGCGTCGAAGACAAGGCGCTGCACACACTCTCAAAGAAGGAGGTCGAGCTCGCTCAACGCGCCGTGCGCGCCCTCGCCGAGAAGCTGAAAGCGCGGATGCTGCGGCGGCAGCGCAGCAAGCGAAAGGGCCAGCTCAACCCGCGCAAGACGCTGCGCGAGAACCTCACGACGGGCGGCGTGCCGATGGTGCCGTACTTCAAGCCACGGAGGCCCAAGCGCCCCGACGTGGTCGTGCTGTGCGACGTGAGCGACTCGGTGCGGAACGCGTCGCGCCTGATGCTGCTCTTCACCTGGAGCCTGCAGGCGCTCTTCTCGCGCGTGCGCAGCTTCATCTTCGTGGCCGACATGGGCGAGGTGACGACGCACTTCAAGGAACAGAAGCCCGAGGTCGCGCTCGACGCGGCGCTCAAGAGCGGCGTCATCTCGATCAACACCAACTCGAACTACGGCGACTCACTGGCGAACTTCGTGCGGCAACAGCTGGGCTCGATCACCCGGCGCACCACGGTCTTCATCATCGGAGACGGTCGCAACAACCGGAACCCGCCCAACGCGTGGGCGCTCGAGGACCTCAAGCGCAAGGCGAAGCGGGTGGTGTGGATCTGCAACGAGCCGAAGCCGAACTGGAACTTCGGCGACAGCGAGATGAACGCCTACGCGCGCGCCGTCAGCCAGGTGGTCACCGTGACCAACCTCGCTGAGCTCGAGAAGGTCGCGCCTCAGCTCGTGCCGGTCTGAGTCACGGCGTTGAGGCCCACCATCGAGTCGCGGCGTACGCCGGCCTTCAGGAAGTCCTGCACTGTGCGCGCGATGGCCGCGCTCAACAGGCCGATCAACGGCAGGTGTTCGCCGCCTTCGCACGTGGCCTGACCCGCGACGTCTTCTTGATCGGGCGTGAAGCGCTCGTTCCAGCGCACGAGCCCGAACGTGCCGTCGCCGCTGACCGCCGCGTGCAGCAACGGCGCGCCGACTGCCCGCGCGTGCGCCGACAGCAGGCTGCGTGACGCCGCGTTGTCGAAGCAGTCGATGATCAGCGCCGCGTCTTTCGTCAGCTGCGCGACGTTCTCGGCGGTCACGCGCACGCCGAACGACTCGGCCTTCACGCCGTGGAAGTTGAGCAACTGCAGCTTGAGCGCCTCGGCCTTGTTCTTCCCGACCGACTGCTTCACGTAGGCCTGCGCGAGCAGGTTCTTTGATTCCACGCGGTCGAAGTCGATGAACGCCAGCGTGGCGTCGAGGTTCCTGCACAGCACCGCGGCGCTGGAGCCGAGCGCCCCAACGCCGCAGAACACGATCTTCTTCTCACGCACCGAACGGCACCTTCGGGCGGAGGTAGATGCGCTGGCCGCCCTGCATGCGGTCGACCACGAAGCCGGCGAACGCGTCGTCGGCGAGGTGCGGCAGGTTCAGCCCGGGAACGTTGCCGGCGCGCACGATCTCGACCGCCACGCGGCGCACGTCGGCGTCGGTGAGGTTCGCGTCGAGCTCGAAGCCGTAATCGGCCGACAAGCCCTGGTAGGTGATGTTCAAGGTCGCCATGTGCAGTTCCTCCTCGTGGGCGGGACGACGCGCGGGCGCGACGGAGCTGACCGTTCAGCCCAGCCCGTCGGCGTTCTTGAGGTCCTTGAGGCGCAGGCCGCTCTTCTTGAGCAAGCGGTAGAGCGACTGCATCGAGAGGCCCGTGCGCTCTTCGGCCAGCTTGATGTCGAAGCCGCACTGCTTCATCACCTCGGCGAAGTAGTGGCGCTCGAAGTCGTTCTGAACGCGATCTTTGGCCTCGTGGTACGGCAGCTTGCTGACCACCTCGAGCAGCGAGCTGCGATCGCTGCGGCGATCGCTGGGCACCAGCAGCTCGAGCCACGACGAATTGCCGGTGGCCTGCATCAGCGCGCCGCGCTCGAGCACGTTGCGCAGTTCGCGCACGTTGCCCGGCCAGTCGTAGCCCTCGAGCAGCGACAGCATCTGCGGCGAGAGCTCCATGGGCGTCGAGAGCCCTTTGACGAGGTGCTTGGCGAGCAGCGGAATGTCCATCTTCCGGGTGCGCAGCGGCGGCAGGCGCACGCGCGCGATGGCGATGCGGAAGAAGAGCTCCTGGCGGAAGCGGCGCTGCTGCACCTCTTCGGCGAGGTTGCGCGACGTCGACGCGATGATGCGCGCGTCGAGCTTCTTGCCGTTGCCGAGGTCCTTCGTCTCGAGAATGCGCAGCAGCTTGGGCTGCACGGCGGCGGGCAGCTCGGCGATCTCGTCGAAGAGGATGATGCCGCCCTGCGCCGTGGTGAACGCGCCGTCGGGGCCGAACAGCTCGCGCTCGGCGGTCTGCTCCGAGAGCATCGCGCAGTCGACCACGCGGAACGGGCCGAAGCGCCGCACCGAGTACGCGTGCACGGCGCGCGCGGCGAGCTCCTTGCCGGTGCCCGTCTCGCCTTCGATGAGCAGCGTCACTTCTTCGCGCGTCACGCGCCGCATCTCGGCGAACACGATGCGCATCGCTTCAGACACGCCGACGAGGTCACCGAACTGATCGCCGCCGTCGAGCTCGACCTCGGTCTCGCGCGTCTTCTGTTTCACCGTCAGGCGCGTCTTGCCGAGATCGATCTTGTCGCCGGGCTCGACGAAGGCCTGCAGCGTCAGGCGCCCGGCGAGGAACGTGCCGTTGCGCGAGTTGAGATCGCGCAGCAGCAGGCCTCGCGACGTGCGCTCGATCTCCAGGTGCCTTCGGCTGACGGTGTTGTCCGTCAACACGAGGTCGTTGCTCTCGTCGCTGCCGACGCGGATCAACCCCTGCAGCGCCGAGATCGTCTTTCCCTTGTCGGGGCCCCCGATGATCTCGACCGTCCATTCACGAATGGGGACGCGCGTGATGCTGTCCCCGGGGATCGTCACCGACTCGGTGGTCTCAACCATCAGCGTGCAACCTTACTTTCATGGGATGACCTCGTCCCGCTCGTTCCCATCGCGGCCTACACGGACCTCCACCGGCACGCCGGTGAGCCGCTTCCTGGCGAGGACCTCAGGGAGCGGCGGTTGTCCGTCGATGGAAAGGATCAAGTCGCCCGGCTTGAGCGAGGCGTTGCCGGGCGCCGCGACGACCAGCATGGAAGGCGGCACGCGGGCCAACCGCGCGGCGCTGCCTTCGTCGAGCCACGGCGAGAGAAAGCGGGCGCGCGCCTGCATCCACACCTCGGCTTGCAGCGCGTCGGGCTGGGCGTCGCGCGCGTCGGGCCACGCCGCGGTGAACGCCGGGGCGAGCGCCAGGGTCAGCCCGCTGTCTCGCGCGCCAGGGCGGTCGACCTGCCAGCGACGGGTGAGCGACAACGCTTCGCGCGTCAGCTTCTCGAGCAGCCGCGTCATCGGCCACACAGGGTCGAACTCTTCTTCACCCGTCGGCGCGGCGAACGGGTCGATGATCACCGAGCCCGAGAGCTCAGCGAGCGCCTGTCGCGAAGCGGGGTGCAGCAGCTCGACCGTCACCAGCCACTGCGTCTCGTGGGTGACGACGCCGCCCTTCGGCGCGCCCTTCGAGTCTTCCCGCTCTTGAATTGATGAGCCGATGCGCTGCTCGACGGTGGCGCGGAGCAGCAGCGCTTCACCGGGCGGAATCGCGGCGTGCGTCAACACGGGCAGGGCGGTGTTGCCGAGCCAGCCGGGCTCGTCCCAGCGCGAGATCTTCACCTGCGCGGGGCCGATCAACGCGAGCCGATCGCCGACGGTGCGCAGCGCGACGTCGATCTGCCGTTGCCCCAGCTCGTAGCCGCGCCAGCCGGCACCATCGGCGCCAAGCACGCGCACCGGCGGCACGACGACCGCGGTGACGCGCAGCGGCTCGGTCGGCTCGTGCACCGTCGAGGTGAACCCCGACGCACAGCCGGTCATCAACACTGCGAGCGCCCAACGCCGTATGCGCATGAGCCGCGAACCTTAGGAAAAACGAGTGCCGGCCTGTTCTGCTTTCCTCTCTCGATCACGCCCCCGGGAGCTTTCGCTGCCTCGGATCTTGTGTCGGGAGGACCGCGAACGGGCCGGCACTCGCCTCGATGAGTACCACGGCGATCCCCGCCTCGACACCTCCCTGAAAGTGACATTTCGTTGGGGCTGCAAGCAGTTGAAAAGAGGCGTGTTTCGGGCGATACGCCCCGCGTGCGTGAGTTGCTGACCCCGGCTTTGGCCGGTGTGAACCCCAAGGCCTACATTGCGCACTTCCGCAGGCTCGACGTTGACGCGCAGCGTCACTATCTGACGACGCTGCTGCCGAACGAGCTGAAGCTGCACTTCAAGACGGTGGGTGAGGTGGCGACGGTGGGGCTGTTCCTCACGCTGCCGGAAGGTCGTCTGGAGGCCACGGTGGGCGGCGCGGCGCTGGGTGAAGCCGTCGGCGACGACGTGAAAGCGCTGCAGGCGCGCGCGGTGGAGCTCGGTCAGGCGATCGACGCGAAGACGGTGAGCGGCATGCTGGTCGCGTCGCTCGAGCACGCCGAGGTGATGACGGCGGTGCTGCAGCGCCTGGGCTGGCAGCCGAAGTCGCTGATGCTGGCCGGTGACGCCGGTGACGAGCACACGCCGCCGTCGCTCGGCTGGTCGATGCGCGGCGTCATCGCCGACGTGGGCACCTTCTACATGCCCAACGAGGCGTTCCCATGGGACGCGCGCGACGCGGTCGAAGCGCGGCTGCGCGCCGTCGCGACGGCGTGGGGCGCGGTGCTCGACGTGCGGCTGTAGGTCAGCTCAACGGCCCAGCTTGGGCTCAAACTGGCCCTTCGAGTGCAGCTTCATCATGTCGGAGTAGCCGCCGATGCTCTCGTCGCCGACGAAGATCTGCGGCACCGTGCGTTGGCCGCTCAGCTCGACGAGCTTCTCGCGCATGGCGTCGTCGTCGCTGACGTCCACGTTCTTGAACGGGATGTTCTTCTCGTGGAGGAACTTCTCGGCGAGCCGGCAGTAAGGGCACGCGTCCTTCGTGTAGATGACAACGTCTTTCATGAGACTCATTTAACGGCGGAACGAGGTCAGGACCCGGCGCGCTTCCTGCCAGTTCGGGTCGGCGGTGACTTCGAGGTTGCCAGCCTTCGCGCCGTCGAGGGCCGCGATGCGCTCGCAGGTGGCGGCTCCGTCGCGTGCGTAGGTGAGGTACTCCGCGCGGCCCTTGCCGATGGCGGCGAGCATCAAGATGCCTTGCGCGTCGCGTTCGACGGCGGTCTTGAGCGCCACCTCGAAGGCCTCCAACTCCTGCAGCTCTTCGCCGCCGGGCAGCCGCGGCTCTTCGTAGAACTTCGTCATGCGCACGAGCGTCTCGAAGCCGGCGCTCGGCACCTCGTCCAGCGTGTAGCCGCGGGCGCGCACCAGGGCACGCCGACCTTGCTCATCGCGCAGCGGCAACGCCGCCCAGTCGCGATCCACGCGCACCGACTCTTCGACGGTCTGCACCGGCGCCGCGGCCTCGGGGATCTGCAGCATCGCCTCGATGCGCGCGCGCGACCGACTCCCGGGCAGCGGTTCTTCCAGCATCCACCCCTTGCCGTCGGCGGCCAGCGACGCGAAGTCGAACAGCTGCTCGTGGTAGCTCTCGACGAGTGCCCAGGCGTGCGTGCCGTTGGCGCGAAACGCGGGCTCCGTCGACGCGGGCGATCCTTGGATGCGCCAACACGCGTGGTGCAACGCGAGGCCGTCTTCGCCGCCGTCGAAGACCATGACGCCTTCGAGTGAGCCGTCTTCGATGCGCCCGCGAAGGACGCGCGGCTCGTGCCACGGGAGCACCACGGCGTCTTCGAGCCACGCGTGCTGCGGCCCGAACGCGAAGGGCTTCTCGTTGGCTTCCCACGTGTGGCCGCCGCCGGGCCCCGCCGAGCCCCGGTAGATCTTCAGCATGCCGTGCGATGGCACGTAGTGGTCGTGCTGCGTCGGCATGCCGCACAGCTGACAGAAGGTGCCGTGAACGCCCATGCTCGCACCATGGCGCAGAACGTCGCGGGAGCGGCGGTCTTACGGCCGCTGCGTCAGCCTCACGGTGGTGGCTTCCGGTGACGTGAGGGTGAGCGTGCCGTCTACGGCGAGGCGGCCGGAGATCGACGCACCAGTGCGCGTGTAGACGCGGCCGTCGGGGTGCGTGTGCGAGGTGTCCGGCAGCTTGCCGCTGACACGACCCTGGGCGTCGATCGACAGGTACACGCGGCCGTGCGCGCCGAAGCCGGTCAGCTTGTCCTCGCGCTCGAAGTCGAGCTGCAGCGGCGGCGTGAAGGGCACCGTGACGCGGCTGCCCACCAACGGCGCGAGCTGCTCGCGGATGGTGGGGTCTGCCATCGGTGGCAGGTTGCTCACTGACGGGCGCTCGGGCACGGGCGTGGTGCCGCCGCCCTTCAGCAGACCGCGGAAGGTCTCCGCGTCGCCGACCGACTTGTGCGTCAGGACGACCTGGCCTTCCGTCGAGAGGTGGCCGGTGACGGTGGCGCCGCCCGCCGTGGAGTAGCCGAACGCGCCGTCGGGACCGACGTTGGCGACGAACTCCTCGCTCTTCGTCTTGATGCGGATGCGCGTGGGCGACAGCAGCTCGACCTCGTAGGGCCGACCGTGAATCCCCACGCCCTCGGCCTTGCCGCCCAGCATCGTGGTGCGCACGCGAACGAGCGCGAGCTGCCCGGCGACGTCGTTGAGCGCCACCGGCAGGCCTCGCACGTAGGTCGAGTTCGCTTCGAGCCACGTGAGCGCCTTGCTGGGCATGCGACCGCCGCCGAGGCCCGCGGTGCCTTCACGAAGGCGCGTCAGCGCGGCCTGCGCGGTGTCGACGACGGCGCGCTGTTCCGGCGTCAGGCTGCTGCGGCGGGCGACGAGCTGCTTCCACTCGTTGCGGCCGGCTTCCAACTGCGAGGTGCTGATCGACTGGTACTGGTACGGGTCGAAGAACGCGCTGCTCGCGAGCCCCGCAGTCTTGAGTTGGTACATGGCTCGGCGCTCGAGCTCGATGACCGCGGCCTGCGCCGCCGAGGCGCGCGAGCCAGGCGTCATCGGCACGAAGCTGCCGGGGTCGGAGTACGCCCCGACGAGATCTTCTTCTCGCCACGACGGCGCGAACGGCCCGATGCGGTTGCTGGGCAGCGAGACGCGCGAGCCCGACGAGAAGAACACCTCGCCGCGCGTGGTGACGATGCCGCTGACGGTCGAGCCGTCGCGCTTGTTGTACGAGAAGTGACCGCGCTCGTTCACCGTCACGAGCTGGTAGTGGTTGGTGTCGAGCACGCCGAGCCGGTTGGGCGCGACCACGTTCACCGAGAGCCCGGAGCCGACCTTCGCCTCGTCGTAGACCGTCTTGCCCGGCGTCACGGCCAGCAGTCGCTCGGTCGGGTTGAGCGGCCGTACCGGCTTCTGTGTGCCGACCAACGGCGCCGGCGTGGGTGCGTTCACCGACGCGCCGAGCCCGACGAACACCCGATCGAAGATGACCTCTCCGGCCGGGGTGAAGCGCCCCGAGATGGTGCGCGAGTTGTGTCCCATGATCTCCAGCGAGAAGTTGCCGTCGGGGCTGATGCGCACCGGCACCGTCTCGCCCAGCGCGGTGATCTCCGCGACCGGGCCTTCGCCGAGGCGCACCGACACGCGCGGCTGCGTGAGCGACGCGGTGCTGCCTTCACGCGAGCGGAGGTACTGAATCAGCGCCTCGGTGTCGGGCGGCACGCCGACGTCCACGGCCGGTCGCAGCGTCAGCTTCTGGGGCGCGAGGTTGGTCTGGCCGAACAGCGCGGCCTTGCTCAGGGTCAGCGTGCCGTTGGCGTCGAACCGGCCAGTGAGCGAGCCGTCGGTCTCGGGCTTGCCGAAGAGCTTCCACTGCGTGTCGAAGACGAAGCTGCCGTCCGGGTTGACGCGGGCGGTGCGCGCGCCGCCGGGTGAGTGGAGCTGCACCAGATCGGGGCTGACCAGCTCGATGGTCGACATGCCGCCGCCGAGCACGGTGCCGGTGTACGCGCGGCCGACGCGCGACGCGATGGCGCTGGCGACCGCGGTGTCGACCGGGCCCACCGCGCCGGGCAGGAAGCCGGCGACGGTCTTCCCAGACTGGGTCAACGCCACGCTGCCGTCGGCGCTCACCTGGCCGGTGGCCACGCGCCCGAAGCCCTGGTCCCACTGGAACGAGCCGTCAGCGGAGATGTCGATGGGCGCTGCGTCGTTGATGGCGACCTTGCCGTCGGCGGTGAACGCGAGCTTGTCGCCCGATGAGAGCGACGCCGAGTGACCAGCGGCCACGCGCAGGGCGTCGGCGACGGTGCGCGGCTCGCCCAGCGCGTCGCGCACGAGCAGCTGCGCAGTGGGCGTCAGCGGGGTGGTGCTCGCGAGCAGCGCGCGAAGGTCGCCGCGCTCGCCGTCGGTGAGACCGGCGCGGATCTCGTTCAGCTTGCCGTTGCGACCCAGGCCGTCGAAGCGTGCCCGCGCTGCGTCAGCCGAGACGCCGTCGCGATCGGCGATCTCCGAGAGCAGGTTCAGCACCGCAGCGTCGTCGACCTGCAGGCCGGGCGTCTGGCGCGCGGTCGTCGCGAGCGCGTCGAGCTTCGCCTTGAGGCCCGTGTCGCTGACGGTGGCCGCGCCGAACCAGTCGCTCGACGCCGTGGGGCTCACGGGCGGGCCGTTCGGGTTCACCGGTGCATCAGGACCAGGGCCGGGGCCGGGCGTGGGCGTGAAGCCGTCGCGGCCGATGACGGCCTCCAGCAGGGCACGCGCGGTGGGCGTCAGCGTGAGGCCGCCGTGATCAAGCACCGCCGTCAGGTCGGCCTTCTCGCTCGCGGTGAGGCCACCTTTCACCAGCTCCGCGCGCGCAGCCCACGACAGGCCCGGCTGGTTCAGCTGCGTGAGCGCCTTGCTGGCCGACTTGCCGCTCGCGTCTGCGGCGCCCGAGAGCAGCTCGTGCAGATCGCCGTCGCTGACGGGGCCCTGCGTGCTCTGAAGCCGGGTGTACGCGGTGCGGATCGATGCGTCGTTGAAGCGGATCGTCATGGGCGGCGGGAAGACACCTCAGCCCACTGACGAGTGCAATGAGGCTGAAACACGACGGCCTCCGGTCTCTTTCGAGACCGGAGGCCGGAGTGAAGCGCAGTCGTCAGACTGAACTTACATGCCCATACCGCCCATGCCGCCCATGCCACCGCCGGGAGGCATCGCCGGGCCGGCGTCTTCCTTCGGCTTCTCGGCGACCATCGCCTCGGTGGTCAGCATCAGCGAGCTGACCGAGGCCGCGTTCTGCAGGGCGCAGCGCGAGACCTTGGCCGGGTCGATGACGCCCGCGGCGAGGAGGTCTTCGAAAGCGCCGGTGCCGGCGTTGAAGCCGAACGCGCCCGTGCCTTCCTTGACCTTGTTGACGATGACCGAGCCCTCGAGGCCACCGTTCGCCGAGATCTGGCGGAGCGGCTCTTCGACCGAGCGGCGGATGATCTCGACACCGAACTTCTCGGTGGCCGAGACCTCGACGCTGTCGAGCGCCTTGAGCGAGCGGATGTACGCCACGCCGCCGCCAGGGACGATGCCCTCTTCAACGGCCGCGCGGGTCGCGTTGAGCGCGTCTTCGACGCGGGCCTTCTTCTCCTTCATCTCGGTCTCAGTGGCCGCGCCGACGTTGATGACGGCCACGCCGCCGACCAACTTCGCGAGACGCTCCTGGAGCTTCTCCTTGTCGTAGTCCGACGAGGTCTCGTCGATCTGCGCGCGGATCTGCTTCACGCGGGCCTGGATGTCCTTCTCCACGCCGGCGCCGTCGATGATGGTCGAGTTGTCCTTGTCGACCTTGATGCGCTTGGCCTTGCCGAGGTCGGCGAGGGTGATGTTCTCGAGCTTGAGGCCGAGGTCTTCGGCGATCAGCTTGCCGCCGGTGAGGATCGCGATGTCCTCCAGCATGGCCTTGCGGCGGTCGCCGAAGCCGGGCGCCTTGACCGCGCAGACGTTCAGCACGCCGCGGATCTTGTTCACCACGAGCGTCGCGAGCGCTTCACCCTCGACCTCTTCGGCGACGATGAGCAGCGGCTTGCCAGCGCGCGCCACCTGCTCCAGCACGGGCAGCAGATCCTTCATCGACGAGACCTTCTTCTCGTAGATGAGGATGAACGGGTCGGCGAGCTCGACCTCCATGCGGTCGGGGTTCGTCACGAAGTACGGCGAGAGGTAGCCGCGGTCGAACTGCATACCCTCGACCACGT
>CAYWON010000168.1:0-14717 GCA_964459885.1 uncultured Archangium sp.
CCGCCGCCCGTCGCAGTGCCGCCGCCCGTCGCGGTGCCGCCGCCCGTCGCCGTGCCGCCACCGGTCGCCGTGCCGCCGCCCGTCGCAGTGCCGCCGCCCGTCGCAGTGCCGCCACCGGACGACGCGTTCGCGCACACGCCGAGCTGACACGTCTGGCTCGTACGCGAGCAGTCGATGCATTGATTGCCACCGGAACCACACGCGTTCGTCGACGCGCCGACGCACGCTCCGCTCGCATCGCAGCAGCCGGAGCAGTTGCTCGCGTTGCACTCAGACTTCGTTCCACAACCGACCACGGTGAACGCAGCCAGCACCATCGACACAAGAATCCACGACGTACGCATGAGCGGCGGTGTACCACGCGACGCCATGACGCTCGCATCGCTGGTGCCGCAATCCTGGAGGGGTGCGCTGGGTGACGCGCTCACCGCGCCGACATTCGCGAAGCTCGAAGCGTTCGTCACGAGCGAGTGGGAAACGCAGCGCGTGTTCCCGCCGAAGCCGCAGGTCTTCGCCGCGCTCGAGCTGACGCCACCCGAGGCCGTGCGCGTCGTGTTGCTCGGCCAGGACCCCTACCCGACCGCGGGCAACGCGAACGGACTGGCGTTCTCGGTGACGCGCGACGTGAAGATTCCGGCCTCGCTCAAGAACATCTTCGTCGCGCTGAACAAGGAGCGTGGGCTCGCCGTGCCTGCGCATGGAGATCTCACCGCGTGGGCGAAGCGCGGCGTGCTGCTGCTCAACACGGTGCTGACCGTGCGCGAGAAGTCGCCCCAGTCTCATCAGAAGAAGGGCTGGGAGCCGTTCACTTCGGCGGTGCTGCGTCACGTCGCTGCGCAGCCGCGGCCGGTCGTGTTTCTCTGTCTCGGCAAGCCGGCGCAGAAGCTCTACGAAACGTTGGAGACGTCGCAGCCACTGGTCGCTGCGCCACACCCGTCGCCGCTCAACGGGAGCGCGTTCGTCGACACCGTCGTGAAAGAGAAGCTGTTCGCGCGCATCGACGGGTTGCTCGGTGAGACGTTCGACTGGTCGGTGTGAAGTCGCCTGAACGAGAACGGTCGGCGTGGGGTCGGCGTCGCAGCCAGCGCGCGGCGGCTCTGCGGCACGGCACGAGTTGGCTCAACGTCGCGACCGCTCTTTTAGAAATGGCACGCTGATTGACGCGCGAACTGCGTTGCGACGGTGCCGTGACATCAACAGGTTGAGCGTTCGTGGTGGAGGGGCTCGCCCGTCGAAGAAGGCGCCCACCGCTCTTTTAGATACGTCTGAAAGAGCGGTCGGCACTTCGCGAGTCGGGGACGTGCGCCCGGTGATGCGACGGAAGTGATCGATTTCGCTGGAGCGCTCACTCAGTCGCGCCGCAACAAACGACGTGCCATTTCTAAAAGAGCGGTCACGAAGCCCGCGTGAAGAGGCACGACGCGACGCCACGCAGTCGCGGAGCCGCTCGCGACGGGCACTCACAACGGATACCCGGCCGCCCGCCCTTCACCAAGGCAGCGCGCGCACCCGCGTCACCAACGTGCTCAACACCGACGAGAACGTGCGGAACTCCTTCGCCGAGATGTCCACCGTCACGCGCGAGATCCACGCCGCGTTCAACGCGTCGATGAACTCGAGCACCACGTCACCAGCCCGCGTCAGGTGAAGGTTGTGCGCGCGGCCGTCGTCCGGAGACTGCTTCACCACGACGAGCTTCCGCGCCTTCAGCCCCTTCACCGCCCGAGCGACTGCGCCCTTGTCGAGCAGCAGCTCCGACACCAACGCCTCCTGCGTCGTGCCCGGCCGATGCCCGATGTTCGCGAGCAGAATTCCCTCGGAGTACGTGAGCCGATGCTTCGCCAGCTCTTCAGCGAAGTGCGCGAGGAACGCGCGATTGAGCACCGCAAACGACCGCAGCACGTCGACGTCGTTGAGCTTCTTCATGGCACGAAGAACCGCTTCACCACGGCGATGAACGCCTCCGGCTTCTCGATGTGCACCGTGTGCCCCGCGTCGATGCGCTCGTACGTGCCGTTCTTCAGCAACGACATCACTCGATCCGCGTCGGCCTGATCGATGGCCCCTTCGAGCGTGCCGTCTTCCTGGTGCGTGAATTTCGCGTGCAACAACAACGTCGGCGCCGTGATGCGCTGTAACGCTTCGGCGTGATCGAACCCCGCGTTCCACCGACCATCGAAGAACGCGTCACCGAAGTGCGGGTCGTACACATCGAGACCACGCATGAAGAGCCGCATCATGTCTTGCAGCAGGTTGAGCTCGAGGCGCTCGCCGGGGTTCGCCGCCCGGTAGTCGTTGATGCCGGCCACGAGCGCGTTGAAGCCGACCTCGCCCGCCCGCTTCACGCGGTGTCCAAATACGTGTGGCACGAGGTGAATGTGCGGAACGCGACCGTCTGCTGCGAGCGCGGAAACTCGGCGGTGAACAGCGGCGGGTCTTCCAACAACGCCGCGCGCACGAGGTCTGGCCGGTTCGCCGCCAGCCACGTCGTCAGCAGCCCACCAGACGAGTTCCCGGTGACGAACGCCGGCTCGCCGATGACCGTCTCGATGAACGTCGCAAGGTCCGCGCCGATGTGCGCAGCGTCCATCAACTCCGGCGGCGCCGAGGTGCCACCGTGGCCATGGTACGAGACCGCGAACACCCGGTACGTCTTCGACAGCTCCGGCAACACACGGCTGTAGCTGAACCAGTCCATGTGCTGCGCGTGCAGCAACAGCAGCGGCGGGCCGTTCGCGGGGCCTTCCACGTAACGAAGCGTCACCTCGCCCACCTTCACCGTCTTCTCGACGATGCCGGCCTCGGCCACCTTCGCGTGCCACGGGTCTCGAAAACCGGTGTCGACATGAAAACACGCCGCAAGAAAGACGCTCGCGACAACAGAAATGCTGACTCTCATATAGTTGCCTGAGTCAACCATCTCACGACACGCGCCGCGTCGCCAACCCCGGGCTACGCTGGGCGCCATGTCGAAGACGATGAAGGTGGTGGTGGCTGTCGGCGTGGTGATGGCGATGCTCATCGGCAGCTGCCTGCTGTGCCTCGTGGCGGGTGCGCTGACCGAAGACGCGAGCACGACGGGAACGCCCGGTGGCGCGACCCGTTCGACCGGGCTCGACGGCCGCTACGCCTGCAAGACGCTCAGCATCATCGTCGCCCTCGATACCGCGCAGGTGCAGTGGCAGAACGCCGCGCTGCCGCCGTTCACGCTCGACGCTGACGGCTACGAGACCGCCGACGGCAACGGCGCGGTGTCCGCGAGCGAAGGCGTGGTCACCTTCTCGGGCGGCCCCTACGACGGCTGGCGCGGGCTGGCAGGCAGTGACACCACCGGCTCGTTCATTCTCTTCGACGGCAAAGAGCACCACCGCGTGCGCACCGACGGCGCGAAGCGCGGTGACTTCAAGTGCTACCGACAGCGCGATTGAAGCCGCTCACGACGACTTCCGACCGCTCACACCCTCGGGCCACGACGCTGACGACGGCACACAGACACTGCCGACATGAGTGACTTCCTCGTGAAGTACGTCGTCGGCTGGCTGGCGTTCTGCGTGTTGGCGACGCTGCTGGCGGTGAAAGACGTGCGCCCCGACTGGCACGCTGAGCTCGCGTTCCTCACCGTGCCGTGGAAGCTGGCGGTCTTCGCCCCCGCCATCCTCTTCGTCACCTTCGCGGGGCGCTTCACCGACGACGAGACGTGGGACGTCGTCACCGGCCTCGGCATGTCGGTGCTGACGTTCACCACCGCAGGCTGGAGCATCGGCACGCTCTACAAGGTCCTCGTCGGCGAACGCCCGTGGTCGCACGCCATCGTCGCGCTCGCGCTGGCGCTCTTCGCGAGCAGCTGGTTCTACGACGGCTGGTTGTTGCTCCGAGACGGCGTCTACACGCGGCGGTGGCTCGGCAACCTGATGCTGTCGCCCATCATCTACGCGTGCGCGGGGCTGCTCCTGAACCTCGAGCCGCGCGGCTTCGCGTTCACGCGCGCCGACTGGCCGTCGCCATCGACCGCGCAGATCGCGCCGTGGATGGTGGTGGCCGCCGTGCCGCTCGTGCTCGTCGCGGCCTACGTGCTGGTGGCCTTCGTCGGCTGGCGCTGGCCCTGAGCGAACTGCCGCGCCTTGCCCAGCAACCTGCGCAGCGGCGCTTCATCAGCGCGCGCCAGCGCGTCGTCCCACGAGAGCCACTGCGCGCCGTGCGACTCGTTGGGGTCGAAGGCCAACGCGTCGGGGTTCGCTGCCACCACGAGGTAGCGCACGTCGAGGTGCGCGTGCTCCGGCTCCGTCTTCCGCGCGGGGATGGTGTGCACGTCGACGTCGAGCGGCCGCGGCGCCGTCGCGTGCAGCGCCACGTCGCAGCCCGTCTCTTCACGCGCCTCGCGCAGCGCGGTGGCCTGCATGTCGCCACCGTCGACGACGTCGGCGTGACCGCCGGGCTGCAGCCACCGGTTCAGCTTCGCGTGCAGCACCAGACAGACCCGCGCGCCGTCGGGCGTGACCACCACCGCGCTGCCCGTGAAATGCGCCGGCCACTGGCTGCGAGAGAAAGGCTCTGAAAGCGACGCGGCGAACCCACGCATCGTGCGCAGGTCCGCCGCTTCCTTCTCATCGGTTGGCTGGTGCGCGGCGAGCAACTCGGTGAGCGACATGCCGCGCCGTGTACCTCACTTCTTCGTCACTTCGACCTCGAGGTCCGAGACCAACAGGTGGCCCCAGCCGCCCTGCGCGAAATCCGCGATGACGAGCCGCCCGCCGGCCGGCACCGTCAGCGAGAACGGCCGCAGCGCTTCGGAGTTCGCGCCGCACGTCTGCTGCGAAACGGCACCGTCGCGGAGCACCGCCACGTAGACGCGATTGCAGTCCTTCCCACCGCCCACGCGACCGCGCACGACCAGGTCCCCGTCGAACGTCGCGCTCAACACCCAGCCCGTCGTGTCGTCGCCGCCGTGAAAGCTGTTGAGGAGCCGGGTCGCCCCTCCGCTGATGGGTGTCTGTCCGAACAACGCGCCGCGCGACCAGTCTCGGCCGAACGCTGGGCCGTGCCACTCGAGGTCGCGCAGCTCAAGCGGCCTCCACGCAGTCGGCGCGCGCGGCGATGGCAAAGCCGAGGTCGCGTCGACCACCCACGTCGGCGAAGGCTCACGTGGCAGCGCCGCGTCATTTCCCGACCGACCGAGCGCCGCCACCACGCCCGCCAGCGTGACGCCTACCGCGGCGACGACCCATTCCCGCGCGCGCGTCATCGCCACCCCGGCAGGAAGAACCGCGCCTCGACCGAGCCGTCAGACACGAGCCCGTAGGTCCACACCGGTTCGTAGAACGCGAAGACGAGCCCCGTCAGCAACAGGAACACGAGCGTCGCCATCGGCGCACGGCGCGCTGTCCAGCCCAGATACGCGCCCAGCGTCATGGCGAAGAAGAGGTACGTCGGGAGGAAGTGGTAGATGTACGGCTCGCGGCGCGAGAGCACCCACGGCGCGAGCCAGAGCAGCGCGCCCAACAGCAGCAACAGCGTCGCGCGACCGTGGCCCGACAAGAACGACGACGGCCACCACGACGCGCCCTCCGTCTCGACGAGCGTGGCCTTCACTCCGCGCCAGAGCACCAGCGCCAGCAGAGACACCGCCAGCAGCTCGGCCGACCACCAGATCGCCAGGTTGCCCAACGAGCTGAGGACACGCACACCGTTGTCTTCGCGCTGCAAGGCCATGCGCACCGGCTTCGTCGGCACGAACCACGTGGGCCATGAAGACGACGCCGGGTTGACCATGTTCGTCGCAGCCGAATGCCGGTCGAGCAGCCCTTTCGTCGCGTCGATCACCGCAACGGGCCCCGCCGTGCGGTTCGACAACCGAAGGCCGACGCTGAACGTGGCGAAGTACACGCACGCGGCGACCAGCACGATCGTCGCCGCCGCCGCGAGCCGCTGCCGCAGTGACGAGCGCCCCAGCAACACCACCGCCGCGAGGCTCAGCGCAACGAGGCTGACGCCGCTGAACTTGATGCTGCACGCGACGCCACAGACCAGCCCGACGAGCACCACGCGCCACCAGGTGAGGCGCGACGAGAAGAGGAGCACCGCGGTGGCCGCGCACAACACCAGGAAGCCGTCGAGCAGCGCCAACCTTGAGTAGCTGATGAAGAAACCGTCGGCGCTCACGAGCGCGGCCGCGAGCAGCCCGCTGCGCACGTCGCCGAAGAGCCGCGCGACCGCCACGCCGACCACGCCTATCAGCAGTACGCCGCTGACGACGAGCGGCAGCCGCCACCCCACGGGCGAGTCACCGAACAGGCGGACGGCGGCGGCGAGCACCAGCTTCCCGAGCGGAGGGTGATCATTCAGGTCTGGCGTGCCCTCGAGGTACGCGCGCGCCGCGATGACGAAGTGAAACTCATCGAACGTCATGCGCGCTGGCGCGCCGAGGCGCACCACGCGGGCCGCGACGCCGCAGATCACGAGCAGCATCGCCACCACGTCAACCGGAGCGAGACCCGCCCCCAACCGCCTCAATCGCCCAAGCACACGCCCCGATACCAACAAACGAACCGGGGCGCGTGCGTCAGGTCATCACTTCTTCGTCAGCTCGACCTCGAGCGTGATCTCCACGCTGTCACCGACCACCACGCCGCCCATCTCGATGGCCGCGTTCCAGTTGAGGCCGAAGTCCTTGCGGTTCAGCTTCGCGTGCGCGCGCGCGCCACGCTTCAGGTTGCCCCAGGGGTCCTTGTGCGCGGCCGAGAACTCCTCGACGTCGAGCGCGACGGCCTTGGTGACGCCACGAATCGTCAGCTCGCCCAGCACGCGGAACGCGCCGTCCTTCCCGGGCTCGAACTTCTGCGACACGAAGGCCAACGACGGGAAGTTCGCCACGTCGAAGAAGTCCGCGCTGCGGAGGTGGTTGTCGCGGTCGGTGGTGCCGGTGTTGATGCTGTTGGCGTCGATGCTGACGCTCAGCTTCGACTTGCTGAGGTCCTGCTCGTTGAGCTCGAGCGCGCCCTCGTACTTCTCGAAGCGGCCCTTGGTCCACGAGACCATCATGTGGCGCACGCGGAACCCCACCTCGGAGTGCGCGGTGTCGATGACCCAGTTGCTGATGGGCGACTCGACGGGAGCGGTGGACGACGACGACGCGGTGGTGGTCTGCATGGTGATGCCCTCTCGAAAAGCGCGAGCGCCGGTGAATTCCGGCGACGGGCTAAGAAGTACGTCGTGGGGGCCGCACGCAGTAGCCGGACAAACTGAATCAGACCGTTCCGTCGCTGGAACAATCGAGGTCCTGTGTTGCGAATCGGCGTACTGCTGTCGCTCGTGGTGCTGGCGGCGTGCCCACCGGCCGAGCCACCGCCGCCCGGCAGCTGCGACGAGCCGCTCTTCGGTCGCCCGGTGCCACAGACGGGCCTCGACGAGACGCGCTGCAAGACGACGTGCACCTGGTGCGGTGACGGCGGCTACACCGCGCCGGAGTTCGACGCCGCGCGCCTCGCGTCGCTGCGCGCGTGGACCAACACCGTGCCGTTCGCCGAGCTGCCGAGCGACCCGTACCGTGACGACGCCGGCGTGGCGGACGAGCGCGCTGTCTGCGCCGTGGTGGTCGAAGACGCCGCCGGCAAGACGTACCACGTGGAGACGTTCACGAGCGTCGAGGCCGCGGCCAACGCCGGCGCGACGCTGACCCACTTCAACCCGTGCGGCGTGTGCTCGACGCTGCAAGACCTCGCCGTCTACGCCGAGCAGAACGACATCGGGAAGCCGATGCAGAAGTGTGGCGTCGACAACTTCGGGCGGCCCGTGGCGGACCTTGTGGCGTGCGTGGAGCGCATGGGCATGACGAAGCCGTGCGCACAGGCGTGGGCGTACAACTCGCGCTTCACGCAGGAGAAATGCATCGACGTGTGCTTCGCGCAGCTCGACGCGCCCCACCACCAGCGCGACGGCAAGCTGAACACCTGCCTCGCGTGTGAGCAGCGGCTGTCGGGGCCGACGTTCAAGGTCGTCGCGGGGCGCACGCGCCGCAACGCGGGCCTCGCGGCGTCGGTGTGTCTGCCGTGCAGCGACGTGCGCCCGGTGAACCACGAGTATTGAGCGTGATCGGCACCGAAACGTTCGGTGGACGCGACGCTCGGTGCCAACCCAAGGTCAGTTCATTTCATGGGTAGACGCGGAGAATCGACGTCGGACATTGCATTGACAGATCGATCACGTTCCCGAGCTGACCTTCCGACGTAAAGGAGTGCAGCGACTCCTCTTGGTTGCAGAAACGGGAACCGGACGTGTCCGCGGTGCGGTGCTGGCTGAATGTCCAGCCGGTACGCTTCCTCTCCAGCGTGACCAAGAAGTCGACTTCGCAGATTCCGGTGCCGGGACCTGCGAATACCCACTTGTTGGCACCTCGCGAGCGAAGCACCCACGAGAACGTGTTCACGCTCAGCGTGCATGCGCGCGGTGGCTCCGGGAGAGCATTCGCGCACGCCGCCGTCTTGCACGCGCAGAGTTCAAGGGATCTAGAAGAGAGCTTCTCCCGGGCACTCTTCACCGGTTCGACTGCAACTCCCAGTTTGCGCGGCTGGGGCTGTGTGTCCGGCAGCGCGCACGCCATCTTCCGGAAACGAATCCACTCGCTCTCCGTCCAGTCTGGAGAGCGGTCCTCTTTCGGTTTGGAAAGAGTCAGCTGAGTGAACCGACACAGAAACTCGCTCGGCTCATCGGTAGGGTCGCAGTCGACGGATAGAAACGAAGGTTCGGAGGTCGACGTCATGAACGGCACCAGCGGAGGCTCGGGACGAGCGCCACTCGCGTCGGCGGCTTGAGAGGTGCTGCCTGCCATCATGACTAGCGCCTGCGCGATCCACGCGATCGATGCGCTCTCAAAACCGCCGAAACGTCCCATCTCGCGAACATACGATCGAACTACGCCAGCAACTGGGCATCTACGCTGGCCACGTCGGGCACGAAGGCCACCTCTCGTGAACGCTGTTGGGGATCCTCGCGGCGGAGCGCGTCATCGAGCAAGACGAGGAGACCAAGCGCTGGTACCTCGCCGGAGTTCGAGCAAACGCGGACTGAACGTCCGCCCCTCGCCCCAACCCTCTGCCCGCTATCGCAGGGAGAGGGAGCTTCACGCCTTCACGGCGTGCACGGTGACGGCGTGCCCGTCGAGGTCGAGCACCTCGCCCTTCGCCGCGTCGCCCACCTCGAGCGACACCGCGAGCACTTCGTCTTTGATGCGCGCGTCCCACTCCAGCAGGCACGCCTGCACGGCCTTGTCCTCGGTCGCCAGCGTCACGCGAATGCGGTCCGCCACCTCGAAGCCCAGGTCCTTGCGCATGCGCTGAATGCGCGAGACGAACTCACGCATCAGGCCCTCACGCTCGAGCGCTTCGGTGACCGTGGTGTCGAGCGCGATGGTCAGGTCACCCTCGCTCTGCACGACGACCTCGCCGCGCGCGGTGCGCGTCACCAGCACGTCTTCCTTCGTCAGGTCGACGCCCTGCACGTTCACCACGCCGCCGCTGTCCAGCACGGCCCACTGCTCGCGCGTGAACGCGGCGATCTCCGCGCCCGCTTCCTTCAGCTTGGGCCCCATGCGCTTGCCGAGCGTCTTGAAGTTCGGCTTGAACGAGAGCGTCGCCAGGGACGCGTCGTCCTTCAGCGTCACCACGTTCTTGACGTTGAGCTCATCAACAATGAGCTCGCGGTGATCTTCGATGGCCTTCCGAATCGCGTCTGACGTCGAGACCACCGTCATCGCCTGCAGCGGCTGCCGCGTCTTGAGCTTGTGCTTCTCACGCAGCGCGCGACCCAGCGTCACCGCGCGACGGGCCGCGTCCATCTGCTGCTCGACGTGCACGTCGGTCTTCGCCGCGTCGGGCATCGGGTAGCTGCACAGGTGCACGCTGTCTTCGCCGGCCTTCGCCACGCCCGGCTGCACCACGAGCTGCTGGTACATCGCCTCCGAGATGAACGGCAGCACCGGCGCCAGCACCTTCGAGAACTCGACCAGCACCTCGTAGAGCGTGGCCATCGCCGAGGCCTTGTCGGCGGCGTCGTCGCTCTTCCAGAACCGGCGGCGCGACCGGCGGATGTACCAGTTCGTCAGGTGGTCGATGAACGCGAGCATCGGCGGCACCACCTTGTCGAGGTAGTAGCCCTCCATCTGCGCGTTGACGTCGCGCACCAGCGTCTGCAGCACCGACAACACCCAGCGGTCGAGCTCCGGGCGGTCCTTGAACGCGGGCGCGGCGGCGAGGCCCGACTTCGGTTCCCAGCCGTCGACGTTCGCGTACGTGGTGAAGAAGCTCCACGCGTTCTGCAGCGGAATGAGGACGGTGCGCACCACCTCTTTGACGCCGGCTTCGGAGAACCGCAGCGGGTCGGCGCGCACGACGGGCGAGTTGATGAGGTAGGCCCGCAGCGCGTCGGCGCCGTGCTTCTCGATGACCTCGTTGGGGTCCGGGTAGTTCTTGAGCCGCTTGCTCATCTTCTCGCCGTTCTCAGCGAGCACGAGCCCGTTCACGATGACGTTCTTGAAGGGCGCCTTGTCGAAGAGCGCCGTCGACAACACGAGCAGCGTGTAGAACCAGCCGCGCGTCTGGTCCAACCCCTCGGCGATGAACTGCGCCGGGAACGCGCTCTCGAACTCGGCCTTGTTCTCGAACGGGTAGTGCACCTGCGCGTACGGCATCGAGCCCGACTCGAACCAGCAGTCGAACACGTCGCCGATCATCTTGAGCTGCTTGCCTTCCTTCTCGAACGTCAGGTGACCAATCTTGTGCGGGTGCAGGTCGTCGACCTTCGCGCCGGTCAGCTGCTCGAGCTCGGCGACTGAACCCACGCAGTGCATCACCTTGCCGTCGTCGCTGGCCCAGATGGGAATGGGCGTGCCCCAGAAGCGCGAGCGCGAGATGGACCAGTCGCGTGCTTCCTTGAGCCAGTTCTCGAAGCGCTTCTCGCCGACGAAGCCCGGCACCCAGTGGATGCCGCGGTTGTTCTCGACCATGCGGTCGCGCAGGCCTTCGACCTTCACGTACCAGGACGGCGTGGCCTTGTAGATGAGCGGCGTGCCCGACCGGTAGCAGTAGGGGTACGCGTGGCGGATCTGCGCGTGCTTGAAGACGCGGCCCGCAGCCTTGAGGTCCGCGATGATGGGCTTGTCGGCCTCTTTGACGTTGAGGCCTTTGTACGGCGGCACCTCGGCGGTGAAGTTGCCTTCGGCGTCGACGGGGTCGACCAGCTCGATGCCGGCGGCCTTGCACGCGTTGTAGTCGTCTTCACCGTACGCGGGCGCCATGTGCACGAGGCCCGTACCGTCGGTGGTCGTCACGTGGCCCGACGCGATGACCTTGAACGCGTTCTTGTGGCCCTTGAAGAAGTCGAACAGCGGCCGGTACTCAGCGCCGACCAGCTCGGTGCCCTTCACCTTGCCGACGACGGTGGCCTTGTCGGCGAAGTGGTTGGCGACGAGCGCTTCGGCGACGACGTAGCGGGTGCCTTCGAACTCGACGATGGCGTAGTCGAGCTCCGCGTTGACGGCGACCGCGAGGTTCGACGGCAGCGTCCACGGGGTGGTCGTCCAGATGAGCAGCGTGGCGTCGTGGCCGCCCAGCGGCTTCACCAGCGGCATGCGCACGGTGAGCGCGGGGTCATCGACGTCGCGGTAGTCGAGGCCGGCCTCGAAGTTCGACAGCGCCGTCGACAGGCGCCACGAGTACGGCATCACGCGGTGGCCCTTGGTGACGAGGCCCTTCTTCCAGAGCTCGGCGAAGACCCACCAGACGGTCTCCATGAACGAGACGTCCATCGTCTTGTAGTCGTTGTCGAAGTCGACCCAACGACCGACGCGCGTGACGGTGCGACGCCACTCGTCGACGTACTTGAGCACCGAGGCGCGGCAGGTCTCGTTGAACTTGTCGACGCCGAGCGCGCGGATGCTGGCGGGGCCCGAGAGGTTGAGCGCCTTCTCGACCTCCATCTCGATGGGCAGACCGTGCGTGTCCCAGCCGAAGCGGCGCTGCACGCGGTAGCCGCGCATCGTCCAGTAGCGGGGCACGATGTCCTTCAACGTCGACGCGACGAGGTGGCCGTAGTGCGGCAGGCCCGTGGCGAACGGAGGGCCGTCGTAGAAGACGAAGTTCGGCGCCGACGCGCGCTGCTCGATGCTGCGCTGGAACGCGCGCAGCTTCTCCCAGAGGTCGATGACCTTCTTTTCTTCCTGCGCGAACGAACCTTCCGACGAGATGGACTGAAAGGAAGCCATGGGACGCGTCTCGTCGCGCGCGCCGGGGCCGACGTCAACTGTCGGTTTGAGTCAGTCGCGCTGGTCGAGTACCCGAGTGAGGTAGAGAGGTCCTCGTGAGCCAGAAGAAGAGCCCCGTCGAGCCGAGCGAGTTGATTCTCTACCGGACGCCGACCGGGACGGTGAAGGTGGGCGTGTTGGTGCGCGACGACTCGGTCTGGTTGACCCAGAAGTCGCTGGCGCAGCTGTTCGGGGTAGGCGTGCCCGCGATCGCTAAGCACCTGAAGAACATCTTTGAATCCGGGGAGTTGGACGAATCCTCAGTTGTTTCCATTTTGGAAACAACTGCCGCTGACACGAAGACCTACGAGACGCAGTGGTACCACCTCGATGCGGTCATTTCCGTCGGCTACCGGGTCAACAGCGCCAAGGCGACGCAGTTCCGCATCTGGGCCACACAGCTGCTCCGCGACTTCATCGTGAAGGGCTTCGTGCTCGACGACGAGCGGCTCAAGCAGGGCAAGACGCTCTTCGGGAAGGACTACTTCGACGAGCTGCTCGAGCGCATCCGCGAGATTCGCGTGAGCGAGCGCCGCTTCTACCAGAAGGTGACCGACCTCTACGCGACGTCGGTCGACTACGACGCCAACGCGCCCGAGACGAAGGACTTCTTCGCGGCAGTGCAGAACCGGCTGCACTGGGCCATCACGGGTCAGACCGCAGCAGAACGCATTGCGAGCCACGCCGACGCCAGCAAGCCCCACATGGGCCTCACGACCTGGAAGCAGGCGCCCACGGGGAAGGTGACGAAGAGCGACGTCACGGTGGCGAAGAACTACCTCAGCGAAGACGAGCTCTCACAGCTGTCGCGCATCGTGTCTGCGTACCTCGACCTGGCGGAGCTTCGAGCGCAGCGCGGGCTCGTCACCCGCATGAGCGAATGGGCCGAGCACCTGAACCGCGTCCTCCAGATGTCCGACTACCCGGTGCTCACGAACAAGGGCACCGTGAGCGCGCTCTCGGCGAAATTGAAGGCCGAGGCCGAGTTCGAGAGCTTCCGAAAACGACAAGACGCTGAGTACGAGTCCGACTTCGACCGCGCGCTCGCTGAGGCCACCGCCCTCGCCGCGAAGCTGAAGAAGCCGCACTGACGCGGTTCCCATTCTCGCGACTCGGATTCCTCGCCGTGTAGGTGACTTCCACACGCCACTTCAGGCAGAAGCCCCGCCCATGTTCCGACTCGCCACCGTGCTCGCCTGCTGCACCGCCGCCGTCGCCTTCGCCGACCCGGAAGTCGTCGTCGACTGCCCGGCCGGCATGCACTTCGTCGAGAACAAGGGCTGCGTCGCCAACATCGCGCCGAAGTGCCCGGGCGGCACGCGGCTCGAGGGCAACAAGTGCGTCGCCATCGTCGACACGTCGTGCCCCAAGGGCATGCACTTCGTCAGCGGCACCGGCTGCGTCGCCGGCAGCACGACCACCACCGCGAAGGCCGCGCCGACGCCGGCCCCCGCGCCAGAACCGGAGCCCGCGCCCGCGCCCGCCAAGGGAAAGAAGGGCGGCACCTTCTCGGGCAACCCATTCTCGGACCGCCTGCAGGCCACCTGCTCCGGCCTCCACTTCGAGGTGCAGGGCGCACCGCGGCTGACCGGTGTCCGCGCGCAGCTGCTGGTCGAAGGCACGCGCATCTCCGACGAAGAGCTGCTCGACGTCGGCGACGTGAAGCACATCGAAGGCACCGTGAAGGGCAAGCGCATCGACCTGAAGATCCAGCAGGCATTGTTCGGAACTCGTTACACGCTCAACGTCGATGGCGTGGAGTGTCGCCTCGGTAAGTAGCCGTCGCCTAGCCTCGGGCCACGATGGCTCGAGACCAGAACGCTACGCCGCAGGGCGCGCCGAGCAGTCCGTCACCCGTCGACGCGCACGTCCCTTCCCTCGATTCGTTGCTCAACGCGCCGCCGCTCGAGCGCGGTGAGGTCATCGGCCGCGGCGGCATGGGTGAAGTGCGCGTGGCCCGCGACGCCCGCCTGGGCCGCCAGCTCGCGCTCAAGACGTCTTCGACCCAACAGCCCGACGCCGTCGCCCGCTTCGTGCGTGAAGCGCGCGTGCAGGGCCAGCTCGAGCACCCCGGCATCGTCCCCGTGCACGAGCTGGGCGTCGATGAAGCCGGCCGGCCGTTCTTCACCATGAAGCGCGTGCGAGGCACCACGCTGTCCGAGACCATGCGCGACCCCGCCACGCCGCGCCGCCGCGTGCTGTCGGTGTTGCAGAGCGTGAGCCAGACGCTCGACTTCGCGCACGCGCGCGGCGTGGTGCACCGCGACGTGAAACCGTCGAACGTGATGCTGGGCCACTTCGGCGAGGTGTACCTGCTCGACTGGGGCCTCGCGAAGCTGGCCGCGCACGACGACGCCGCCGCCCCGGCCCTCACCGACGTCACGCCCGGTGACACGCTCGTCGGCGCGGTGCTCGGCACGCCCGG
>CAYWON010000169.1:0-12475 GCA_964459885.1 uncultured Archangium sp.
CGGGCGGCTTCACCACGGGCGGCTGCGGCGGGGTGACGACCGGCGGCGGCCGCGTCGCGTACCACCCGCCGACGCCGAGCGCGGCGAGCGCCACCACGCCGATGGCGATGAACGGCAACGGGCTCTTCTTTGGCGCGGCGGCGTCGACGCCGGTCACCGGGCGCAGCGCGGTACCCGAGAGGCCCGTGCCGCTGCTGACGGCCGAGGGCGCGCGCGGCGGGGAAGGGCGTTCCTGCGACACGCCGCTGGGCGTGGTGGCCTCGAGGCCGCTGAGGGGAATCGCGGTGGCCTGCGTGACGTCGTTCTCGTTGGCGAAGACGGTCTCGACCAGCTCGGCGACGTCGCGCGTGCCGACGGGTGTGCCGGTCGACGCGATGAAGGTCTCGAGGTCGGCCTGCAGCTCGCGGCACGACGCGTAGCGACGGTCGCGGTCTTTCTCGAGGCACTTGAGGACGATGGCTTCCATCGCCGGCGGGCAGTCCGCGCGGTAGGTCGTGGGCCGCTCGAGCGGCACCTGGCTCATGATCGCCTGGATGATGCTGACCTCGCTGGTCGCATCGAACGGCATGCCGCCGGTGACGAGCTCGTACAAGACGATGCCGAGCGCGAAGAGATCGGCGCGGCGATCCAGCACTTCCCGAGCGAGCTGCTCGGGCGGCATGTACGCCATCTTGCCTTTGATCATCCCCGACTTGGTCAGGTGCGGCTGGCTCGAGGCCTTGGCGATGCCGAAGTCGACGACCTTCACCGCGCCATTGCGGCTGACGAGGATGTTGTCGGGGCTGATGTCGCGGTGAACGAGGTTGAGGAACTCGCCCTGCTCGTTGCGCAGCTCGTGGGCGTGGTGCAGGCCTTCAGCGGCGAGCGCGATGAGCCGGGCGGCCAGCGCGAGTGACATCGGGCCCGAGTGACGCCGCGCGGCCTGGTTCAGCACGCGCAGGTTCGGCCCGTCGATGTACTCCATGGCCAGGTAGTACTGACCGTTGGCCTCGCCGAAGTCGAAGATCTGAACGAGGTTGGGGTGGTTGAGCTCCGCGGCGAGGCGCGCTTCGCCGAGGAACATCTCGATGAAGCGCGGGTCGTCGTTGAAGTGCGGAAGAATGCGTTTGACGACGCACTTCTTCGCGAAGCCCATGGGCCCGTCGATGCGCGCGAGGAAGACCTCGGCCATACCGCCGGTCGCGAGTTTCTTGATGAGGGTGTACTTGCCGAGGGTCTGCGTCACAGCAGCGCGCACAAAACCACACGAGTCGCCCGCACCAAAGAACAAGGGCCCGGTCCCCCGACCGAGCCCTTGCGGGTGCTGCAGTGTTTCAGCGCTTCGTCAGGCGGGTTTCACGTTCTGAGCCTGCAGGCCCTTCGGGCCCTTGGTCAGATCGAACTGAACCTTCTGCCCTTCCGCCAGCGTGCGGAAGCCGTCCATCTGGATGGAGGTGTGGTGACAGAAAACGTCTTCACCGCCGCCGTCCTGCACGATGAAGCCGAAGCCCTTCGAGTCGTTGAACCACTTCACGGTACCAGTTGCCATGCTTCACTCTTTCTTGCGTTCCCGGAGGCAACGTCTCCTCCGGGACCCCCCGCGCTTCCTGCCGGAAGGCACGGTCAGATCTAGCGAACGCTCGAAACTGAAGACAATGGCCCCCGTGACGATCGACGTCCCGGTGTGACTTCGGTGACGCGCGTCACATTTCCAGCAAGATGCGCTCGGGCGCCTCGAGGCAGTCCTTGATGCGCACCAGGAACTGCACGGCCTCGCGACCGTCGATGAGGCGGTGATCGTACGAGAGCGCCAGGTACATCATCGGGCGCGCCACGACCTGACCGTCGCGCACCACCGCGCGCTCCTGGATGTTGTGCATGCCGAGGATGCCGGTCTGCGGCGGGTTCAAGATGGGCGTCGACAGCATCGAGCCGAAGATGCCGCCGTTGCTGATGGTGAACGTGCCGCCCTGGAGGTCGGCGAGCTGCAGCTTGTCGTTCTTCGCCTTCACGCCGAGCTCGGCGATGTTCTTCTCGATCTCCGCCATCGACTTCTGGTCGGCGTCGCGCAGCACCGGCACCACGAGGCCACGGCTGCCCGAAACGGCCACGCCGATGTCGTAGTAGTGGTGGAAGACCACCTCTTCACCGTCGATGGACGCGTTGACGGCGGGGAAGGTCTTGAGCGCCTCGATGGCGGCCTTCACGAAGAAGCTCATGAAGCCCAGCTTCACGCCGTGCTTCTTCTCGAAGCGCTCGCCGTACTCCTTGCGAATGCGCATCGTGTTGCTCATGTCCACCTCGTTGAAGGTGGTGAGGATGGCGGCGGTGTTCTGCGCCTGCAGCAGGCGCTCGGCGACGCGCTTGCGCAGCGGCGTCATCTTCACGCGCTCTTCGGCGCGCGGGCCCGTGGGCGCGGCGAGCGTGGTGGTGGCGGCCGGGGCCTTGCCCGACTCGGCGGCCTTCAGCACGTCTTCCTTGAGCACGCGGCCCTGCGCACCGGAGCCCTGAATGGTGCTGGGGTCGATGCCCTTGTCGGCGGCGACGGCGCGCGCGACGGGCGTCACGAGCTGACCGTTGCTCGACGGCGCGGCCTTGGCGGGCGCGGCTTCGACAGGCGCGGCGGCGGGCGCTTCGGCCTTCTTCGGCGCCGCGGCGGCGCTCTTGCTCGAGTCGATGGTGCCGATGACGTCGCCGATCTTCACCTTGTCGCCTTCGTTGGCGCTCAGCTTCTCGATGACGCCGGCCGACGCGGCCTGCACGTCGATGGTGACCTTGTCGGTCTCGAGCACCGCGATGGGCTCGTCGGCGGCGACGGCGTCGCCGACCTTCTTGTGGAACTTGCCGATGACAGCTTCGGTGATCGACTCACCAAGCGCGGGGATCTTGATCTCAACCGATGACATGAGGGCTTTCTCTTACGACAGGGCTTCGTCGACGAGCAGCTTTTGCTCGTACTGGTGCGTGGAAAGGAAACCGGTGGCCGGGCTCGCGCTCTCGGGGCGACCGACGTACTTGAGCTTCGCGCCGTGCTTCTGCGCGAGCTCCATCAGCGGCTCGAGCAGGTAGCGCCACGCGCCGGAGTTCTTGGGCTCTTCCTGCACCCAATAGACCTCCTTCAGGTTCTTGTAGCTGGCGAGCACCGCTTCGATCTCTTCGAAGGGCGTGGGGTAGAGCTGCTCGACGCGCACGATGGCGGTGGTGGTGTTCTTGGCCGCGGTGCGGGCGTCGACGAGATCGAAGTACACCTTGCCGGAGCACAGCAGCACGCGCGTGACCTTCTTCGCGTCGGCCTTGTCGTCGGCGATGACCTTCTGGAACGTGCCCTTCGTCAGATCGCTCCACGGCGAGCCGGCTTCGGCTTTGCGTAGCAGCGACTTGGGCGTCATGACCACCAGCGGCTTGCGAATGGGGCGCACGGCCTGGCGACGCAGGAGGTGGAAGATCTGCGCGGCGTTGGTCGGGTAGCAGACCTGGATGTTGTCTTCGGCGGCGAGCTCGAGGAAGCGCTCGAGGCGCGCCGACGAGTGCTCGGGGCCCGCGCCTTCGTAGCCGTGCGGCAAGAGCAGCGTGAGCGCGCTCATGCGCTTCCACTTGTCTTCCGACGCCGCGAGGAACTGGTCGATCATCACCTGCGCGTTGTTCGCGAAGTCACCGAACTGCGCTTCCCACGCGATGAGCACGTCGGGCGCGTCGAGCGAGTAGCCGTACTCGAAGGCCATGCACGCCATCTCGGACAGCGGCGAGTTGACGATGGTGGCCGCGCCGGGCTTCACCTCGTCGAGCGGGAACGCCTGCTGGCCGGTCTTCTGGTCGTGCAGCACGGCCTGGCGGTGCGCGAACGTGCCGCGCTCGGTGTCCTGGCCGGTGACGCGCACGCGGTAGCCTTCGTCGATGAGCGTGGCGTAGGCCAGCATCTCGGCCGCGCCCCAGTCGAGGTTGTCGTCGGCGCTGATCATCTTCTCGCGCTTGTCGATGACGCCCTTCTGCACGTTGGGGTGCAGCGTGAAGCCCGCCGGCGTCTTGGCCAGTGGCGCGAGCAGCGCCTTGAGCTTCGCTTCCGCGAGGCCGGTGTCGACCTGCGGCGTGTCCTTGTCGGCGCCGCCGCGGTACTTCGCCCAGACGCCGTGGAGATGATCGGGGTCCTTCACCAGGCTCTGCGTGCGCGAGCGCGTGATGGCGTCGGAGAACGCCGTGTTGCACGCGTCGAGCAGCGCCTTGCTCTGCTCGGCGGTGACGCGGTTCTTCTGCGCCAGCTCTTCGGCGTACTGCGCGCGCACCGTCTTTTCGGCGCTGATCAGCTCGTACATCTTGGGCTGCGTGAAGCGCGGCTCGTCGCCTTCGTTGTGGCCGTACTTGCGGTAGCAGACGAGGTCGATGACCACGTCGGTGTTGAACTTCTGGCGGTACTCGGTGGCCACGCGCATCACGTGCACGCACGCCTCGGCGTCATCGCCGTTGACGTGGAAGATGGGGATGTCGAGCAGCTGCGCCTGCGCCGTGCAGTACAGCGGCGTGCGGCCCTGACGCGCTTCCGTCGTGTAGCCGATCTGGTTGTTGATGATCAGGTGCACCGTGCCGCCGGTGTCGTACGCGTCGAGACCGGAGAGGTTGAGCGTCTCGGGCACGAGGCCCTGACCCGAGAACGCCGCGTCGCCGTGAATCACGAAGGGCACCACGGCCTTCTTCGCGTCGGCGCCGCCGCCCAGGCGGTCCTGCTTGGCGCGCACGCGGCCTTCCACCACCGGGTGCACGAAGCCGAGGTGCGACGGATTGAACGCCATCGTGAGGTGGATCTTCGAGCCGGTCTCGGTGACGAGATCGCGCGAGTACCCCATGTGGTACTTCACGTCGTGGCGGTTCAAGTACTGCTTGGGGTCCGACGGACCGGCGATCTCCGCGAAGATCTCGTCGGCCGGCTTGCCGAGAATGTTGGCGAGCACGTTGAGGCGACCGCGGTGCGCCATGCCGAACACGACTTCCTTCACGCCGAGCGTGCCGCCCAGCTCGAGGAACTCGTTGATCATCGCCACCTGCACCTCGCCGCCCTCGCCCGAGAAGCGCTTCTGGCCCTGGAACTTCGAGTGAATGGTGGTCTCGAAGGTCTCCGCCTCGGTCAGCTTCTTGAGGATGCGCGTCTGCTCGGCGACCGAGAAGTCGGTGGTGTTCTGCGTGGTCTCCATGCGGCGGCGCAGCCAGCGGCGCCGCTCGGAGTCGTACATGTGCGCGAACTCCACGCCGATGTGGTGCGCGTAGGTCTTGCGCATGCGCTCGATGAGCACGCGCGCCGGCAGCCGCGTCGGGTCAAGCGTGTCGACCTGCGAGACCTCGGTGTCGAGCTCCTGCGCGGTGAAGTGATCGGCCGACGTCAGCGGCAGGTCGGCGACGTGCTCGAGCTGCTTGCGCGGCACGCCGAGCGGGTCGAGCTGCGCGAGCAGGTGACCGCGCAACCGGAAGGCCATGACCATCTGGTCGACCTTCGACTGCAGCGCCATGCCGGAGCTCGATGGCGCGCCCGCCACCGGGTGTGCGCCGTTGCGCTTGGGCGCCGGCAGCACGAGCCCGTCGATGACGAGGGGTTTTCCTTCGCGCTGGAGCGTGCTGAAGAGCGCCCTCCAGCTCGGGTCGACCTCATTCGGGTCGGCGAGAAAACGGGAGTACAGCGCTTCGATGAAATCGATGTTCGCGCCAGTGAGGAAGGAATCTGACGGTGTCGGCATGTCGGGGTTCTTTTACGCGGACGGGCGGGTCCGCTCCATGTTTCGTTTCGTGACGTTCGCCGCGCTTCTCGTAACGAGCAGCGCGCTTGCTGACCCTCCTGATTTTTCAAAGGGCGGGTTTCTCTTTCAGATCCAATACGGCCCGGGCTTCTGGACGATGGACGCCAACAAGCTCGACACCGACACGGGGGCCAGCGACCCGGGCGGCGCCGAGGCCTTCGTCAGCGATCTCGCCAACACGCACACCGCGTCGCTGGGCATCTCGTACAACATCCTCGGGCACGCGAGCATCGGCGCCGACATCACGGCCACCGGGTGGGACCTCACGCAGAGCAACCGCGGCGGCGGCGGCTTCGCCATCGGCAAGGTGGCGTGGCACCCGCTGGAGCTCGTGTTCCTCAACAAAGAGAAGCGCCCCATCGGCCTCGACGCGTCGACGTGGTTCGGCGTCGGCTACGGCATCGTCGGCGAGAAGCGCGGCATGGACGGCCTGCTCTTCGAGTGGGGCTTGTCGGCAGACTGGTTCTTCGTGCGCTACTTCGGCGTGGGCTTCTTCCTGCGCGGCGTCTTCTTCAACTGGGACAAGTACTACCTGAACTACAACGACCGCGACGCGCCCGGGAACACCATCACGCTCTCGTCGCCGTCGGGCGGTTCGTTCTGGACCTTCGGCCTCACGCTGACGTTGCGCGCGGGCGAATAGGGAGTAGACGCGCCCACATGCTCCTCCAGGGAAAGAAGCTCCTCATCACCGGCGTGCTGACGCCGCAGTCCATCGCGTTCTCGGTCGCGGAACACGCGCTCGCGCAGGGCGCTGAGGTCATCCTCACCAGCTTCGGCCGCCCCATGTCGCTCACGCAGCGCACGGCCAAGAAGCTGTCGCCGACGCCCGAAGTGCTCGAGCTGGACGTGTCGAACTCCGCGCACTTCCCCGCCTTGCACGACGCCATCAAGGCGAAGTGGGGCCGCCTCGACGGCATCCTCCACGCCATCGGCTTCGCGCCGGAAGACGCGCTGGGCGGCAAGTTCTCGAGCGCGCCGTGGGAATCGGTGCAGACCGCGTTCCGCATCTCGGCGTTCTCGCTCAAGGAACTCTCGGTCTCGCTCGCGCCGCTGATGGACAAGGGCGGCAGCATCGTCACGCTGGACTTCGACAACTCGACGCAGGCCTGGCCGCTCTACGACTGGATGGGCGTGTGCAAGGCGGGCCTCGAGGCCATCGTGCGCTACCTCGCGCGCGACCTGGGCCCGAAGAAGATCCGCGTCAACTCGCTCGCCGCCGGCCCCATCGCCACCATCGCGGCCAAGGGCATCCCCGGCTTCAAGTTCCTCGAGAACACGTGGGGCGAGCAGGCGCCGCTCGGGTGGGACGCGCGCGGTGAGGCGTCGCTCGACGCCGTCGCCCGCACCGCCTGCATGATGCTCAGCGACTGGTTCCCCGCGACCACCGGTGAGCTCATTCGCGTCGACGGAGGATTCCACGCCGTCGGTGCCAAGCCCGTTGACCTTTCCGCTCTCAAGGCTGAAGAAAAGTCGGCGAGCTGAAGACCCGAGCCGGGCCCCCACTTGACGTGTGGGCCCATGTGGGGAGAAAGGGGCCACGCCCATGGCCTCAAAGTTTCTCCCTGTCGTCGTCCTCTTTGCTGCTGTTTTCACCGGCTGTACCTGCGCGACGCCCGGCGTCTCGTGTCGCACGGAAGCCGACTGCACCATTCCCGGCTCGCTGCGTTGTGACCCTGACGCGATGTTGTGCGTGCAGTGCGTGACCGACTCGCACTGCGAAGCCGGCTTCGTCTGCAACGGCGGCACGTGTGAAGCCGGCTGCCGCAGCGAAGACGACCGCTGCACCGACGGCATGTGCCGCCCGGGCGTGGGCTGCGTGGAGTGCGTGCTCGACGCGCACTGCCTGCCCGGCCAGCAGTGCACCAACGGCAGCTGCGTGACGGGCTGCTCGGCGCAGAACCCCACGTGCCCGTCGGGCCAGGTGTGCGACGCGTCGCTCGGCCAGTGCGTCGAGTGCACCACCAACGCGCAGTGCCCCAACAACCCGCTCAACGTCTGCAACCCGGCGACGCAGACCTGCGTGCAGTGCGTGACCGGCGCCGACTGCCGCGACCCGTCGCGCCCCGTCTGCGACCCCGCGAGCAACACCTGCGTGGGCTGCCTCTCGAACACCGACTGCCCCACCGGCGTGTGCCACCAGAACCAGTGCGTGCAGTGCACGTCTGACGCGCAGTGCGGCGGCACCACGCCGCGTTGCAACCTGGGCAACAACACCTGCGTGGCCTGCTTGCCGGGCGCGACCGACAACTGCCCCACGGGCCAGTACTGCCGCCCCGATTTCACCTGCGAGCAGGGCTGCAAGACGGGCGCTGACTGCCCCAGCGGCGTGTGCCTGCCGAACCACTCGTGCCAGATGTGCACGCAAGACTCGCAGTGCGCCGCCGGCAACATCTGCCAGAACGGCACGTGCGTGGGCGCGTGCAGCCCCACGGCGCCGTGCGGCTCCGGCGAGACGTGCTGCAACGGCCGCTGTGAGTCGCTGCAGAACGACGCCGACAACTGCGGCGCGTGCGGCGTGGCGTGCGGCACCAACCGCGCGTGCTGCCAGGGCGCGTGCCGCGACACCACCGCGACGACCAACTGTGGCGCGTGTGGCGTGACGTGCACGGCCGATCAGTTCTGTGACGGCTCGCAGTGCCGCGACAAGTCGTTCCCCAACTTCTGCGCGAACCAGAACGTGGTGGCGCTGCGTGACGGCATCCCCAACGACAACGCGGCCACGACCGTGCTGGCGTCGACCATCACGCAGTACTGCTCGTCGTCGACGGTCATCACCTTCGCTGACGATGATGACCCGGCCATCGTCGAGCAGCGCCCGGCGCCGCAGCCTGACGGTGGCCCGGCGCTCGACGCGGGTCAGCCCGGGCGGCTGTTGCTCGGCGGTTCGTACACCGTGGTGACCGCTGGCGGCCCGTTCCCCAACCTGCCGGTGAACTGGCTCGAGCGGAACAAGAAGGTCACCAAGGTGTACTTCGCGAACAACACCAACGGCACCGAGTTCTATTTCAAGCAGCGCGTGAACGACGGCGGCGTCGACCCCATCGTGGTGCAGCGCGCGCAGTCTGAGTGTGGCCCGCAGGACGGCGGCGTGCAGTCGGACGGCGGCCCCGGCGGCGCGGGTCGCGACGTGTTCCTCGTGGAGCTCGCCATCGACCCGGCGTCGGGCACGCTGGCGCTCATCTCGTACGGCCTGTGCAGCCCCGGCAACGGCACGCTGGCGTCGGCCTGGTACTGGGCCAACATCATGCTGCCCAACCGCGCCGCGTACACCGACGAGTGGTACATCTACGAGTGGCTCGACACCAACGGCAACGCCACGCCGGACATGGGTGATCAGTTCACCCGGCTCGCCAGCGGTCGCTGAAACGTCGTCGAAGTTCGTCAACGCCCGCGTGCTCGTGTCGTCGAGCCGCGGGCGTCGTCATGTCTACAGCCAGCCCAGCTCGACGTAGCTGTGCGCGCTGCGCGTCAATGAGTCGGCGATGGTGCGCTTCGGCGCGTAGCCCAGCCGCTTGCGCGCCTTGTCGATGCTGCACGTCCACCCCGGCGCCAGCAGCTGCCGCGCGAGCTTGCGGTTGAGCGGCAGCTTCTTGCCCGTCGCGTTGCTGATGAGGTCGGCGACGGCGCCCGCTGCCGTCAGCGCGAACGGCGGCACGTACACGGTGCGCGGCGAGAGCTTCAGCACGCCGGCCACATGGCGCATGAGCCCTTCGACGGTCTCGGTCTCATCGGACGCCGCGAAGAACGCCTCGCCCACGGCCTCGGGCTTGTCGGCCTGCAGCAGCAGCTGATCGACGACGTCTTCCACGTCGACGAATGAGAGCAGTCGCTCGGGCCCGCCGAGCCGCAAGATGACGCCGCGCTTCACCAGCTTGAAGAACTGCAGGTTCTCGTGATCGCCGGGCCCCACGATGCGCGCGGGTCGACAGCTGGTGACCTCGAGGCGACCGTTGAAGCCGAACGCGAGGCGCTCGCCTTCGGCCTTCGATTCGCCGTACCACTCCTGTGGGTTGAGCGCGTCGGTCTCGACGCGCGGCACGCCGCCGATGGAAGGCCCACTCGCGGCGAGCGAGCCGACGAACACCAGCCGCTTCGCGCCGCTCTTCACCATCGCGTCGCCGACGTGCTGCGTGCCGAGCGCGTTGACCTTCATGAACTCGTCGCGCGTGCTGCCGCGGCGGATGCCGGCGAGGTGGAAGACGGTGTCGACGCGCTCGAGCGCCGCGGCGAGTGACGCGGGCTTCGTCACGTCGCCGTGCACGATGGTGTGCTTCACCGGCTCGAGCGCCGACGCGTCGCTGCCTTCACGCACCAGCGATCTCACCGTGTCGCCCCGCGCGACCAACGCCCTCGCGAGCCACGCGCCGAGGAACCCGTTTGCACCCGTGATCAAGATCGTTCGACCGCTCATCGCGAGCGAGTTTCCCTCGAAAGATTTCACGAAGGGCTGTTTTTCCCCGAGCGAGGTGCTAGCAACCCGCTCTCGGTTTTCCCGAAAGGGAGCCCGAAATCCCCCGGGGAGGGGGCCTTAAAAAGTCCAACGCTGTACACAACAGAGGAAGAACGATGGCCGCCAAGAAGCCTGCCGCTAAGAAGCCTGCCGCGAAGTCTGGTCGTAAGCCGAGCGCTGCGTTCATGAAGGAACTGACCCCGTCGGCGGAGCTCGCCGAGGTCGTCGGTGCCAAGCCGCTGCCCCGCACCCAGGTGATCAAGAAGCTCTGGGAGTACTTCAAGAAGAACAAGCTGAACGACGGCCAGACCATCAACCTCGACGACAAGCTGAAGAAGGTCTACGGCAACAAGAAGACCATCAAGATGACGGAGGTCTCCAAGGCCTTCTCGCACCTGAAGGGCTGAGTTTCAGTCTGCAGGTGTAGAAACGAGGGCTCGCTCCGGTACACGGGGCGGGCCCTTCGTCTTGCGGGAGATGCACGCGTGAAGAAGCTGTTGTTGCTGAAGGCCGCGGTGACCAGCTCGCGCGCGGTGCTGGGTGACTACGAGCTGTGGTTTCAGCGCGGCCTCGGCGACGTGTCGCTGCACGTCGTGGAAGCGCACGCGGGTGAGCCGTGGCCGTCGGTGCGCGAGTTCGACGGCGTGGTGGTGACGGGATCGCCCAAGTCGGTGACCTGCGCCGAGCCGTGGATGCAGCGAGTAGCCGACGCGATGGTGGAAGCAGGCGACGCGTCACGCGGCGTGCTGGGCGTGTGCTTCGGCCATCAGCTGCTGGCGTGGCGCCACGGCGCGACGGTGCAGGCGAGCCCGCGCGGGCGCGAGCTGGGTACCGTGACGGTGGCGTTGACCGACGCTGGGCGCACCTCGCCGCTCTTCAGTGGGTTTCCGACGCAGTTCGACGTGCAGTCGACGCACTACGACGAAGTGCTGCCGCACGCGTCGCTCGAGGTGCTGGCGACGAGCGCTTGGTGCGGCGTGCACGCGTTTCAGGTGAAGCCGCGCGTGTACGGCGTGCAGTTCCACCCGGAGATGGACGCCGCATCGGTCCGCTTCTGCATGGCGGCCGCAGAGACGACAGACGCCGAGCGATCGCGCGCGCAGGCGTGTGAGACGCCGTGGGGCACGCGGTTGCTGCAGCGCTTCGTCGAGCTGTGCTGAGTTGAAGCGATGCGAGCTTCGATCGTGCTGCTGTTGGTCTTCTGCTCGTGTGACGCACCGAAGGACGCGCTCGTGCAGAGCTGTCGCAAGGAAGCGCTGACGCCGGGCGGTCGCTGTACGTTGTCGGCGGGCGCGATCAGGTCGCGGCAGTCGGCGTACGTCGACGCCAATACGAAGAACGAGAAGGTCCGCGTTGAAGCGGCGTTCTCGGTCGCGAAGGGCCGCGTGGCGGTGACGGTGACCGGCTGCGACGAGGTGACGGTGACGCCCGAGCAACCGGCCACGCTCACGTGTGACGCCGCGCTCAATCGGCGGAACTACACCTTTCATGTCGACACAGCGCCGCGTGGCGGCAGCGCCGAAGGCTTCGCGGGCACGCTGAGCTTCACGCCGCTCTGACGTAGGCGCTCGGCGGTGTCGCTGCACCACCGTGTGTCGAAGAAAGACGGCGTGGGCGCGCAGGGGAAGCGGCTCGCTGTCGCGCCGTATCGTGCAGCCGGTGCGCGCGTGTTTGTCGGACGCCGGAGTTGTTGGCGTTCTTCGCGACGTCACACGTGGACTTCGGCCGCGCGTGCCCGTCCCGTGGTGGTTCACGAATCGACCCACGAGAGTTGCAGAAAGCCCGGTCCGCGGCCCCGGCGTTGCCTTCGCGTCCGAGTACCGGGTCGATCGTCTTCGTCGCCAGGCTCAATTGAGAAGGCGGCGGAGGGTTGTCCGCGCCGTGCGCGACCCGTGCGGGCCCTCACCCGTGAACCGGTTTCCGCACCGTGGGGAATCAGTCCCCAATTTGCGGGAGTCGCGCTCGAGGCCGCCGGCGCGCGCGCGAACCGGCGTGGTGTTCGCCACCGTCAACGACGGTGACCACCCATGACTCACGCTGGCCGACGGCGGCGAAGCCAGAGCGCGAGCATGGGCAGCGCGAGCCCCACGCCCTGCGTGCACCCGGTCGGAGCCGCCCCGTCATCATTGTTCGACGGCGTGGTGCCGGCGTCTGGGCTCGTCGCGACCGCGCCTGCGTCGTGGCTCGGCTCTTCGACCCCGGCGTCGGGCTCGACCACACCTCCATCGAGCTCGACGACTCCCGCGTCGAACTCGATGACTCC
>CAYWON010000169.1:12575-14701 GCA_964459885.1 uncultured Archangium sp.
GACTCCCGCGTCGAACTCGATGACTCCAGCGTCGACCTCAGGCTCGCCCGCGTCTGGCGTCGTGGCGCCGGCGTCGGGTGGCTCGATGGTCGGGTCACACGCGTCACCGATGCCGTCGCGATCCACGTCGACCTGGCCAGCGTTCGAGATGAGGGGACAGTTGTCGTCCTCGTCGGGCACGCCGTCGCCATCGTCGTCGCCGTCGCATGCATCGCCGTCGCCGTCCGCGTCGGTGTCGCGCTGGTTCGCGTTCGCGTCGTCGGGGCAGTTGTCTTGCGTGTCGGTGACGCCATCACCGTCCGTGTCGACGGGCACAGGCACGAGCTGCAGCCCCATGGAGCCCCAGATGGTGGCGCCCGCAGTCACGGCGCGCGTGACGCTGTCGGTGATGTAGCCGGCCTTCGACGCCGTCACGGTCCAGTTTCCGGGCGGCAGCTGGAACTCGTACACGCCCGTCGCGTCGGTGGTGATGGCGGGCCCGCCAGTGACCTTCACGCGTACGCCCGCGAGCCGGGCCGCCGTGTTGCTGCCGGCGTAGATGATGCCCTTCAGCGTTCCCTGCGAGTTGTTGCTGGGCGCAAACACCGCCAGGTGGTTGGCCACCACGCGCTCGCTGCCGTCCGACGGGCGGTTCACCACGCCCTGGCCACGCACGTACATCGCCGAGCTGCCGCCGCCGTCGAGGTTGACCGCGTGGTGCGCGCCGAGGCCTTGCATCAGCGTCGCCAACTCGCCGCAGGTCATGCCGACCGACGCCGACGTGCGGCCGTCGACGACCACGAGGAAGAGCTTCTTGCCGTCTTGCGACAGCCCCAGCGCCGTCCGAGGGTGACGCACGGTGCACAGGCTGCCGGTGTGCTGACTTGCGCTGACAGCGCCGCCACGCAGCAGGTCGGGCTTGCCGGACACCACGCCCTGCATCCACGTCGAGTCGAACGCGACTGTCTGCGACTTCGCCGACAGCTCCCGCCGGGTGGCGTTGAACGCGAACGTCGCTTCGGCGCCGTCATCGCTCGTGCCCGGCCATTTCACGCCGCTGCCGGCCGAGAGGCCCACCGTCGAGTAGTCGGCGTACAGGAAGAAGTCGCCGTTCACCGCGAGCTGCGCACCGACGAGGTTCGCGAACGAAGAGACGGTGCGTCGGCGTTCACCAGTGGCCGTCGAGCGCAGGCTCACGCCGGGTTGATCGAGGTTGATCTCCAGCGCGTGGATCTGCCGGTTCGGCGAGGTCTGCGTGCGGTACAGCTTCCGCACACCGGCGAAGGGCGTGGTCCACGTGTCGGCCGCGGCGGCGACGGTGGCGACGAACAGCGCGAGGGCGACTGAAGTGCGACGCATGGGCGCCGAGGTAGCAGCGAGTCGCCGCGATCCGCGAATCGCGCCATCACTCGGTGACGCGGTCGCGTGACAGCACGGCGAGGTGGTTGCCCACGACACGCTCCACGCCATCGGACGGCACGTTCACCACGCCTCGACCGCGCACCCAGAGCGTCGAGCTGCCGCCGCCGTCGAGGTTGGTCGCGTTCCACGCGCCGAGCTCGCGCAGCAGCGTCGACAGTTCTCGACACGACATGCCCGCGGCGTCCTTCGCGCGCCCGTCCACCACGACGAGGTAGAGCGTCTGCCGATCGGCCGACAGCCCGAGCGCCGTGCGTGGGTGACGCCAGAAGCACTTCACCGGGTGCTGCTGGTTGCTCTGCGTGACGCCGTCGCGCAGCAGCTCGGGGCCGCCGGAGACCACGCCTTCCATCCACGCCGCGTCGAAGCGCACGATGGGGAGCCGAGGCGACAGCTCGACGCGGCCTTTCCCGAACGCGAACGTGGTCGCCGTCACGTCGTCGCGGGTGTCGGCCCAGGCTTCGCCGAGCCCGGCCGCGAGGCCTTCAGTCGAGTAGTCGTCGTAGCTGAAGAAGTCGGCGTTGACCGCCACCGTGGCGGCTACTGTCTCGGCGAAGGCCGACGTCGTCTGCTTGCGCTCTTTCGACGTGGTGCTCCGCAGGGTGAAGTCGGCGAGCTTCACGACGGCCGCGTAGACGCGCTGTGACGACGTCTTGCGCTCGAGCAGCCGTATGCCCGGGGCCGGCTCAGACCACACGTCGTCGGCCCAGCCGCACGTCGCAAAGAGG
>CAYWON010000170.1:0-14497 GCA_964459885.1 uncultured Archangium sp.
GCTGTCGTTCGTCGCCCTCACTGGCTGCAACAACGGTCAGCCGCGCATCTACCGCCTCGCGATCGACGAGACGCCGATCCGCACGATCGCGGTGCCGAGCTGCTTCCGTAACAACAACCTCCCCGCGGGCCAGGGCAACCGGACCGAGCAGAACTACCGCTCTGAGAAGGAGTGGGTGATCTGGGCCGGCCTCGATCAGACCGAGTACCTCGACCTGGGCAACCAGCAGTACAAGCTGGGCAACGCGCCGCTGATCGACATCAAGGACCTCATCGAGGGCACGAACAAGACGTTCTCGGCGCTCCGCTCGGTGCAGGAGCCCGAAGGTGACTCGTACACCTACGCGCGCCAGACGCAGATCCAGGTCACCTGGGACGACTACTCGTACTCGCCGAAGGGCACGATCGCGCTGAACGCGCAGTACGCCTGCATCCGCAACCGCATCGACTGCCCCGGAACGGGCACGACGCCTTCGGACCTCGCGCCGGCTGACGCCGCCTCGTGCCAGTCGACGATCAACTTCGTCGCCCGCGCGATCGACGCGCAGCGCATCACCGCGTACGGCAACAACCCGGGCTCTCTCTAAGACGCGCCGGGCCGCTGCCAGGCGGTTCAACTGAACGGGAGTCCTGCTTTACGCGGGGCTCCCGTTTTGTTTTGCCCACGTCATGGTGCTGAAGGGGCAGTTCCTCGAGCGACCGACGTTGATCCCGCTCGACGGAGGGCTGGTGCTCGAGGGCGTCTCGCACCGCGGTGAGAAGCGCCCCGGGCTGCTGGTGTTGCCGCCGCCACCCCTCGAAGGCAGCGGCATGGATCACGTAGTCGGCGCGGAGCTCGCCTTCGCCGTCTCGCGCATCGGGCACCCCACGCTGCGCTTCAACTACCGCGGCGTCGGGGGCAGCCAGGGCGCCGTGTCGCGCACGCCCACAGACTGGCTCGAAGACGCGCGCGCTGCGCTTGAGCTCGCCATCGACAACGCCGACGGCGCGGCGCCGGTGGTCGCGTCGATCGGCGCGTCAGACGCTGTGGCGCTGCAGCTGGCCGACACCGCGACGTTGGCCGGCCTCGTCTTCATCAACCCGTCGCTCGTGCGCCCGGCTGACTTCGAGGCCCGCGCGTCGGTCGGCTGGCCGATGGCGGTCGTCGTCGCCGAAGACGATGCTGCGCAGGAACGTGGGCGATGGGCCGCGGTGTTGGAACGGCTCGGAGGCGATTTCGCAGTGATTCCCGGCGCGACGCGCAGCTACCAGCGCAACCTGCCCATGGTGGGCAAGGCCGCCGCCTCGCTGATGGGGCGGGCGGTCGTTCGCTGAACTTCACGGTTTTCTTCAGGTTTCTTTGCGCGCAGGGCGCGGAACTTCTGAACAGATCCAATCGTTCTCATCGGTCGTTCGTAGGTCTTACCGAGGTCCTATGCCCAGACTCCTGATTGCGACGTTGGTGGTGACCCTCGCGGCCTGCGCGCGCGATGCGGCGAAAGACGACACCGTCGATCTCTCGCGGCCGAGCTACGTGACGGCTGATCTTCCCGATGACGCTGCGGCGCGCATTCCCGGGCGCATCGTCGTGGACTTCGTCGACGGCACCACCAAGGCCGAGTTCGATGCCATCGAGGCCGAGTGGGGCATCGATCTCGAGCTCAACTCGGAAGAGGAAGGCCCGCGCTCGGCGATCACCACCGGCGCCTACGAAGGCGATCTCGACACGCTGCTGGCGAAGATCCGCGCCAACCCGCTGGTCGAAGCGGCGGAGCCGTTGATGAAGGTCGAGTCGAGCTTCGTGCCCAACGACCCGATGTACCCGGCGCAGTGGAACCTCAAGCAGATCAACATGGAGAAGGCGTGGGAGCTATCGACGGGCAAGGGCGTCATCGTCGCGGTGTTGGACACCGGCATCGCCTGGGAGAACCACGACGACTTCGTGCAGGTGCCCGATCTCGCCAGCCAGAAGTTCAAACACGGCTGGGACTTCGTGAACGACGACGCGCACGCGAACGACGATCACGGCCACGGCACGCACGTCGCCGGCACCATCGCGCAGGCCACCGACAACGCTGAAGGCGTCGCGGGCGTGGCCTTCGACGCGACGCTGATGCCGGTGAAGGTGTTGGATCACTTCGGCGGCGGCAACTCCGCGGACATCGCTGACGCCATTCGCTGGGCCGCCGACAACGGCGCGCAGGTCATCAACCTCTCGCTCGGCGGTGGTGGCCGGTCTGACGTCATGGAGCGCGCCGTGATGTACGCGCGCAACAAGGGCGTGGTCGTGGTCTGCGCGGCCGGCAACGGTGGCCGCGGCGTCGTCGAGTACCCGGCGGCGTACCCAGGTTCGTTCGCGGTGGCGGCCGTCGGGCCTTCAGGCACCAAGGCGCCGTACTCGTCGTGGGGCAAGGAGCTCGACATCGCAGCGCCCGGTGGCGACAAGTCGCAGGGTGAAGCCGCGGGCGTCGTGCAGAACACCATCGATCCGCAGGACGTCGCGCAGACGGTCTACGCGTCGTACCAGGGCACCTCGATGGCGACGCCGCACGTCGCTGGCGTGGCCGCGCTGCTCTATGCGGCCGGCGCGAAGAACCCCGATCAAGTCGAGAAGGCGATCATCATGAGCGCCAAGCCGGCGGCCGGTACGCGCGGGTGGAACGATCAATACGGTCACGGCCTCGTCGACGCTGAAGGCGCGCTGAAGGCCCTCAAGAAGCTCCGCGCCGCCGACGTCTCGGAGCTGCTGCCGCCTGAAGCGCAGCTCGCGCAGGAGCACCCCGCGACGCAGGACGTCTCGACGTACTCGTACCGTGCGACGAACTGGACCGTCTTCGCGTGGGCCGCGGGTCTGCTGGCCTTCGTGCTCCTGACGCTGGGCCGCAAAGAACGGCCCGGCTACCTGAACGTGCTCGTCACGCCGGGCTTCCTCATTCCCCTGGCGCTCTCGACGGTCGGCGTCTTCTTCATCCAGAAGTTCGCTGACCCGAACGCGGTGACGGCCGCGATCACGCTGCCGCTGCCTGACTGGCTCAACCGCATCATCTTCGGTCGCGGCGCGACGGCGAACCCGCTCGTGTACTCGGCGTTGCTCCCGAGCGTGCTGGCCATCATCGCGGTGAAGTGGAAAGGCCTGCGGCCTGTGGTGGGCGGCCTCTCCATCGGCTTCGCGGCGATCCTCGGCTACGCGCTCTGGTCGCACGCGCCGGCGCTGGCGTGGCTGCCGTTCACGTTCCTCGCCATTCCCTGGCTCGCGGTGAACGCGCTCATCTGCCTCTTCCTCGCCCGCGCGATGCTCAAGAAGGCCTCATGAAGCTGGCCGGCACCGTCGTCTACCGGGACCTCGAAGGCGGCCTCTGGGTGCTGGAGGCCGACGACGGCAAGACGTACCTGCTCGGCGGCGGTGACCGGAAGATCAAGAAGAGCGGCGCCCGCATCGAAGCGGAAGGCGACGTCGACGAAGAGACGCTGCACTTCGCGATGGTGGGCCCGCGCTTCGTGGTGTCGAGCTACCGCTTTGTCTGAAGCAGCGCTTCGTACGCGTCGAGGCTGACGTCACCGGCGCGCGCCTGCGCACGCAGCGCCTTCACGTCTTCGCGCTTTCGCGTCGCTTCGGTGGGCTGCACGCGCCCGTCGATGACGTTGAGCGCCACGCCGCGCCAGTCGACAGCCAGCACCACGAGGAACGACGCGAGGCCAACCGCGAGCCACGGTCCGAAGAGCGCGGCGGGTTCTCGCTGCGGCGCCTCGACGCGCTGCTCCGGCGCGCTCGCCTCCACGCCTTTGCTGAAGCGCACCAACGCGAACAACAGCGCGTTGCCGACGATGAAGCAGCTCACCGGCACCCACCAGTCGAGTGGCGCGTCGGGCTGACCCCGCGTCGCGAAGAAGAGGACGGTGGAGACCGTGTTGTTGGCGACGTGCGCGCCGATGGCGGGCCACACGGAACGGCCGCGCCAGGCCAGCAACCCGAACAGCACACCCAGTTCGAAGCGCGCGAGGAACCCCACGGGGTCGAAGTGGAAGGCGCTGAAGATGAGCGCCGTCATCACGATGCCGCGTGGGGCTTCCTTGAAGCCGCGCTGCAGGAAACCGCGGAAGAAGAGCTCTTCGCAGAACGGCGCTGCGAGCGTGGCGCCGGCGATGGCCACGTAGACCTCGAGCTGGCTGTGGCGCTCAAAGAGCTTCGAGCTGTCGAACGTGTCGATCCAGGACTTCGGGAAGATGACCTCGGCGAGCGCCATCAACGGCAGCGCCCACGCGAGGTAGTTCAGCGCGCCGTACGCGAGCCCGAGGCCGAAGCTGCGCCCTTCGAAGCGCGTCATGCCGAACGCCGGGCGCGCCTGCAGCCGCGAGAGCTGCCAGCCGATGACCGCGAGGCCCGCGAAGAGGAAGACCTCGGAGAACCAGAGGCCCCACGCCAGATGCAGGAACTGCGCAGTGCTGCCGACGGCGACGTAGGTGGCCAGGACGAAGACGCTCCAGCCGGCGAAGAAGCGGGCTGACGGCATGGGCGGAGGCGCTGGGTCGATCACGGCGGGGGCTTTCGTGGCCGGTCGTTATACTGGCGCTCCTGTGAATGCACCGAGCCATTGGGCCGACGACGCGCGGTTTGCGGAATCGGCGGCGGCGTTTCGAGGCTTCTTCGGCGAGCTGCGCGAGGCCTTCGTCGAGCGCGACACCTTGTTCACGCAGCTGGAGCTCGCGCTCTTGTGTCGCGAGCACGTGCTCATCATCGGCCCGCCGGGCACGGCGAAGAGCGCCATCGCGTCGGCCGTGCTGGGGCGCGTCGTCGACGAAGAGTCAGGCCGCCCGTCGTTGTTCAGCAAGCAGCTCGCTGAGAACACCGTGCAGACCGACCTCATCGGGCCCGTCGATTTCAAGGTGCTGACCGAGACCGGGCGCACCGAGTACCTGACCGAGGAAGGCATGCTCGGCGCGGTGCACGCGTTCCTCGACGAGGTGTTCGACGGTCGCGACATGTTGCTGCGCTCGATCCTCAACGTGCTGCACGAGCGCGAGCTCAAGCACGGGCGCAAGGTGACGCCGGGCCGCTGCGAGTGCGCGGTGATGACGTCGAACCGCTACCTGTCGGAGGTCTTGCAGCGATCGCCCGAGACGCTGCAGGCCTTCGCCGACCGCATCTCGTTCATCTGCTTCGCGCCCAAGAGCTTCGCGCGCCGCGCCAGCCGCGGGCAGATGCTGCACCGCGCGCAGACCGGCCAGCGCGTCTCGCTGCAGGCCCGCCTGACGTTGCAGCAGCTCGATGTCTTGCAGGCCGCGGTGGAAGCCGTGGAAGTGCCGCCGGTCGTCGCCGAAGGCATCGAAGACCTCGCCGACACGCTCGAGCGCGAGCTGCTGGCGCAGGTCGCGCGGCTGCCCGACTACGTGCCGACGAAGTACTTCTCGCAGCGCTCGATGGTGAAGGCGCTGTGGGCGCTCAAGGCCGGCGTGGTGCGCGATCGCCTCTACCGCCGTCCGGAGCGTCGGCTGGTGGCCGAGCCGTCGGACCTCGAGACGCTGCGGCACTTCTTCCTCCTCGGTGGTCCGGCGGAGGGCGATCTCGACGCGCTGCTCAAGCAGTCGGGCGACCCGCGTGAGCGCGCGCAGCTCGAGATCATCCGCGTCGAGCACCGGGCCTTCACGCAGGCGCTCGCGAAGCTGACGCCTTCGCTGCAGCAGTCGCTCGAGCGCGAGACCGCGGATCTCCGCCCTCACGACGAGCTCTCGGCGGCCGAGTCGCAGGCGCGCAGCTGGAGCGCGCCGGTGGCCAGCACGTCGGCGGTGTCGCTGCGCCAGAAGCTGGTGCCCGGCCCGCGTCACCCCGACAACCGGAAGACGCTCCTCAAGGCCGCGGAGCTGCTGCTGCAGGGCCTCGGCTCACGGCTCGCGCGCGGCATGTCGGGGCAGGGCGAGGGCCGTGGCGGCGTCGCGTTGCTCGGCAGCTTCGGCGACACGCTCGAGCTCGCGCGGCGCGTGCCTGAGCTGCAAGACCGGTTGCCGGCCATCGCGCGCGAGGTGGCGTCGTTCTGCCAGCAGTCCGCGTCGATGATCGCGCTCGCGGCCGAGAGCACCGAGTTCGACGACACCATGAAGCTCGACGCCGTTGCCGGCCTCGCGCGCAACCTCACCGAGGAGCTTGAGCGGCTCGCCGAACTCTCACAGGTGCTCTCGTCGGTCGTCACCGACGAGCAGGGCGCGCTGCGCGAGCACCTGGCGGGCGTTCGCGATCGCACGGGCGCCGCGCTCCGCCGTCGCGCCATCGCGGGCTTCTCACCGGCGGCGCGCAAGGGCGACCCGCGCGAGCTGCTCTCCATCGAGAGCCGGCGCCTGCGCGAGCTGGAAGCGGCGTTGGTCGAGCTCTCGCCCGCCAACCGCGGGCTGCGCAGCCAGCTGCTGGCGCCGGTCGCCGAGGCGTTCGCGCGTGACGTGGTGGCGGTGCAGGCCTTCGAGCGGCTGGAACAGCTGCAGCGGCTGGTGCAGTCAGTGCTCGACGAGCTCACGCGCGAAGGCGCCGCGGCCGACGTCGCGTTGCGCGCGGTGCGAGACGAGCTCGAGCGGCGCGTGCGCGGCTACGCCGAGGGCCTGACGGCCGAGCGAACCAGCGCGCCCGACGCAGCCAGAGCGCTCGGTGGTGAGGCGTACACCGCCTACCGGCAGCTGGCTGGCAAGGCCGTGGAAGGTGAGTTGATGGCGCTGGCGTCGCTCGACGCGTTGCTGCAGCGCGTGGGCGTGGTGCCCATGCCGCAAGACGTTCACGCCCTCGTCGCCACGGCGGAGCTGCACTCGGCGGCCTTGCGCGTGCGCTACCTCGGCAGCTGGTGGAAGCAGCTCGACACCTCGCTGGGCGCGGCGTCACCCGTGCGCGAGAAAGCCGACGCCGAGAAGCGCTTCGACGCGCTGGTGAAGAGCCGGTTCCCGTTGTTGGTCACGCGAGAAGGCGAGCTGGTGCGTCTCGAAGGGGTGCTGCAGCGGCTGCACGTCGCGGCTGGTGGCGGCAGCTCCCAGTCGCTCGACACGCTCCGTGATGAGTTGGCGGCGGTCGACGGCGCGTTCACCACCTTCTCGCGCCGGGTCCTGGACGTGCGCTCGAAGCGGTGACCCGCGATGTACGTCGACGACTTCAACGCGCTGAAGGTGAGGGTCGACGCGCTCCGCGCCGGCCGGGCGCCGCCGTTGAGTCTGGCCGACCGCGCGTTGCGGCTCGTCGGCCGGAGCCCCACGCCTGGCCCGTTGCCGCTGCTGCACGCGCTCGATCGCGACCTCGACCTCGTCGGCGTGCACACCTCTGGCGACGCGCGGCTCCTTCGCGAGCTCGGCGACAGCGCCGGTCGCACGGGTCAGCTCCATCAGGGCCTGCTGGCGCGCGCGAAGGCCACGCTCGAAGAGTTCGACGAAGCGCTGCGCGTCATCGAGCGCGTCGCCGCGAGCGAAGGCCTGACGACGGGCCTGCGTGAAGGGCTCGCCGCCGATTTCAGTCGCCTCGCCCGCGTGGTGAAGGTGGCGGCGGTGTTCTCGGGCGCGGTGGTGACGCCGGAGATCCTCACGAAGGCGCCGGTGGCGGTGATCGGCGTGCCGCAGCAGGCGCGCCTCGCGGTCGCCGAGTTCCTCGCGGAGCGGGCGCAGCGGCAGGTGAACGACACTGTCGCCAAGCGCCGCGATCTGGACCTCGCGTACGAGCTGGTGCTGCGTATGGGCTCCGAGACGAAGCTCGATCGTGATCGAACGCGGCGACTGCGGCTGCAGCTGGGCGCCGCCCGCGAACGGGTGAGATCGGCACCGGCGGTGAAGTCCTTCGATGAGCTGCTGCGGCACGTGCGCCACGCCGCGCGCGCGTCGCCCCACACCGCCTGGCGCAGCCTGCGCGCGCTGTACGAACGCGCCGTCGAGGCCGGCGACGCGAAGCTGGCCGACATGGCGGGCGCTGCGGCGTTGTCGCTCACCGAGCCCGGGGCGCTGGCCTCGGCGGTCACGCGCGCTGAGTCGTTGCGGTCGGTGGGCTGGAGGCCGGCGGCGTACGACGCCAGCGACGGCCTCGCGCCGGGCGGAAAGAAGGGCCTCGACGATGAGGTCGCTGATCGGCTCGCGAAGTTCGCCTTCGAGCTCAGCGACGATCAGCGCGAGGCGCTCGAGCTGGCGGCAGGCTGCGCCCGCTTCTTCGACGTCGAAGACGCGCTCGCGCAAGACGTGGTCGAGGCCGAGACGACGACCACGCGCCCGGTGCAGCGGCGCGTGCCGTACCCGACGCAGCTGATGACGTACGAGACGACCAACTCGCTCGATCAGCTGCAGCACTTCGTGCTCGATCGCCCGGGTGCGCTGGTGCTCGACCTCGCGGCTGGGCGTCAGTTGGTGCGCAGCTACCTCGAAGAAACGGCGCCTCCGCAGCCCCGGCACGCGCGGCAGGGCGCGGTGCGCGTCTACGTGATGGACGCGTCGGGCTCGATGCACGGCAGCCGCGCGCGCTTTCGTGACGCGCTCATCATCGCGGAGCTCAACGCCATTCGCGTGAAGGCCGCCTCGGGGCTGCCGTTCGACCCGCTGTACCTCTCGTTCTTCAACGACCAACCCAGCGAGCTGGTGCGCGTCGACACCGGCGATGAGGCCGCGCGGCAGATCTACAAGCTCTTCCGAGAGTCTCCGGCCGAAGGGCAGACGGACATCTCGCTGGCGCTGGTCTCGGCCTTCGATTCCATCGGGCGCGCGCGCGGCGCTGACCCGTACCTGGCGCGCGCGACGGTGGTGTTGGTGACCGACGGCGAAGACGGCGTCGACCTGGAGCTCATTCGCAAGACGCGGAGTCCGTACGAAGGTCTGGAGATCGCGCTCTCGTTCATCTCGCTGGGCGAAGAGAACACCGACTTGCGTTCGCTGGTCCTGGAGCAACGCGACGCAGGTGGGCGCGCGTTCTACAGCCACCTGTCTGACGCGGAGATTCAGCTCGCGCGCACCGACTTCGACACGGCGTGGCGCACGTTGCTGCCGGCGGACGTGAAGGTGACGAGCGAAGCGCTCGACCGGCTGTTGCCGCACCTCGACGCGCTCCAACAGGTGGCCGCGGGCCAGGCGGTCTCGGCTGCGGCTGACGCGCCGGCGTTCGACGCGCTCTTCCCCGAGGTGGGCGCGACCGACGCGGCCGAGTCAGCGCTGGCGCAGCGGCTGACCGACATCGTCAACGCGGTCGCCGAAGCGGCGGGCCTCGCGCCTGCTGAAGGGCGCCGCGCGGAGTCGGTGACGCTGTTGCTGCACCTCCTCGGCGTCTACGGCGTGCCGATGGCGAAGTACCTGGAGCACGCGGGCGCGCCCGACATTCACCTGCAGAAGGCGATCGCCGCGCTGCGGCTCGTGTGCTGACGTCGCGTCATGGTGTTCGGGTTCTTCAAGAAGAAGAAGGCGCCCGCGGCCCCGGCGGACCCGCTGGCGATCTTCGATCAGCTCGTCGACTCGCTCGAGCGACAGTCGGCGGAGGCGCGGAAGTCAGCGGTGACGTTGTTGGCGCTGCGCGCCGAGCTCCGTCGCGATCAAGAGAAGTACCGCGCCCGCATCACCGGCATCGAAGGCAAGCGGCCGGCGACGAGCGACGCGGCGGTGCTCAAGGTGCTGGCGCGCGACCAGACCGAAGCGCAGCGCTTGTTGGCGCGCACTGACGAAGCGCTCGCGCAGACCGAGGCCGATTCTTCGCTGTTGTTGGAGGCAGCTGAAGAGCTCGGGCGTCAGCTGCAGGAACTGAAAGAAGAGCGCCAGAGCGCACGGGCGCGCATGTCGGGCGGCGTGCTGGTGACCGAGACGCTGAAAGCGCAGGCCGCGCAGTTCGAGAAGGTGATGAAGCTCGATGCCGCGCGCGACGAGGTCGAGAAGGCCCACGCGCTGGCTGAGCTCTACCGCGAGGAACGAAAGCCATGAGGTACGCGGCGCTGCTGCGCGGTGTCAGCCCGATGAACCTCAAGATGCCCGACCTCAAGCGCGCGCTCGAGTCAGCCGGCTTCGAGAACGTGAAGACCGTTTTGAGCAGCGGCAACGTCTTGTTTGACGGCCCCGCGAAGCCGGACGCGGCGATCGAGAAGTTTGTGGAGTCGGCGCTCGAAGCCCACGTCGCGCGTGTGTTCCCCACCATCGTGCGGCGCGTCGAGGTGCTGAAGGCGCTGATCGAGGAAGACCCCTTCGCGTCACTGAAGGTGGGGAAGGGCGCGAAGCGCGTCGTCACGTTCCTCAAGCGCCCTGCGTCGACGACGCCGAAGCTGCCGGTGACCCTGGACAACGCGACGCTGCACGCGCTGCGCGGCGTCGAAGCGTTCACCAGCTACGTGCCCGAGCCGGGGAACCCGATCTTCATGACGCTGATCGAGAAGACGCTCGGCAAGGACGTCACCACGCGCACGTGGGACACGGTGATCAAGCTCGCGCGTTAGAGCCGCTTCAGCTCGGTGCGTGTGCGCTCGTTGACGACGCCGCCGGTGTTCACGGTGCTCTTCGGCTCGAGCAACAGGCAGTGCACCTCGGGCGTGACCGCGACCGGGCAGTGCTCGACGCCGTGGGGAATGACGATGAACTCGCCTTCCCGCACTGTTTGATCGCCGGTCCGCAGCCGCATCAACAGCTCGCCTGACACCACGAAGAACAGCTCGTCTTCCACGTCGTGGTGATGCCAGTGGAACTCGCCCTGCAGCTTTACGAGCCTCAGCTGGAAGTCGTTGATGTCGCCGCCGACGTGCGGGTCCCAGTGCGTGGTGATGCGCTCGAACGCGCGCGCCACGTTGATCACCTGCGGCGCGTCATTGGCCACGGTAGCCGCGCACCAGCTCGAGGTAGGTCTTGCAGGCGTGCTCGATCATCACGAGGTCGGTCTCGCGTACTCCTCGCACGCGCTTGGCCGGCGAGCCGACGATGAAGCTCCCGGGCTCGAAGACCTTGCCGGGCGTCACGAGTGATCCGGCGGCCACGAAGCTGCCAGCGCCGATGACGCACCCGTCGAGCAGGATGCTGCCCATGCCGATGAGGCAGCGATCGCCGACCGTGCACCCGTGAAGAATGACGCGATGGCCGATGGTGCAATCTGCACCGATGGTGGTCTCGCTGAAGCCAGCGGTGGCGTGCGCGATGGTGCCGTCTTGCAGGTTGGTGCGCGCCCCGACGCGGATCGTCCCGCAGTCACCGCGCAACACAGTGGTGGGCCACACCGAGACGTCTTCGGCGAGCTCGATGTCACCGAGCAGTGTCGCGGTCGGGTGCACCCACGCGGAGGCGTGAATGCGGGGAGAGAACTCGCGGAAGGCTTCACTCGGCATGCTGGGCAGCTACCGTATGCGGGCTATGTTGCAAACCACCATGCACCGCCTCTTCGTGTCGGTCGTCGTCACGTCAGCGTTCGTCGCGTTCGCGCAGTCCACGCCGGACATCCCCACGTCGCAGCCGGAAGAGCGCGTCATCATCGTGCCGTCGGGCGCGACTGAAGAGTACGACGCAGGCGTCTACCAGGCGCCGCCTCCGCAGCCGCAGGCCGAGCCCGAAGTGCCGGTGCCCGACGCGCCGCCCGCGCCCGAGACGCGCAGCTTCGAGGCCGTGCCGCCGCCGGCGCCGTTGCCGGAGCAGCTCGAGCAACCGACGGAGCTGCCGTCGACGGGCCCCGGCGCGATGATCGACGGTCACCCGCGCGAAGGCGCGTTCTTGAGCGGCCCTGGCAGCGCCATCTTCCTGACGCACCACACGTTGATGGGCGGCCTCGGCGCGCTCGCGACGCAGCTGATTCCCCGCGCGATTCACGCGTCGCCGCAGCACCCCGTGCCCGGCGCGAAGATGGGCGAGACGGCCGGCTGCAACCCGACCGCGGGCACGTTGCCGGAGCCGTACCAGTCGTTCCCCGCTGACGAGCGACCGACGTCGTGCAGCGACATCGTCACCGGCTCGAACGCGCGCTTGATGTACCTGACGTCGGGCTTGCTCGGCGCCGGCATCGGCTTCGCGTCGGCGGCCATCTGGCAGTTCAACAACTGGATCAGCGTCAGCACGGCGAACTTCGGCATCATCAACTCGGTGTTCGGCAGCATGTTCCTCGGCGCCATCGGCGACCTCGCCACGCGCCACAACGACGCCTACGCGACGGCGTGGCTCTCGCTCATCGGCGGCGCGGCCGGCGCGTGGATCTCGGCGGTGCTGACGCGCAACGAGTACCCGCTCAACAAGATGGCGCTCGTCACCTCGGGCGGTGGCTGGGCGGCGATCTACGGCGCGCTCATCGTCGGCATCCTCGCCACCACCAACACCGGGCTCACCGTGCGTGAAGGCATCGACACCGTGATGTTGTTGCCTGCGATCGGCGCGAGCCTGATGGCGTTGGCGGCGCTGAAGTTCAACCCCAGCTTCGGTCAGGTGATGCGCGCCAACCTCTTCGGCGGTCTCGTCGGTGGTGTGGTGCTGCTGGTGTCGGGCCTGCTGCTCGGGCCGACGACGGGCTTCACGCAGTCGCCGGTGCCGTACATCCTCGGTGGTGTCGGCGCGATCGGCGCGAAGACGCTCGTCAGCTTGCTGTGGGCCGACGCGGCCGAGACGCCGATGTCGGCGTACGACAGCAATGGCAAGTACCGCATGGTCTGGTGGTAACTTCGAACACCGCCATGGCACCCAAGCGCGCGAAGAAGCGCGCCACTCCAGCACCGGCCGAGCCTGAACTACCGCGCGAGCTCCACTACAAGGTGGTGGAGCTCTCGAGCGTGGACGAGCACTCGATCGAACGTGTGTTGAACGAGTGGTCGCCGAAGGGTTGGAAGTTCGACGGCGTGCAGTTCGCGATGCGCGAGTCGAGCAAGCGGCCATCGATGGCCTTCGTGTTCTTCACCCGCGAAGGCCCGCCGGTGCTCGCGCCTGCGGAGGTCATCCCGCACCTCGACAGCTACCGGGATCCCGCCGATGCAGAGCAGCACCTCGCGCGGCTCGCAGGCCCTTCGAAGGAAGACCCCATGCAGTCGGCGTGGGAACGGCTGCACGTGTTGGCGTCAGAAGACGACAAGGGCGAGTCGTGAGAGCCCTGCGCCTGGTCCGCGAAGAGGAACCTTCGGGCTACCCGAAGGCCTCGCTGTTGCTGCGATCGGGCGCGCGCATCGTCGACGTGGTGATCGCCTGGGCGCTCTATGTCTCGACCGGTCCGGCCGGCGTGGTCATGGCGCTGCTCTACATCTTGTTCGCCGACGGCATGCTGCAGGGCCAGTCACCGGGGAAGAAGATCTTCGGCGTGAAGGTCGTGTACCTGCCGACGCGCAGTGGCGCGCGTCACCGCGACAGCGTGCTGCGCAACGCGCCGTTCGGCCTCATCATCATCCTCGCGATGATGCCGGAGCTCGGCGCGCGCGCGTTCTTCGCGGGGCTGGCGGTCATCGGCAGCATCGAGGCGCTGCAGTGCCTCCGCGACAAAGAAGGGCTGCGGCTCGGCGACACATGGGCGCAGACACAGGTCATCGACGGCAAGGTCCAGGCTGATCAGCCTCAACGCGTGGCGCGCCCCGAAGAGGCGAGGGCGCCGGCGCGGCTCAAGCAACAGCTTCCTCTGAGGCGCGAGTAAGACGCTCGCGTCACCACCCACCAAGGTCCACACATGCGCATCGCGCTCACTCACAACCTGCGGCTGTCCGACTCTGAAGAAGAGGCTGAGTTCGACACCGAGGAGACCGTCAACGCACTCGCCGCGGCCATCGAGCGGCTCGGCCACCGCGTCGAGAAGATGGAGGTCTCCGGCCCAGCGTCACGCACCGTGGCTCGCCTCGAGGCGTTCTCGCCTGATCTCATCTTCAACACCGCTGAAGGGCGCCGCGGCCGTTTCCGCGAAGCGTTCTTCCCCGCGCTCTTCGACGAGCTGGGCTTTCCGTACACCGGCTCTGACGCGTACGCGCTCGCCGTCACGTTGGACAAGCAGCTGACGAAGCTCATCTTGCGTGAAGAGGGCGTGCGCACGCCGGGCTGGCAGTTCGTCGAGAAGCTGTCGGAGCTGAAGCCCGACGAGCTGCACTTCCCCGTCATCGTGAAGCCGAACTTCGAAGGCTCTTCGAAGGGCATCAGCCAGGACTCGGTCGCGGAGAACGTCGACGACCTGCGCAAGAAGGTCGACGCCGCGCTCGATCGCTACCCGTCGGGTGTGCTGGTCGAAGAGTTCATCGTCGGGCGCGACGTGACGGTGCCGTTCCTGGAGTCTGTCGACAACGACTTCGACGGCGTGTTGGCGCCGGTCGAGTACATCGTCGATTCGGCGACCGCGCAGAGCCGCAAGTACGCCATCTACGACTACGAGCTGAAGATGCGCTCGGACAAGTCGGTGTCGGTGCGCGCGCCGGCCACCATCGACGAAGACATGGCCGAGCGCATCCGCAAGATGGCGCGGTCGGTGATCAAGAAGCTCGACTGCAAGGACCTCGGGCGCGTCGACTTCCGCCTGTCTGATGCCGGCGTGCCGTACTTCCTCGAGATCAACGCGCTGCCGTCGCTCGAGCCGGGCGCGGGCATCTACGCCGCCGCCGCGCTCGAAGGCCTGCACT